>CAZPAS010000241.1:0-1501 GCA_964584575.1 uncultured Dehalococcoidaceae bacterium | reverse complement strand
CAAGAAGAAATAGAGCGGGTAAATCCTAAGCATAAATATCTAAATTTACGTTGTCATTGCGAGGGAGTGTAAGCGACCGTGGCAATCTCAAACACGGGCATCGGGATTGCCGCGCTTCGCTCGCAATGACGCAGACTTAGAGTATAATACAATGTGAAGGAGTTTCCTTAAAGCCCAAAAGGGGGTGAGGTTTATCAATAGCCAGCCGTCTAACAAAATCGCGGAAGTAATCGAAGCTTCCACGGCGGAATTCGACGCCCAGTGCTACGAGCTTTACGAAATACCGCCCCTCGGCAGCCTGGTGAAGACCGGCAATATCTACGGAATCGTCGCCGGGGCGACCACCGGCAGTCTGGAACCGGGACGCCGGCCGATTGCCCGCGGCCGGGACGAAGCCTCGGAGGAAGCCGTGTACCAGTCCAGTCCCCAGCTTAACAAGCTTCTCCGCAGCGAGTTCACGGCGGTGGTGGCGGGGCATAAGGACGGGGACAAGCTTTACCAGTACCTGCCCCCGCAGCCCGCCCGCATCCACGGCTTTATATACTTATGTCAACCTGATGAGGTAAAGGAGTTCAGCCAATCGTTCGGCTTTCTCAATATTTTAATCGACGCCGCCCTGCCCGTCTCCGCCGAGGAGCTTATCGCCGCCGCATTACGCCAGATGAGTAAATCCCACGACGACCCCCGTGCCTTCATGGTGGCGGCGGGCAAGGAACTGGCGAACTTATTAAGCAGCGATTATATCCGACTCAAAAATATCCTGGGGAGGCTCCGGTAATATTGCGACAAAATCATGTTGCGCCCCGGGCTTTTTAGGTTCATTATTATAGTAGATTGTCCCTGCAAAACGTAGTATTGGCAGAAAGGGATTGGTTTTAGCCGGTTTACCATAAAACGAAAAACGAATACCCGGATTTTGAAGCTGACTTAACATATAACGAAAAACGAATACCTGAAGCTAATTACACTCGAAATAAAATAAAATTTTGAAAAACGAAAAACGAATCCATTGTTTTCAACCCGGGGGATAACTGATGAATCAGGAAAATAGCCGGAAACTCGGTATCGTGACCGAAGCCTCGCTGGAAAAAGGCGTGGACGTACGCCTGGACAGTCCCGTCTCCGTGGAGGACATGGTGGTGGGGCGCTACGTCACCATCGAAGGCCAAAAACGCCGCTTCTTCGGCATGATAACCGATGTATCTCTCGGCGTGACCGACCCCCGCCTCTCCATATCCCCGCCCGATGCCTCCGACCCCTTTATCGCCGAGGTCCTCACCGGCACCAGCACCTTCGGGACGATTCACGTCACCCCCATGCTTACCATCGGCGGCGACGCCGAAAGCCTGCTGGAAGGCCCCCAGCCCGTCAAGACCATCCCCGGCCATTTCTCCACCGTCAACCTGGCCTCCGAGCGCGACATGGAAATAGTCTTCGGGCAGGAAGACCCGCAGCGGTTCAACATCGGCAACCCGCTGGACATGGAGCTCAAGCTCTGCCT
>CAZPAS010000240.1:0-1586 GCA_964584575.1 uncultured Dehalococcoidaceae bacterium | reverse complement strand
CCCTTACGGACACTACGCCCTGAACGTAGCGCGTCTGCCATTCCGCCACCTCGGCACGGGTGACAACTCTTTATTGTAGCAACAAAGAGGCTGCTTTTCAAGATTTGAATACAGATTTGTGGAAGAAAGAGAAGAGGGGCTGGCGCCCCTCTTGAACTCTCCAATTTGTCTTACGTGCTTTAAGGATTAGGGCCAGTACAGCTTCCGGGCTTCCTTCTTAAGGTCGGCGCGGAAGTCCGGGTGGGCGATGGCGATAAGCTCCTCCGTCCTCTGGCGCTGTGTCTTGCCCTTGATATGGGCGATGCCGTATTCGGTGATGACGTAATCGCTGATGGTGCGCGGCACGGTAACAATCGTTCCCTCGGCGAGCAGGGGAGTGATGCGGGAGAGTCGTTTCTCGCCGCTGCCTGCCGTCGATGTCATCACCGTGATACTGCGGCCGCCCCTGGAGAGGAAGGAGCCGATGGCGAAGGATGTCTGGCCTCCGGCGCCGCTGATAACCCGCGGGCCGATGGACTCGGCGGCAATCTGCCCGGCGAAGTCGACGCTGACGGCGCTGTTGATAGCCACCATATTGTCGTTCTGAGCGATAACGCGTACATCCAGGGCGTATTCGGCGCTGTACAGCTCGAAAACCGGGTTCATATTGACGAAGTCCATGTCTTCCTTGGAGCCGCCGCCGCAGGCGGTAGCGACAGCTTTGCCGGTATGTAAGTTCTTGCGGCTGCCGTTAACGATGCCTTTGCGTATCAGCGGTATGATACCCCTGGGTGTGGTCTCGGAATGCCAGCCCAGGTCTTTATAACTTTCAAAAGTGCCCAGGGTGCAGCACCATTCGCTGGTGGAGCCGACGCCAACCTGCAGGCAGTCGCCGTCTTTAATAAGCTCGGCTACAAAACCGGCGATTTTCTTTTCCGCTTCACCGGCTTCCACGCTCTTGCGTCCCAGCAGGTCGGTACCGCCGGGCTGTTTACCGGATGGGGTGTGCTCGACGAAATAGTCTATCTCGGAAACATGGATGTAGTTATCGCCGTAGGTCCTGATAAGGTTTTTGTTGACCTCGGCGAGGACGCACTTGGCATTTTTACATTCGGATTTCTTGGTCCAGACCGAGGCGCCGAAACTGCAATAGCCGTGGTCGTCGGGTGTCGATAGCTCTATCATAACGACATCGGCAGGGCCGCGGTCCGGTTCCTCGAAAACGAATCCGAGCTGGCCGATGGCCAGGTCGCACCGTCTCTCGGCGATTATCTGCCGGACGATGGGCAGCGGGAAGCCGACCTCTATCTTGAAGGACATCTCGAAGACGGGGTCGTACCAGCCGAAGTCCCGTCCCGGCGTGCGCAGCGAGAGCAGCACGTTCTCTATCTCTCCCAGTCGACCCGCCAGCGCCAGTCCCAGGGCCTGGGGTTCGTTCCCCTGCACGAAGCAGACGCGGTCGCCGGACTTGATAACGCTGACGGCTTCCTCCGGCGTTACCAGCTTTTTCTTGTATTCTTCTTGCCAGCTCATAAGCAAACTCCTTGACAGTAGTTATTTGGTCATTGCGAGCCATTCCCGAAGGGAAGGCGCGGCAATCCCTATCA
>CAZPAS010000239.1:0-1624 GCA_964584575.1 uncultured Dehalococcoidaceae bacterium | reverse complement strand
TGCCGGAGGGCTGGGTCATGGGAGGGGAGACGTATCTCTTTACCGACTCCGAGATTTTCGGCTTCGTCAAGCAGCGCCGACTTGCCAGGAAACGCCCCGCCCCCCGCCACAAACTCATGGTTGACATAATCCCCGACGACTTCGTCGTCCACGTCGAGCACGGTATCGGCAGGTTCACCGGTGTAACCATGCTCAAGGCCGCCGGGGTTGAAAAAGAATACCTGGTGTTAAAGTACGCGGCGGGGGATATTTTGTATGTACCCACCGACCAGATAGACAGGGTCAGCCGCTATATCGGGGCGGGGGACAGACCGCCGGTTTTAAGCCGACTCGGCACGCAGGAATGGATCAGGACCAAGCAGCGCGCCAAGGAAGCGGCGGAACTGCTCGCACAAGAATTACTGGAACTATACGCCTCGCGGGAGGTCGTGCCGGGTTTCGCCTTCGCCCGCGATTCGCTCTGGCAGCAGGAACTTGAGTCGGCTTTCCCTTACGTGGAAACGCAAGACCAGCTTGAAGCCCTGCGGGAGGTCAAGGGAGACATGGAAAAGTCCCGCCCCATGGACCGGCTCGTCTGCGGGGACGTCGGCTACGGCAAGACGGAGGTCGCCATACGGGCGGCTTTCAAGGCGATGATGGACGGCCGGCAGGTGGCCGTGCTGGTGCCCACCACCGTGCTGGCGCAGCAGCACTACGACACTTTCTCCGAGCGACTCGAAGCCTTTCCGGTGAAGGTCGAGATGCTGAGTCGGTTCCGTTCGCCGGCGGAGCAGCGGAAAATCGTCGACGGCGTGGCGAACGGCTCGGTGGATATCTGCATCGGCACACACCGACTTTTGCAGAAGGACGTGGCTTTCAAGAATCTGGGCTTGCTCATCATCGACGAGGAGCAGCGTTTCGGCGTCAATCACAAGGAGTACCTGAAAAAGATGCGCCAGGAGGTCGACGTGCTGACCTTGAGCGCCACCCCTATACCCCGCACCCTGCATATGTCGCTGGTGGGTGTACGTGACATGAGTACCATGGAGACGCCGCCGGAGGAACGCCTGCCGGTGAAGACGTACGTCGCCGAGTATAACGACCACCTCGTTAGAGAGGCTATTTTAAGAGAAATCGAGCGTAACGGCCAGATATTTTTCGTCCACAACCGGGTGCAGAGCATCGCCATGATTGCGGAAAACCTGCGGGAACTGGTGCCGGAGGCGGAGGTCGCCGTCGGTCACGGGCAGATGCCGGAGGAGCAGCTTGAGAAAGTGATGAACGACTTCACCCGCGGCAGGGTGGATATCCTGGTCTGCACCACGATTATCGAGTCCGGACTGGACATGCCCAACGCCAATACGCTGATTGTCAACCGGGCGGACAAGTTCGGGCTGACGCAGCTTTACCAGCTGCGGGGCAGGGTGGGACGTGGCGCCAACCTCGCTTACGCCTACTTCCTCTACGACCACGGCAAGCGACTGACCCCCGTCGCCCACCAGCGACTGCGGACGATATACGAGGCGACCGAACTCGGGGCGGGATTCGGTATCGCCATGAAGGACCTGGAAATCAGGGGCGCGGGGACTTTGCTGGGACCCCGCCAGAGCGGGCATATCACCGCCATCGGATTCAGCCTCTACAC
>CAZPAS010000238.1:0-1632 GCA_964584575.1 uncultured Dehalococcoidaceae bacterium | reverse complement strand
CGCTGCATCAACGGGAACACGGGCGGCACTTCCCACTTCTTGCTGTCGAACCTTACGCCCAGACCCTCCGGGATGACGCGCGGCACGTTATCGACGAACCCGCCGCCGGTGAGATGCGCCATGCCCCTGACGTACGGCAGCAGCGGCTTGAGCTGGTTGTGGTAGCAGAGGTGCGGCTCCAGGAGCACCTCGCCGATAGGCCTATCCAGCCCGGGGTAGCGTTTTCGCAGGGCTTCCTTCGAATCGCCGAAGATTTTACGCGCCAGCGAATACCCGTTGGTGTGGAGTCCGCTGGAGGGCATGCCGAGGACGGCGTCCCCGGTGGCGATTTCCCTGCCGGCGATGATGGCTTCCTTCTCGATAACGCCGACGATGAACCCGGCGAGGTCGAAGTCCCCACCGCTGTACACGTCCGCCATTTCCGCCGTTTCCCCGCCGATGAGCACGCAGTCGACGTCCGCGCAGGCCTGCGTCAGCCCGGCAACGATTGCCTCCACCTTCTCCGGCACGAGCTTACCGATGCCGATATAGTCGAGGAAGAATATCGGGCTGGCGCCGCAGGTGAAGATGTCGTTGACGCAGTGGCTGACGATGTCGATGCCGACCGTGTCATATTTTTCCATGGCAACCGCCAGCTTTATCTTAGTGCCCACGGAGTCCGTGCTGGAGACAAGTACCGGCTGTTGGTATCCCTTGAACTCGTACATGCCGCTGAAAAAGCCCACGTCGCTTAATACTTCCGGACGGTGGGTGGCGCTGACGATTTTTCCGATAAGCTTGTTGGAAACATTCTTGGCATTGATATCCACGCCGGCTCTGGCGTAGGCTTCTGGCATGACGGCACCTCCTGCGGGGGAGTAACCTTACACTTTAATTTACCAAATATAGGGGTAGGCTGTAAATGGCAGGGAGGCGTGGGAAACATAATAAAAAATCTTTATTTCCGGCAGACACCCCACACATACTGGATTCCCGTTTGCACGGGAATGACGAGAGAGCAGGGTGTCTAAGAGGGGCGAAGCCCCTCTTCTAAAAATTCATTCCCCTTTCCCTTCATAAATGACCAAGGGAAGGGGGATACAGGTCGAAGACTCTTCGAGGGGATAGGTTCACCATAACAATAGGGGTGAGGTCGAAAAAAGCGCCATCGCATTGTTCCCCTTATAAAAAGGATATTGCATCATTTCGCCTGATAGCTTAGAATGTTAAGCGTAACCGGGGCGACGTGGCCAAGTGGTTAAGGCGGGGGTCTGCAAAACCCCTATTCGGCGGTTCGAATCCGCCCGTCGCCTCCATTTTATTATCCCCACAAACAAAAAACGGGTTGCCGTATATCCGGCAACCCTTAAACTTACCGCCTGTAATCTGCTATGACAGGCAGGCTTCTATTTCATCTTCGTAAACGGCAATCTCCTTCATGTTCTCGCCGACACGCACGTTATAGATATAAAATACCTGGCCGCTGGGCGGATTCATCCAGTAATAGTTGGAGACCACTCCCACCTGCCCTGCGTACTGGACGATATCATTCTCACGCTGTGTCATTCCCTGGTCGTCAGCAGGCTGGATGAGAACCCTCTGCCCCACCATGTATTTCGGCTGTACGGCGTTGTCCTTCATAGTCATTTGCGC
>CAZPAS010000237.1:0-1727 GCA_964584575.1 uncultured Dehalococcoidaceae bacterium | reverse complement strand
TGGTGCTTTTACAGGCAATGCAGGGACTCGGCAAACCGGGCGTCAATATCTGGGGCACGACAATGGGGCCTCCTTATAACGCCGATTTTGATTTCCCCGGCTACAGTTCCTTCGGGCCCAATTTCCTGAATCACTTTGCCGAAAACCAGGCAAATAATCCGGTGGAACAGCGCGTTTACCGTCTTCTCATGCCGGAGGCCATCCTCAATCCGCCCATCAAGTGGCTGGGCCAGACCTTCTGCGGAGAATCGCTGGAGCAGCAGTTCGTGCCGTATATCTATCCGGCGCCCGGCTGCTCGGAAGTCAAGATGTTCTACCGCTACGGCGGGTCGTTCATCGGGACGATGACCGGCACCAGCCGTTTTGTGCGGATGTACCAGAGTCCCAGGCTGGAGTTCGTCGTCAACCAGGACTGCTGGTGGTGCACGGAGACGGGCCTGGCGGACATTATCCTGCCGGCATGCACCAACTTCGAACGGTACGACATCGGCGAGTGGGCGAACACGGGCGGCTACACGCACCACGGCTCCAACGCCTGCAACCACCGCATCATCGTCTACCAGCAAAAGTGCATCGAGCCGCTGTACGAATCGAAGTCCGACTACCAGATATTCACGGAACTCGCCGACCGGCTGGGCATAAAGGAGAAATTCACCGAGGGCAATACCGACGAGGACTGGGTTGAGAAGGTCTTTAACTACTCCGACCTGCCCGGACATATCTCCTTTGAAGAATTCAAGAAGAAGGGCTACTTCATCGTACCCATGCCGGAGGACTACCAGCCCACGCCGGGCCTGCGCTGGTTCTACGAGGGACGCGCCTGTGATACCCCCGACCACTTTAATCCCAAGAAAGATACGGATAAAGCCAAAGAGCTGGGAACGTACAGTGGCAAGATAGAGTTCGTCTCACAGAGCCTGATGCAGCACCTCCCCAATGACGAAGAAAGACCGCCGCTGCCCCGCTATATCCCGTCATGGGAAGGCTATAATTCGGAACTGGCGCAGAAATACCCGCTCCAGCTTATCACTCCCCACCCCCGTTACTCCTTCCACACGCAGTATGACGCCAATACCTCGTGGCTGGGCGAGGTGCCGGGGCACCGCGTCCAGAAAGATGGGTATTCGTGGCGTCCCGTGCGACTCAACCCCGCGGACGCCGCCGCCAGGGGCATAGCCAGCGGCGATATCGTGAAGATATATAACGACCGCGGCGCCGTGCTTTGCATAGCGGAAGTCACGGAGAGGATGAGGGCAGGCGTGGCGCACTCTTACTACGGCTCCGGCAAGTACGACCCCCTCGAGCCGGGCAATCCGGACAGCCCCGACCGCGGCGGCTGCGTGAGTATTCTCACGCCGGAGAGAATGCTCTCCAGGAACGTCCCCGGCATGGCGCCGAACTCCTGCCTGGTGGAAATAGAGAGGTGGACTGACTAACCGTCATTGCGAGGAACGCAGTGACGAAGCAATCCGTCTACGTTTATCCGCCGTAGCCTTGTCGTAGGCGGGTCATTCCCGCTTTCCACATGTCATTCCCGTGAAAACGGGAATCCAGCTTTCCCATACCGTCATTGCGAGCGAAGCGCGGCAATCCCCATGATAGACTAAATCCAATGATTGCGATTGCCACGGTCGCTAACGCTACCTCGCAATGACAAAAACAGGGAATAAAAAAATGGAGCGGAAGACGAGATTCGAACTCGCGACCTTCTCCTTGGCAAGGAGACG
>CAZPAS010000236.1:0-1770 GCA_964584575.1 uncultured Dehalococcoidaceae bacterium | reverse complement strand
GTGCCCACGGCGGCGGTAAGGCTCGTCGGACCGGACGGCAAGACGCGGGAAGACGCCGCCCTCGGCACGGGACCGGTGGACGCGGTCTATAAAGCGATTAACCGTATCGTCAAGGTGCCCAATTCCCTCACCGAGTTTACGGTGAAGTCGATTACCGAGGGCATCGACGCCATCGGCGAGGTTTTGATACGGATTGAGAGCGACGGCGTTACCTACACGGGACGCGGCGCCGATACGGATATTATCGTGTCCAGCGCCAAGGCTTACATTAACGCCCTTAACCGCTTGATTGCCGCCGGGAAAAAAGACAGCTAGACTTTCAATAGTTGTCATTCTGAGCGAAGCGAAGAATCTCGGGGTGGGGCGGGCGGTCTGGATTCTCGGGTCAAGCCCGAGAATGACGTTGAGTAGTGCTGGCTTGTACGCTTTTCCACAAATGGTTATAATCTGGTATAGCTTTACATGCAGAAGAAAAGAAAAAAGGGGTAGAAAATTGAACTTAGCCGAGCAGATACTGGCGGCTCATACCGATAAGAAAGAAATCAGCCCCGGCGAATTTATCAACGTACGGGTGGACATGATTGTGTCCAATGACATCACGGCTCCTATCGCCATCCGGGAGTTCCGTCGGCTTGGCGTGGACAGGGTGTTCGACCCGACGAAAATCGTCATGGTGCCGGACCACTTCGTACCGAACAAGGATATCGCCTCCGCCGAGCAGGCGAAGCTGATGCGCGAGTTCTGCTACGAGCAGGGCATACAGTACTTTGAAGTAGGGCAGATGGGCATCGAGCACGTCCTCCTGCCGGAGCAGGGACTCGTCCTGCCGGGAGACGTGGTCATCGGGGCTGACTCTCATACCTGTACCTACGGAGCGGTGGGGGCTTTCGCCACCGGCATGGGCTCCACCGATATCGCCGCCGCCATGGCAACCGGAGATATCTGGATGAAGGTGCCGCCGACCATCAAGTTTGTCTATCACGGCACTCTCGGGAAGTGGGTAGGGGGCAAAGACCTGATTCTCTATACCATCGGGGATATCGGCGTGGACGGCGCCCTGTATTCGGCTATGGAGTTTTCCGGCGAAGCTATCGATGAACTAAGCATGGACGGTCGTTTTACCATGGCGAACATGGCTATCGAAGCTGGCGGCAAGGCGGGACTGTTCCACGTGGACAACAAGACGCAGCTTTACATAAAGTCTAGGGCGCCGCGTTCCTACCTTGTCTATGAACCGGATAACGATGCTGAATACGCACAAGTTGTCGAGTACGACGTCACCGGTATAGAGCCGCAGGTCTCGTTACCCCATTCGCCGGCTAACGCCAGGCCCGTCAGCGAGGTGGGCGAAATTGAAATCGACCAGGCGGTTATCGGCAGTTGTACCAACGGACGTATTGAGGATTTACGGCTGGCTGCCCAGATACTGAAGAGACACAAGGTGAACGAGCGGATACGCTGCATCATCATACCCGGCACGCAGCAGGTGTACCTCGACGCTTTACTGGAAGGATTGATAGAGACGTTCATCAAGGCGGGGGCGGTAGTCAGCACGCCGACCTGTGGACCGTGTCTCGGTGGTCACATGGGGGTGTTAGCCGACGGCGAGCGCTGTGTCTCGACGACCAACCGCAACTTCGTCGGTCGTATGGGCAGCACCAGGTCGGAGGTCTACCTGGCTAATCCGGCGGTAGCCGCCGCCAGCGCCGTGGCGGGAAAAATCGTCGGTCCGGACGATGTCATGGGAAGGGTGGCAAAAGATGAAGATAA
>CAZPAS010000235.1:0-1802 GCA_964584575.1 uncultured Dehalococcoidaceae bacterium | reverse complement strand
AGCCCCAGGCTGTCCTTGGTATAAGTGCGGTTCTGCACCTTCATCGCTGCCAGGGCTTTGCCCTCATAGGTGGCAAGGTCGCCGGCGGCTTCGCTGCCCCAGAAGGCTTTGGCGACGTCATGAAATACCCTGGTGGTGACGCCGGTGCTGCCCGTCTGCATGCGTTCGATACCCCAGGCGGCATTGACAAAGCTGATTTCGTGGATGAGGGGCTGGTGAATGCGGGGTTCCAGGGGGTAAATCAGGGCATTGGCGACGATGGCGCGGGGCGGAGCCAGGTCGTGCTGTCCGATGGGGGCAACCGAGTTGGGGAACATGTCCCTGGACTTCGACGAGACCTTCTCACCGGCGCGTACCAGCCCTTCGGCGAGCAAGCTGCCGAATCCCTCGCGGTAGGCGATGGAGTGGAGCAGCTTTTCCAGAAACTCGCGGGTGCCGATTTTCGATAACGGCAGTCCGGTCTCTTCGTCGGTAAGCGCCCCGGCTTTATAGCACTCATAAAGCCAGTCGATAATACTCTGCAGCTCGAAGGTGCCGATGGAATAATCGTTGGCCAGCGTCGGCGCGTCGAACACGGTTTCCACCGGCTCATCTTCGTTACCGTATCGCCAGGGCAGGTAATATTCCATTGCCTGGCAGCGGCGGTAGCCTTCCAGTTTCTGTCCGTAGCGGTAAAAATTTCTGATGCAGGAAATTCCGCAGCGGTCGCAGCCGCCCTTGCCTTTGACCTCCAGCAGGTCGCCGTGCTGGGTCGCCGTGAACAGAGGGGGGATAGCCAGGTGGACGCGCTGGCATATCTTGATGGTGTAACGGTTCAGTTCCGTCAGTTTAGCGGGGTCGGCGACGGATGGCTTGCCGGAGCCTTTGACGACGATTGCCTTGAGCTTCTTGGAACCCATGACAGCGCCGAACCCGGCGGTGGCGGTGGACTGGTGAGAACCGAAGATTACGGCGCTCCTTATCAGGTTTTCTCCGGCGACGCCGGTAGTAAGAAAACGTATCTTTTCGCCGTGGATTTCGCGCAGCATCTCTTCGACTTTATAGGTGCCGTTGCCCCACAGCGACGAGGCGTCGCGCAGTTCAACTTTGGCGTCGTGGATATAAAGATATACCGGTTCGGGAGAACGCCCGGTAATTGCGATTCCATCCCAGCCGGCTTTCTTGAGTTCCGCCCCGAAGAACCCGCCGATATTCCCGTAGCAGAAACCCTCCGGATAAGCCATGGGCGACTTGCCGACCACGGACATACGCGTGGCAGCCTGCGCGCCGGTAGCCACCAGGGGGCCGGTCATAAAGATAAGATGGTTATCGGGGTCGAAAGCACGTGTCCCGGGTGCTACGTTTTCCCAGTAGAGGCGGGAGGCAATGCCGCGTCCGCCCAGATATTTTTCTGCGTAAGGTTGTATCGGGAATTCCGTGATACCGGCCTCGTTGAGGTCGACATGAAGTATCCTGCCCATCCAACCATGCATTTAAATGCCTCCTGCGGAGTCCTAACCTCCCGCTTCCTTTAAGTAAAGTGCGGTCTAATTGGGGGCGTAGATGAGCGACCGGGGAGTTTTCTCCATGTCTTTAGCCAGGTCGGTAACGGAGCCGTACTTCATGCAGATTGCCTGGCAGTGCTTGACGCAGGCGGGAGGTTCTCCTCTTTTAGTCCTGTCCGCACATAGGTCGCAAAACCGGGTAGTGACGGGGACGAAGTCCACGTGGACTTTATCCGGACTTACGGTAACGAGTTCGTTGACCTTGATGCCGCACATACCATCGGAGAAGTTATGCTCCTGCTTGCAGGCGACCTCACA
>CAZPAS010000234.1:0-1847 GCA_964584575.1 uncultured Dehalococcoidaceae bacterium | reverse complement strand
GCTGGCCCTTCGACAAGTTCGCCTCCGGCGACCGCATCATCGGCACGCAGATGAAAGCCACCGGCGAGGTCATGGCCATCGACCGCACCTTCGAGGCGGCTTTGCAGAAAGCCGTGCGCTCGCTGGAGTTCGGCAGGCGTTCGCTCCTCTGGGAAGACCCGCAGTGGGAGCGCGGCCATGACATCAAAACTTACCCCCTCATGCCCCCCACCGACCTGCGCCTGTGGGCAATTGCAGCGGCGCTGCGGCGGGGCATCACGCCGGGGCAAATCGCGGACCACACGAAAATAGACGTCTGGTTCCTGGACAAACTGCAAAACATCATCGACATGGAAAAGACGCTGCTCTCGCAAACGCTGACGCCGGAGCTGATGTGGAGAGCCAAGCGACTCGGCTTCTCCGACGAGCAAATCGGCACGCTGGCGGACCGTCTGCCCGAGCAGGTCAGGCAGCTGCGCTACACCTGGCAGGTGCGCCCCGTCTATAAAATGGTGGACACCTGCGCTGCCGAGTTCGACGCCGCCACGCCGTATTTCTACAGCACCTACGAGCAGGAAAACGAGGCAATCCCGGAGAACGTCAACAAAGCCGTGGTCATCGGCAGCGGGCCCATACGCATCGGGCAGGGAATCGAGTTCGACTACTGCTCGGTGCACTCCGCCTGGGCATTGCAGGAAGCCGGATATAAAAGCATCATGATTAACTCCAACCCGGAGACCGTCTCCACGGACTTCGATACCAGCGACCGCCTCTACTTCGAAGCCCTCGACGAGGAAAGCGTGCGGGATATCCTGGAAAACGAGAGCAGTAAGACCCGGCGCTCCGGGTTCATTACGCCCCCGCCCTCTATCGTGCAGTTCGGCGGGCAGACGGCGGTCAACCTCGCCACCCCGCTGGCACAGGCGGGACTGCCCATCATCGGCTCCAGCGCCGAGGCAATCGACCTCGCCGAGGATAGAAAAAGGTTCGAGCTCTTCCTCGACGAGCTTTCAATACCCCAGCCGCCGGGCGCGGGTGTTACCTCGCTGGAAGAAGGACTCAAGGTAGCGGAGCTCATCGGTTACCCGGTCATGGTACGTCCCAGCTTCGTGCTCGGGGGACGCGCCATGGAAATCGTCTATAACGCCACCGAACTGGTACGCTATATCGGGCTTGCCATGGAACTGGACACCGGACACCCGGTGCTCATCGATAAATATTTACAGGGTAAAGAGGTGGAGGTGGACGCCATCGGCGACGGCGAGACGGTGCTGATTCCGGGTATTATGGAGCACATTGAGCGCGCCGGCGTGCACAGCGGCGACTCCATGGCGGTGTATCCGGGGGTCAACCTTACCCAGAAGGAAGTCGATACTATCGTCGACTATACTATACGCATCGGGCTGGGTCTTAAGATAAACGGCCTGATGAACATACAATTTGTTATCATGTCCGGCAGCGAAGGCCAGGCGTCGTCGGTGTTCGTGCTGGAGGTGAATCCCCGCGCCAGCCGCACCGTCCCCTTCATCTCCAAGGTCACCGGCGTGCCCATGATAAACGTCGCCACCAAGGTCATGCTGGGGAAAAGCCTGACAAAACAGGGATACAGCAGCGGACTGTGGCCGGTCAGCAGGCTGGTGGCCATCAAAGCCCCGGTCTTTTCCATGTCCAAGCTGGTGGGCGTGGATACCCATCTGGGACCGGAAATGAAGTCCACCGGCGAGGTAATGGGCATCGACTACACGTTTAATGCCGCCCTGGCCAAGGCGATACTGGCCGCGGGACTGGCCCTGCCACCCCAAGGAAATATCCTCTTCAGCATCGCCGATAGAGACAAGGCCGAGGCGCTGCCGATTATCAGGCGACTC
>CAZPAS010000233.1:0-1923 GCA_964584575.1 uncultured Dehalococcoidaceae bacterium | reverse complement strand
TGCTGGCGATGAGATATCTGTTTACCGGCTTCACATTATTTGACAGTAAAGGCATCGACGGCGCCGTCAACGGTGTGTCCGACACCATCATGAGCGGCGGTCGGGCAATCCGGCGAGCGCAGACAGGACAGCTGCAGCTCTACGGACTGTTCATCGTCATCGGCGTGGCGATTATCGGCATTTGCGTGTACATATTCGGATAAAAGGGGAAGCTTGAAGGGGTGAAACCCTTAAAAAATACTGGAATATTACAGGGAGACAAAATAGTTGGATTTTAACTGGTTATCGACCATACTCTTCCTGCCGGCGGTGGGGGCGATAGTCATCGCCCTGATATCCCGGAAGGGTGATGACGCGCTTCTCAAGCGTGTTGCCGCCGTATTTACGGGCATCCCGCTGGCAATGGCGATAGGTCTTTTCGTCGTCTTCGACCGCTCCGCTGGCGCGGCGGGGATGATGCAGTTCGAAGAGAAATACACGTGGATATCGGCACTCAACGCCCACTACCACCTCGGCGTGGACGGATTGAGCATGCCGCTAGTGCTACTGACGACCCTGCTGGGGTTCCTGGCGGTGTTTATCTCGTGGAAGGTCCACGACCGGCCGCGCGAGTTCTTCGCCTGGCTGCTGCTGCTGGAAACCAGCATTCTCGGCGTTTTCGTCTCCCTCGACCTGCTGCTGTTCTTCATCATGTGGGAGATTGAAGTTATCCCCATGTACTTCCTGATAACCATCTGGGGTTCGGGACGACGCGAATATTCGGCTATCAAGTACGTTTTATACACGCTGTTCGGCAGCGCCTTCATGCTGGCGGGTATCCTCTCCCTGTACTTCACCACCCACAGCTTGAGTATGCTGGACATCGCCGGACAGGGACTGGGCATGGTGCAGACAATGATGCCGGTGGGCGCCATCTTCTGGCTGCTGTTCATCGGCTTCGCCGTCAAGCTCCCGATGTTCCCGCTGCACACCTGGCTGCCGGACGCCCACACGGACGCCCCTACCGCCGTCAGCGTGATGCTGGCCGGCGTGCTTATCAAGATGGGCGGCTACGGGATGATACGTCTCTGCGTCAGCATGTTCCCGGGTCCCGCCCAGGACTACGCGCAGATAATGATAATTCTGGCGCTTATCGGCATTATCTACGGCGCGGCGGTAACCCTGATGCAGACCGATATCAAGCGGATGATTGCGTACTCCAGCATCAGCCACATGGGCTACGTGCTTCTCGGCATCTTCGCCCTGGGGCAGGTAAGTCTGACCGGCGCCGCTTTGCAGATGTTCAGCCACGGCGTCGTCACCGGACTCCTCTTTGCCATGGCGGGACTGGTAATACACAACATCGAAGTGCGCGACCTGCGTAAGCTGGGCGGACTGGCGCGCCAGGTGCCGGTCATGTGCGCCGTCTTTTCCATCGCGGGACTTGCCTCCCTGGGACTGCCCACCACCAGCGGCTTCGCCGCCGAGTTCCTCATCTTCCTGGGCAGCTTCACCAGCACCGTCGTCCCCTACACGCAGGTCTATACGATTATCGCCATCATCGGCGTTGTCCTGACGGCTGGCTACATACTCTGGATGCTCCAGCAGGCGTTCTACGGGCCGGTGAAAGAAGAATATAACGGCGTCAAGGACGCCGACGGCATGGAGAAATTCTATATGTTCGTCCTGGTGGCGGTAATTATGCTGGTAGGCATCTACCCCGCCATTCTGACGGACGTATTTAAACTCGGTATTACACCCATAGCTGCCCTGTTCGGCGGCTAGAAAAGATAAAGGAGAGCAAGATTTGAATCTGGGCCTGTTCATACCGGAGATTACTCTGGCGGTCTTTGCCGTGCTGGTCATCCTGCTCGACCTGGGCGTCAAGCAGAAGAACCTGCTGCGCTCGGTGAGTCTGGCGGGACTGGTCATCGCCGGCGGGGT
>CAZPAS010000232.1:0-1942 GCA_964584575.1 uncultured Dehalococcoidaceae bacterium | reverse complement strand
GGCGTCCTTGACCTCCCCGTTCTCGACGACGCATTCCACCTTGAGGTGCCCTTCGATTCTGGTTACGGGGTCTATTACTATTTTACCCATTACTTCTCCTCCTTGCTGGCCCAGTAGGCACCGATGGTGGGCAGGTCGACGTCAACGAGTTTCTCGTAGAATGGTGCCGACTGGTCGGGGAATTCCGGCTGGGTACAGCCGTTGCACGGTGCGCCGGCGCCGATAACCCAGTTCGTGCCGCTGTTCCACCGTCGCAGGGGACAATCGGCGTAGGTTATGGGGCCCTTGCAGCCGAGTTCGTAGAGACAGCCCTCGTCGCCGAATTTCTTGGCGAATTTCCCCTCGTCGAAATAGGCGCGGCGGGGACAGTTCTCGTGAATCAGCTTGCCGTAGAAAGCCTTGGGTCTGAGCAGGTCATCGAGGTCGTCCGCCGTGGGGAGACCGCCCAGGATGATGCTTGCCACCGTCCCCACGAACCAGTCGGGGTGCGGCGGGCAGCCGGGAATATTTATGAGGGGTTTCACGATGCCGGCGGATTCGAGGACTTTGCTTACCGGGGCGGCATTGGTGGGGTTTGGTTTTGCCGCCGGTATGCCGCCGAACGAGGCGCAGGTGCCCAAGGCGATGACCGCCAACGAGTCCTTGGCAAGTTCCGTCACCCTCTGGAGCATGGTGACCGGTTTGCCGTCCCTCTCGCCGACGGCTCCGTAAACGGCGTCAGTCGCCATGGGGACAGCCCCGTCAACAACCAGGACATATTCGCCCTTCTTCTGCTCGGCGGTGTTCTCCAATACCTCAATAGCCATGTCACCGGCGGCAGCCATGATTACCGGGTGAAACCTGAGGTTAACGTGCACGCCGGGGGCAATCTGGTCTATGAGCACGTTTTTGATGGTGGGACTGGCCGCGTTCAGAAGCGATACGGCGCAGCCGCTACAGCCGGCTGTTTGCAGGTATATAACTGGAAGTTCCTTAACCATCAAGTCCAACTCCTTTCTGAGTTATCTCAAATATTGAAACGCCGGAAAATAAGATACAAAGACGCGGGAAACACGCGCAATCCGATACGGAATGATTTGTAAACAAACTAAAGAAATCCAACATGTACCAGGCTCCATCCAGTACGTGGTTTAGATAATAACGACGGTTTTTTTCTTGGGGGCGTTACCGTAATTATTATTTCGGGACTTCGGCTATATATTCTTTTGTAATTATATTACGGGTACGGGTGATAAGTCCAGCCCCGCAGGCTTCCCATGATATTATATCAACGCTGTCAATCCGGCAGCGCCTTAGCCACTATTTCAGCAATGTCCAGTACCTGTACTCGCTCGTCCGCTTCTTTATCCTTCAGCCCGTCATCGAACATGGTCATACAGTAAGGACAGCAGACGCAGACCGTCTCCGCCTGCTTTGCCAGGGCTTCTTCCACGCGGGCGACGTTTATAAGCGTGCCTTCCTGCTCTTCCATCCACATGCGTCCGCCGCCGGCGCCGCAGCAGAAAGCCTTATCGCGGTTGCGCTCCATTTCGGTCGGCGGCTTGCCCGTAGCTTCTTTTACCACCTCGCGCGGGGCGTCATAGAGGAGATTATACCTCCCCAGATAGCAGGAATCGTGGAAGACCACGTTGCCCAGGTCTGCGGAGGCTTTCAGCTTGAGTTTGCCAGCCTTAATCAGGTTGTTGATAAACTCGGTGTGATGAACGACCTCAAGGTCGGCGCCATACTGTTTATAGTCGTTCTTCAGGGTGCTGTAGCAGTGCGGACACTGTGTGATTATCTTCTTGATGCCCTTTTCTTCGAACATCTTGATATTTTCCTTAGCCATGGTATCGAAAACGTACTCGTTGCCGAGCCGGCGCAGGCTGTCCCCGCAGCACATTTCATCCCTGCCCAGCGTGCCCCAGGAAACCCCGGCGGCATCGAGGATTTTCGCCACGGA
>CAZPAS010000231.1:0-1953 GCA_964584575.1 uncultured Dehalococcoidaceae bacterium | reverse complement strand
TCGGCGTTGCCGACCGCCATGCCGATACGCCAGCCGGTCATGTTATAGCTCTTGGAAAACGAGTGGAACTCCACGCCGACTTCTTTAGCCCCCTCCGCCTGCATCAGGCTGACGGGCTGGTAATCGTCGAAGGCTACCTCCGAATACGGGCCGTCGTGACAGACGAGTATGTCGTGCTTCTTGCCGAACTCCACCGCCCGGTTGAAAAAATCAAGGTCGGCGACGGCGCCGGTGGGATTATTCGGGTAGTTCAGCCACATGAGCCTGGTCTTCGCCAGGATATAATCGCGGACGCTGTTAAGGTCGGGCAGGAAGCCGTTGCTCTCCTTGAGCGCCATGAAATACGGGCGTCCGCCGGCAAGCTGGGTGCCGATGGCATAGACCGGATAAGCCGGGTCCGGCACCAGGGCGGTATCTCCGGGGTCGATAAAGCAAAAAGCGATATGCCCGATGCCTTCCTTGGAACCAATCAGGGGCAGCACCTCGGTATCCGGGTCGAGGGACACGTCGAAGCGCTTCTGATACCAGGCGGCAATTGCCTGACGCAGTTCCGGCAGCCCTTCCGATTCCGGATAGCGGTGATTGGCGGGGTCCTGCGCCGCCTGGCACAGACCTTCGATGACATGGGCGGGTGTCGGGATATCCGGGTCGCCGATGGCGAAACTGATAATCTCCTCGCCCTTAGCCTTCTTCTCGGCTATCTTCTTATTAATCTCGACAAACAGGTATGGTTTCAGTTGTTCTATTCTCTTGGCTATCTTCATCTGTTACACCTCAATCAGGCCATATTCCTTCAAAAACCGTCTCCGCGGGTCCCCCCAGCACTACCTCGTCCTCGCCGTTCCAGGCAACGTTCAGCAAGCCGCCGGGGAGTTTTATATCTACTATTCCGCCTGTGTATCCGATTAACTTAGAGGCGACACCTATGGCGCAGGCGCCGCTGCCGCATGCCATCGTCTCGCCGACGCCACGCTCCCAGACACGGGCTTCAATTTGTTTATCATCGAGCACCCGGGCTACTTCGAAGTTAGCACGATTGGGAAACACCGGCAGTCTTTCCACCAGCGGTCCCACGGCACTCAGCGGGAAATCAGCTACCGAGGTATCAATAAAGTGAACGGCATGCGGGTTCCCCATCGACACCAGGTTAAGAGTCAGGTCGGTCCCAATTACCTTGACCTTATAACTTAGCATTTCATTTATGTCAACTACTCCGCCCTCTCCGGACTTTACGTTCACGGGTATTTCCCCCGCGGCAAACCCGGGTCTGCCGATAGCGGCAAAGAACCGCGTAACCTTACCACCTTCCCGTTCCATGGTTATCCGGTTAACGGTGGTCATGGTCTCTACCGTTATTTCATTAACATCAGGACCGACAATACCCTTCTCCATGACATATCTGGAAAGACACCGTATGCCGTTGCCACACATCTCGGCTTCCGAGCCGTCGGCGTTAAAAATCCGCATGCGGAAATCAGCCTTGCCGGAAGGACACAATAATATCAAGCCGTCAGCGCCGATACCCAGGTGACGGTCGCACGCGGCTATCGCCAGCTCCGGCCAGTCACGTTCCATGTTACGCGCGTCCACAACCACGAAATCGTTAGCCGCGCCCTGCATCTTGGTGAAATTCAACATATCTCTTTTTCAGCCCCGCTATTCGCTCTTCAGAAACCCTTCCAGTTCCTTCGCTATATCTTCATCACCCTGGCTCTCGACATCAAACCAGTGTATCTTCTCGTCCGCCAGCCGGAACCAGGCGTACTGATGCCGGATAAAGCGATGGGTCTCCGTTTTTATCTTGTTTACCGCCTCGTCCAGCGTAAGCTCGCCGTTGAGGTATTGACCTATCTGCCGGTAGCCGATGCCGGACATGGACGGTAAATCTAAATGATACCCCATTTTAAGCAAATTTTCCACTTCCCGCACGAAGCCGCGCTCTATCATATTATC
>CAZPAS010000230.1:0-1973 GCA_964584575.1 uncultured Dehalococcoidaceae bacterium | reverse complement strand
AAATAGGCGGTTATTCTTGCTTTGGTGCCGAAGGTCGGACTCGAACCGACACGAGGGTTGCCCCTCAGCAGTTTTTGAGACTGCCGCGTCTACCCATTCCGCCACTTCGGCACAGGCTATACCATTCTAAGGCAAAAAGGTGCATAACGCAACGTATTTCTCTTGCGTACCCCCTGCTTTATTGCTACAATTTACATACCCATGAGCTATTAGTAGCTCTTTTCTTGGATGGAGAACAGTCATGGCAGAGAAGTATGACCCGGCAGCAATTGAGAAAAAATGGCAGCAGCAATGGGCCGATGATGGTATTTATACCGTCCACGATGACGACCCCCGGCCCAAGTATTACGTGCTTACCATGTTCCCCTATACTTCCGGCGACCTTCATATCGGCCACTGGTGGAATGATATTCCCCCGGATGTTGAAGCCCGCTATTACCGGATGAAGGGATATAATGTCCTCCATCCCATGGGCTTCGATGCCTTCGGGCTGCCGGCGGAGAATGCAGCTATCAGGCAGGGTATCCATCCCTATACCTGGACGATGGACAGTATCGATAAGATGCGCCGCCAGCTGAAAACTCACGGGGCCGTTTACGACTGGGACCGGGAGATTATTACCTGCCTGCCGGACTACTACAAGTGGACGCAGTGGTTTTTCCTCAAGCTTTACGAAGCCGGGCTAGCCTACCGCGCCAAGGCGCCGGTCAACTGGTGTCCCACCTGCCAGACGGTACTGGCTAACGAGCAGGTGGTCGGTGACGGCTTGTGCGAACGCTGCGATACCCCGGTGATCCAGCGCGACCTCGAGCAGTGGTTCTTCCGCATAACCAAATATGCCGATGAACTCCTGGAGTATGAAGACATCGACTGGCCGGAACGCATCAAGATAATGCAGCGTAACTGGATCGGCAAGAGCTACGGAACGGAAATATCCTTCGCCCTGGAGCATCCCGGTGTCGACGAAAAAGAGATAAGGGTCTTTACCACGCGACCCGATACCACTTTCGGCGTAACCTTCATGGTGCTGGCACCGGAGCATCCACTGGTGGCGAGACTCACATCGCCGGAGAAAAAATCAGAGGTCGAAGCCTACATCGTCCGGTCGAAGCGTCAGAGCGAGATAGAAAGGCTATCCACAGAAAGGGAAAAAGACGGTGTTTTTACCGGGGCATACTGCATCAACCGGCTCAACGGTGAGAGAGTGCCCATCTGGATTGCCGACTACGTATTGCTGCGCTACGGTACCGGGGCGGTTATGGCCGTGCCCGCCCACGACGAACGTGACTTCGCCTTTGCCAGGAAATATAACCTGCCCATTCCCGTGGTGATATCGCCCCCGGAATGGCAGGGAGAGGAATTGGGAGAAGCCTATATCGAGCCGGGCACGATGGCCAATTCAGGTCAGTTCAATGGTTTACTCAGCCAGGAAGGCAGTGAAAAAGTCACCGAGTTCCTCGAGGAGAAGGGGTGGGGTAAACGCACGGTGAGTTATCGACTCCGCGACTGGCTGATTTCGCGGCAGCGCTACTGGGGTGCTCCGATACCCATGGTTTATTGTGATAAATGCGGCCTGGTACCGGTGCCGGAGAAGGATTTACCTGTCCTGCTACCCGAGGACGCCGAGTTCAAACCAACCGGCGAATCACCGCTAAAATATAACGAGCAATTCGTCAATACCACCTGCCCGCAGTGTGCCGGGCCGGCCAGGCGGGAAACCGATACCATGGACACGTTCGTATGTTCGTCGTGGTATTACCTGCGTTACTGCAGTCCGCATAACAGCCAGGCCGCTTTCGACGCCGACCAGGTGAAACTCTGGTGCCCCGTTAATTTCTACTCCGGCGGGACAGAACACGCCGTCATGCACCTGCTTTACGTACGCTTTTTCACTAAAGCAATCCGCGACATGGGACTTATAGATTTCGGGGAGCCGTTTCTAAAGTTGTATAACCAGGGGACTATAATCAAGG
>CAZPAS010000229.1:0-2017 GCA_964584575.1 uncultured Dehalococcoidaceae bacterium | reverse complement strand
GAAAAATCGTCGGTCCGGACGATGTCATGGGAAGGGTGGCAAAAGATGAAGATAATGATGCGTGAAGGGCTGGGAGAGCAAGCTGGTGGGGGTATAAGGAGCTAACATGAAACTCAAAGGCAAGGTCTATAAATACGGCGAGGATGTAAATACGGACGTTATTATCCCGGCGCGTTACCTGAATGTCTCCGACCCCGATGAACTCGCCGCGCACTGCATGGAAGACATCGATGCTGACTTTATTCACACCGTAAAGTCCGGCGATATCATCATGGCCACCACCAACTTCGGATGCGGCTCCTCGCGGGAGCACGCCCCGCTGGCCATCAAGACCGCCGGCGTCTCCTGCGTCATCGCCAGGAGCTTCGCCCGTATCTTCTTCCGCAACGCCATCAATATCGGCCTGCCGCTCCTGGAGTGCCCGGAGGCGGTCGATAATACCGAAGCCGGCGACATTCTGGAAGTTGACCTCGCCCTCGGTGAAATAAAGAACGTAACCCGGAATATGGAATTTACCGCCGAGCCTTACCCGGAGTTCATGGCGGAACTGATTGCCGCCGGCGGGCTTATCGAATATACCAAAAAGCGGCTAGCTAATTCGAGAGCTTAGAAAATATTTAAAATAAAATGTCATTGCGAGCGTAGCGAAGCAATCCGTAACAGTATCAAGTTATTGATTAGGATTGCCACGGGCTTCGCTCTCGCAATGACGACCTGATGGAGGACATAAGTGAACTTTAACCTGACAGTATTACCCGGCGACGGCGTCGGCCCGGATGTAACCGCCGAGGCCGTGAAGGTCTTGCAGGCGGTCGGCAAGAAATACGGCCATAATTTCAACATGACCGAGAGGCTTGTCGGCGGGGCGGCTATCGACGCGGAAGGCGTGGCGGTATCCGGGGATACTTTGAAATTGTGCAAGAAAAGCGATGCCGTATTGCTGGGCGCGGTGGGAGGCCCCAAGTGGGACGACCCTTTAAATAAAGTGCGACCCGAGGACGGCCTGCTGGAAATGCGTAAATACCTGGGATTGTTCGCCAACCTGCGTCCGGTCAAGGTCTTTCCGATGCTGGTCGACTCTACCAACCTGAAACCCGACGTGGTGAGGGACGTGGAGTTTATCTTCGTGCGCGAACTGACCGGCGGACTGTACTTCGGCAAGCCCAAGCGGCGCTGGACGGAGGAGGGGAAACGGTGGGGCGTAGATTCCATGCTCTATTCCGATGCGGAAATCGAGCGCATCGTGCGGGTGGGCTTCGAGCTGGCGCGGCGACGCCAGAAAAAGCTCATCTCGGTGGACAAAGCCAACGTGCTGGAATCGTCCCGACTCTGGCGGCAGGTGACCGTGGAGGTCTCCGAACACTACCCGGACGTCTCCCTGGAGCACATGCTGGTGGACGCCTGCTCGATGCGGATTATCCAGAACCCCCGGTATCTGGACGTGCTGGTGACGGAAAACACCTTCGGCGATATCCTCACCGACGAGGCTTCCATGCTGGCGGGCTCGATGGGCATGCTGCCCTCGGCGAGCCTGGCGGGCGTGCCGGAGGCGGGCGTCAGGATTTTCGGCCTGTACGAGCCGATTCACGGCAGCGCGCCGCGCCGGGCGGGACTGGACATGGCTAATCCCACCGCCGTCATCTTGAGTGTTGCCATGATGCTGCGTTACTCCTTCGCGCTGGAAAAAGAGGCTCAGGCGGTAGAGTCAGCCGTCGAAGCCATACTGAATGAAGGCTACCGTACCTATGATATAATGAGTGAAGGCAAAAAGAAGGTCGGGACGAAACAAATGGGCGATTTAATCGCCGGGGAAGTATCAAGTAGCAAATAACAAGTAACATGGAAGTGATAAGTAGGTAACTTGAGTAGGGGGGAGTTTGCTACTTGATGGTTGTTACTTGTTAGTTAATATCGGGAGGCTAGAAGTTGTCAAAGGTTGAGCTTTACGATACCACGCTGCGTGACGGCGCCCAGAGCGAGGGTATATCCTTCTCCGTCGTGGATAAGCTGCATATCG
>CAZPAS010000228.1:0-2021 GCA_964584575.1 uncultured Dehalococcoidaceae bacterium | reverse complement strand
GGGCTTCCCCGACCCGAAAGTGCCGCTGATGCCGATTAACCGCAAGTAGGACGACTATAGCGTACCGGTGCTCAAGCGTTGCGTTGACAGAATGGCGTAAACCCAATACAATTTTGATAATGCCCATCATAGAAAGACCCATCGCACTTTCCGTTGAGCCGGTAACCTTAATTACACAATCTCTAAAATAGCAGGAAGGAGTCGCTATATGCCCAGGCGTGACGATATCAGGAAGGTTATGATAATCGGGTCGGGTCCTATCGTAATCGGACAGGCTTGCGAATTTGATTATTCGGGCACCCAGGCATGCAAAGCCCTGCGGTCACTCGGTTATGAGATTGTACTGGTCAACTCGAACCCGGCGACCATTATGACCGACCCCGGGATGGCCGACGTTACCTATATCGAGCCTCTCAACCTGGAAACCATGATTAAAATAATCGAGAAGGAGCGACCTGACGCCATCCTTCCCAATCTCGGCGGCCAGACGGGGCTTAACCTGAGTGCCAGCCTGGCGCGATGCGGCGCACTGGAAAAATATAATGTAAGAGTAATCGGGGTTGAGCCTGATGCCATTCAGAGGGGCGAGGACAGGCTTTCCTTTAAAGAGACGATGACGGAACTGGGTATAGAGATGCCCCGGAGCGAGATTGCCCGGAGCGTAGAGGAAGCGGAGGAGATTGCGTCCGAGTTAGGGTATCCCGTCGTTGTCCGTCCTGCCTATACGATGGGCGGAACGGGGGGCGGGCTTGTCTACAACGTTGAGGAACTCCAGCTCATCGCCGGTCGTGGCATCAGCGCCAGCTTAATCGGGCAGGTGCTTATCGAGGAGTCCGTTGAAGGCTGGGAAGAACTGGAACTGGAGGTTATCCGCGACCATAAAAACCAGATGATTACGGTATGCTTTATTGAGAACGTCGACGCCATGGGTGTCCATACGGGAGACTCTTACTGCACGGCGCCGATGCTTACCATCGACCCGGCTTTACAGCAGCGCCTCCAGGAATATTCCTACAGGGTCGTCGAGAGGATAGGGGTCATCGGCGGCACCAATATCCAGTTTGCCCACGACCCCAAGACGGGGCGGGTGGTCATCATCGAAATAAATCCCCGGACGTCGCGTTCCTCCGCGCTCGCCTCGAAGGCTACCGGCTTTCCCATTGCTCTCATCTCCGCCAAGCTGGCGGCGGGACTCACCCTGGACGAGATACCATACTGGCGTGAAGGCACCCTGGAAAAGTACACGCCCTCCGGCGACTATGTGGTCGTCAAGTTCGCCCGCTGGGCTTTTGAGAAGTTCCGTGATGCCGATGACAGACTCGGGACGCAGATGCGTGCCGTGGGCGAGGTAATGAGCATCGGCAAGACCTACAAGGAAGCCTTCCAGAAATCGATTCGCTCCCTGGAAAACGGGCGTTACGGGCTCGGTTTTGCCAAAGACTTCCACGAAAAATCCCTCGACGAACTCATGCAGCTGCTCAGCTATCCCACCAGCGAGCGGCATTTTATCATGTACGAGGCGCTGCGCCAGGGCGCCGATATTGAGGAGCTTTACCGGAAGACCTACATCAAACCGTGGTTCATCCAGCAGATGAAGGAACTGGTGGAGCTCGAGGAGAAGATACTTAAATATAAAGGCAAGAAGCTGCCGGATAACCTGCTCACCCGGGCGAAGAAAGACGGATTTGCCGACCGGTATCTCGCCGGACTGCTGGGACAAAGTGAACAAAGTATTAGAGAACAACGCACCAGACTCGGCGTGGTTGAAGCCTGGGACTACGTGCCGGTCAGCGGCGCGGAAAACGCCATGTATTATTACTCCACGTACAACGGTCCCGACCGTACGACCGTCAGCGACCGCCCCAAGGTGATGGTACTCGGCGGCGGCCCGAATCGTATCGGCCAGGGAATCGAGTTTGACTACTGCTGCGTCCACGCCGCTTTCGCCCTGCGCGAGATGGGTTATGAGACCATCATGGTCAACTGCAATCCGGAGACGGTCTCTACCGACTACGATACCT
>CAZPAS010000227.1:0-2033 GCA_964584575.1 uncultured Dehalococcoidaceae bacterium | reverse complement strand
GGCGCCGGTAACCAGTACCACTTTTCCCTTCAAAGACATCTCATTGCCTCCTTCTCCTGTAAGTCGCGTTTATTTTAAGTTAACATTCCGTAATCGAGCGGGAAGATGCCAGCCGTCTGATTTTCAGCGGCGTCGGACGCCAGGTAAAGGGCAATCGCCGCCACGTCGTCCGGCTCGCCGAACCGCCCTATCGCGGTCTGGCTCAGCATCCTGTCGTTGACCCCGGGCATCTGGAGGAACGGGTCGGACAGCCGACTGTGCACCCAGGCGGGAGCGATGGCGTTGACCCTGATATTCCACTTGCCCCACTCCTTGGCCATGACACGGGTCATGTGCATGACCGCCGCCTTGCTGATACAGTAAGCGCCCAGCGATTCCTCCACGCGTACGCCCATGTAGGAGGTGATGTTGATGATGCTGCCGCCCCCCTGTTCCTTCATGATGGGGGCGATTTCCTTGGCTAAAAAGAACGGCCCCTTGACGTTGACGTTCATCACCGCGTCCCACTGCCATTCCTCCATATCGGTGAGGGGCACCATGAAGCTGGCGCCGGAGCTGTTCACCAGGATATCTATTCTGCCGAACTCCTTCATCACCTGCTCGACGAACGGCTTGGTCTGGTCCAGCTTGGCGATGTGTGAGGCAAGGGGAAGGACTTTCCCCTTCGTCTTGGCCGTGATTTCCTCGGCGGCTTTGTCCAGGTTCTCCTGCTTCCGGCTGGTGACAACGACGTTGGCGCCGGCTCCGGAGAGTGTTTCCGCAATGGCTTTGCCGATGTCTCCGGCACCGCCGACCACTATGGCAACCTTGCCGTCGACACGATACTTGTTAATATCCATGTAATACTCCTTTGTTCAGTTCTGAAAACCGGTGAATATTCTCACCGGATTATTCTACTTTAATTATACAGGCGTTAGCCTGTGCCAGTCCGCCGCAGATGGCGCCCATGGCATAGCCGCCGCCCCGTCGCCGCAGTTCGTACATCAGGTTCATGATGAGCCTGGCGCCGCTGGCGGTATTGGGGTGCCCTATGGCGATGGCGCTGCCGTTGATATTCATTTTTTTCTTTAACTCTTTGTATTTGCTGTCATCATTATCGACAGCCAGCTTCATCGATACCAGCGGTACGCAGGCAAAGGCCTCGTTAATCTCCATGCATACCATATCATCGAGGGTCATGTCTGCCTTTTTAAGGATTTTCTTCATGGCATAACCGGGACCCTCCGGCATGCGGCTGGCATTGATTGCCACCGATACCGAGGCGATTACCGTAGCCAGGACTTCCAGCCCGAGTTCTTCCGCCTTCTTACGCGTCATGACCAGTATTGCCGTGGCGCCGTCGTTCAGACCGGGCGCGTTGCCGGCGGTAATAGCACGGGTATCGTAGACGGGTTTCAGACTGGCGAGCCTCTCCAGGGTAGTATTGGCGCGGTACTGCTCGTCGATATCCAGTGTTACGGGGTCGCCCTTGGCCTGGGGGATTTCCAGCGGCATGATTTCTTCCTTGAACTTGCCGGCGTTCCAGGCTTCGCCGTAGTTCTGGTGACTGCGGAAAGCCCACTCGTCCTGCTCCTGCCGGTCTATCTTGTACTCGTAAGCCACGTTATCGCTGTCCACCGATACCGGGTTGAAGTCCTTGTAGCCGAGGGCGTACAGCGGGTCTTCCATCTTGACATCGCCGAGGCGGAAGCCGCCGAATCTCACCCCCCTGACGACAAGCGGCGACTGCCCGAAGGATGTGGCGCCGCCGCAGATAGCCGTTTCAATCTCGCCGGCCTTCATTTCCAGGGCTGCCAGCCTGACGGCGTTCATCGCCGAGACGCATGCCATGTCGAAGGAAATGGATACCGTCTCGTGCGGAATACCGGCCCTGATGAGGGACTGCCGTCCCGCCACGGGGGTGTACGGGTCGCGGCATGCCGACGTATCGCCGACCCCCCAGAAGACCTCGTCCACCTTGTCCGGACTTACGTTTACCCTCTTGAGCACCTCCCGCATCGGGATAGCGCCCAGTTCGTAATAATCGAAGTCCC
>CAZPAS010000226.1:0-2040 GCA_964584575.1 uncultured Dehalococcoidaceae bacterium | reverse complement strand
GCGCCGCCCCGGACGATGCCGCTGGCGATGGCGGCGGCGTTGTGGACGGCGGCTATCTTGACCGATATCGGCTTGGTATAATTGGTCGCTTCTTTCAAGGCGTAAATAAGCTGCGCCAGGTCTTCTATCGAGTAGATATCATGCTGGGGCGCCGGGGAGATGGCGTCCGTGCCTTCCGGAATCATGCGCGTGAGGGAAACGTCCGCGCTGACCTTCTCGCCGGGAAGATGCCCGCCGATGCCCGGCTTGGCGCCCTGACCGATTTTAATTTCCACCACCCTGGCGGCGTCGAGGTAATCAGCGTGCACACCGAAGCGCCCCGATGCTACCTGAACGATAGTATTATTGCCGTATTTATAAAGACTGGGGTGAAGTCCGCCTTCGCCGGTGTTCCAGAGCGTGCCCATCTCCGTCGCCGCGCGGGCGAGGGACTCGTGCACGTTGAGGCTGACCGCGCCGTAGGACATGGCGGCGAAAAGCACCGGCACCTCTATCCTGACCAGCGGCGACAGCTGCGTCTTCAGGTCCAGCGTGGCGGGGTCGACTTCCACCCGGTCGGGTTTACTCCCCAGGTAGGTGGTAAGTTCCATTGGCTCGCGGAGGGGGTCGATGGAGGGGTTGGTCACCTGACTGGCGTTAAGCAACAGGTGGTCCCAGTAGATACGCTGCCCCTTGTCGTCGCCCATGCCGGTCAGCAGCATACCGCCGGTCTCCGCCTGCTTGTTGATGTCCTCGATGATTTCAGGACGCCAGTTCTGGTTGCCGCGGTAGTCCAGCGGATTATAACTGACGGTCAGCGCGCGGGTAGGGCAGAAGATAACACAGCGCTGGCAGCCCACGCAGTTTTCCTCGTGGCTCCTTACCTCGTCGTCTTCCTCGTCGTAATAGTTGGCGCCGAAGCTGCACTGGTTGACGCAGACCTGGCACTGGATGCAGCGGTCCGGGTCCCTGATTATCTTAAATTTCGGTGCGCTGTAAGTCTTCATTTTTATACTGTCTTCACGGCGGATATCTTTTCTCCGCCGGCTGTATCCTTTGTCTTCTTTTTCAGCCTGCCGATGACCGGCTCGCCGCCCATGGGAATCCAGGCCTTATCAAGGTCCGGGCATATCAGGCGAATCGCCGATTCCTCGGACGAGAGGTAGAGCATATCGCCCTTTTCCCCGACGGTCAGCGGGCGCAGTCGAATACGGTCGGTGAGTCCTATCATCTCGCCCTGCCGGGCGATAACCACGGCGAAAGGCCCGTTAAGGAGCAGGCTGCTGTACACCTGCCGCAGCGCCAGCGCCAGTTTTTTCTCTTTTTCCGGCATGCGCTCGATTTCATTCCAGAAAGGCGCCGCCAGCACCTGTGCGGTCACCTGCCACGGCAGTTCGTGGCGGCGTATGAGCAGGTCGACGGCGTAAGCGATGACCTCCGTATCGGTCTGCATGGTGCACTGATAACCGTACTGCTCCAGGAAGCGGCGGTTTATCCCGTAGGATGAAATCTCCCCGTTATGAATCACCGTCCAGTCCAGAATGGAGAACGGGTGGGCGCCGCCCCACCATGCCGCGGTATTAGTCGGGAACCTGCCGTGCGCCGTCCAGAGATAGCCCCGGTACTCTTCAAGTCGGAAATATTCGGCAAGTTCTTCCGGGTAGCCCACGCCCTTGAAGACCGCCATGTTCCTGCCGCTGGAGAAGACGAAGCTGTTATTATCGCCGGTGTTGATTTCCATGACCTTGCCGACGATATAGTCGTCAACAGGGATGTTTTCCGGCAGATTTTCCGGCACGTCCAGGAAGTAGCGCCAGACCAGCGGGGTGTTGGTAATGGCGGCCGTGGGACGGGTGGGCACTTCCTCCTCGCGGACGACCGTAAAGTACTGCTGGAGAAATTCTTCCGTCTCCTGCTTATCCTTATCGTCGAGATACATGATATGGAAAGCATAGAGGTCGGCGTGCTCCGGGTAAAGTCCGTAGACCGCAAAGCCGCCGCCCAGGCCGTTGCCGCGGTCGTGCATATTGGCGATGGCCCTGATGACGCCCTCCCCGGAGA
>CAZPAS010000225.1:0-2066 GCA_964584575.1 uncultured Dehalococcoidaceae bacterium | reverse complement strand
TGACCATTGAAAAACGATAAAGACAACTAATATGATGATTAATATCACTGCAATTACGCTTAATGCTTTCATGGAGAATATACCCTCACTGGTTTTTTATACAGGGATTATATACAACTCCTATATATATAATCAATTTTTGTCTAGCCATCTTCCCCCTAAACCTGCTATAGTATCCCCAAATGCGGTACGGAATTCTGGCGGATATCCATGCCAACCTGGCGGCGTTCGAGGCGGTACTGGGCGACATCGAGAAGAAGGGCGGCGTGGACGAAATATGGTGCCTGGGGGACATCGTGGGGTACGGGCCCGACCCGCGCCGGTGCATCGAACTCTTAAGACAGCACAACCACGTATGCGTCGTCGGGAACCACGACCTCGCCGCCATAGGCAAGATGGAGCTATCCTATTTCAATCCGTACGCGGCGGCGGCCTGCCAGTGGACTACCGCCCAATTGAGTGAAGACGACGTAAAATACCTCGCCAGCCTGCCGCTGACGCTGGAGAAAGGCGAGTTTCTGCTGGCGCACGGCAGTCCCGCCGAGCCTGCCCTGGAGTACGTCATGTCCGCCAGCGTCGCCGCCAGGAATTTCGAGTTTTTCCAGCTGCCTTATTGCCTGGTGGGGCACACGCACGTACCGGCGGCGTTCCGGGAGGAAGAAAGCGATTGTATAACCGTGGGTCTCTCGCCGGGAATCGGCATGGTTTTGGGGGAAAGCCGGATGATAATCAATCCGGGCGGGGTGGGGCAGCCGCGCGACGGTGACCCGCGTGCCAGTTACGCCATTTACGACGACGAAGGGCGTGTCTTCCGACTTTACCGCATCGAGTACGACATCCATGTCACCCAGGATAAAATGATGGCAGCCCAGCTGCCCATCCACCTGATTACACGACTGGAAGCGGGCAGATAACCTACCCATCCCCCGTTTGCCAGATACGCTGTATCAGGAAGCAGGACTCTCTGGCTTCAAGAAATCAAGTACCTTTTGATTGAACGAGGTTTTATTTTCCATGTAAAACATATGAGAGCCCCCATCGATTTTTACGAGCGTGGCTCCCGGTATATTCTGCGCTATTACTTCAGATGAAACAGGCTTGACAAGTCTATCTTGTGTTCCCACTAATACCAGAGTCGGGGACTTAATCGATGATAACCTGTCCAGTGTATTATGGATGTTGCACGCTCCTATCTGGTTCTTGAGGCCTTCCCTGGCTGAAGTTCCCATAAAGACGGACTGAATCATTGCCACGGTCCCGTAAATGAACCGATTAACCGGCTTGTTAGCGGCCAGTTTTACCATGGCAGCTGCCATTTTAGCGGGAGATAAATCCAGCAGTCCAGCCTGTTCCGGCGTATCACCGCTGGTGTCGTTCTTGACGGAGAATGTACAGGCCAGTACCAGCTTTGATATTCGTTCCGGGTAGTTTATAGCCAGTTCCTGCGCAATCATTCCTCCCATCGATACGCCCAGTACATGAGCTTTTTCAATTTCCAGATGGTCCATCAACTTGACGGTATCGTCAGCCATTGTCCTGATAGTATAAGGTCCTTCGGGTTTATCGGATTTCCCCACCCCCCGGTTATCAAATGTAAGTATCCTGAAATGTTTTTTGAAAAACGGTATTTGAGACGACCATGCGCTGCGGTTCGCGCCGAGGCCCATTATCATTACCAGAGGTTCGCCGGAGCCTTCCACTTTGTAATTGAGCTTGATTCCGTTAACTGTGGCAAAAGGCATAATCCCATTTCCCCCTTTCGCTCCCGTGAATGAGGCAATTTCAGGTCTGGATTGAAGAGAAGACAATCAGAATAAGGTATTGAAGAAGTATCACCATTTTGCTCGTATCTAAGGTCAATGACGGTCCCAGAATTCGGGGTAAATCTGCATTAGCACTGGAGAGGGGTCGCACAGAGGCCCAAGATAGGCAATAGGGTAGCCAATGCCTCTTGCCTTAAGTGCCTGTAATCCTTCTACTGCTTTAGCCATCATTCCTGGAGGCAGCGCCATAACCAGTTCATCCTCGGAAACATTGCCGAATGCTCTCTCTCCCATACAGGGAAT
>CAZPAS010000224.1:0-2105 GCA_964584575.1 uncultured Dehalococcoidaceae bacterium | reverse complement strand
ACCAGCTCCATGGAGGCTTCCTTGGGGTCGATTCCCTCCAGGTTGCCCATAATCCAGGGTCCGTCGTCCAGTTCCACCATGACGATGGTGTAGGGGACTTCATCCTCGCGTCCCTCGGAGGCGACGAATACCGTGGTAAACGTGCGTATCTTGCCGCTGCCCTTTAGCTCGATTACTTCCATGTCCGTACCGGCGCACTGCCGGCAGACCATCTTCGGAGGGGTGGTGATGGCTCCACAGGAGCGGCATTTCAGTCCCAGGAGCTTATTCTGCATGAGGGCTTCGTTGTAGTCTTTAAAAATAAGCTTGTGTTCCATGATAACCTCCTTACGATAGCCGCCCAACCCCCTGGATTCCCGCGGAAGCGGAAATGACGGTCAGGGCTTACCAGCCCCTTTCGAAAATCATGTTGACCAGCGTGCCGCCGTCTCCGCCGAGCGTGTCCGTCATGCCGATTTTCGCGTCCGGCACCTGGCGCTCCGGTTCCACTTCTCCGCGCAGCTGCCTGACCACCTCATAGACCTGTCCGGCGCCCGTCGCGCCGATGGGGTGTCCCTTGGCTTTCAGTCCGCCGGAGGGGTTGACGGCTATCTTTCCGCCGATATCCGCCTCGCCCTTTTCCCAGGCTTCGCCCGACGTGCCGTAATCGAAGAAGCCGAGGCTCTCGGTGGCACTCAGGCTGGCGATGCTAAAGCAGTCGTGAAGCTCGCAGAGGTCGATATCCCCCGGCTTGACCCCCGCCATCTCGTACGCCTGCTGGGAGGATACCTCGCGCGCCCTGATTCTCGGCAGGTAGTCGCTCTGGTTGCCGAGGGGTCCGCAGGACGACTGTCCCGTGCCGGTGATGTAGACGGGTTTTTTCGTAAGTTTTTTGGCGACTTCCTCCGATGCCAGTACCACGGCGGCGGCGCCGTCGGAGAATGGACAGCAGTCGTGCAGCGTAAGCGGCGTGGACACCACGAAACTGCCCAGCACTTTTTCGACGGACATATCGGCGTTCTTGCCGAAGAACTGGGCTTTGGGGTTGGCGCTGCCGTGCTTATACGACTGTATGGAAACGCGAGCCATCTGCTCGCGCAGTTTCTGCAGGGGTATTTTATATGTGTCCGCGTAGAGATGGGTCAGCATGGCGAAGACAGCCGGGAAGGTGATGCCGGAGGGGTACTCGTAACGGGCGTCGCTGAACATGGCGAAGGTACGCGTCGCCAGTCCCGTGCCCATGGTGGCCGCCCTCTCGACGCCACCCGCCAGGACGATATCGTAGTAGCCGGATGCTACCCAGATAAAGGCGTCCCGGATAGCCATGCTGGCCGAGGCACAGGCGCCCTCGTAGCGGTTGGCGGGCACGTACAGGCAGCCGATATTTTCCGCGGCGAAGGACTGTACCATCCCCTGCCCCTCGGCGAAGTCACCCAGCACGTTGCCGACGAATAGTGCCTTGATATCCTTCGACTTGAGGTTGGATTCCGCAATCGCTTCCATAGCGGCTTCGGCGAAGAGTTCGACCTCCGTCTTTTCCTGCGGGCCGCTGAAATTGGTCTCGCCCACGCCGACCACGGCTACTTTTTTCATACAAGACCTCCAGTAAAGGTTCCGGAAATTTGTTTTTACGTTATATACGATTAATTATAAGGGGTTAAGACCGAATCTTGCAAAACGGCTCCGCATTGTTCATAATTGTGGCGGCATACGGAAATTAATGGAAAACGGAGGGTAAAATACATGACGACGTTAAAAGAGTTCAATAAATACGGGGAAGACCTGGAGAGGTTATTGATATTGAGGACTTCTCCCATGGCGGTGAAAATGCTGGAGAAAGAGTCCGATATCCCGTCGGGCGCCATCAGGCCCTGGAAAGACCGCGGTATACACATCGCCCAGTGCCAGGCGTTTGCCCTGTCCCGCCGCCAGAAGGAGACGATAGCCATGCTCAAGGAGGACCACTGGTGTTTCGCGGCGCTCATTGCCTACGGACTGGTAGATAAACCGGAAGACCCCGAGTTCCAGCGGTTCCTGAACTTCCCCACTTTCCCCAGAGACAAATACGTCGGCATTGTTTCCGCCCCTTTAAAGACGGCGAATTTCGAGCCGGATGTGGTGGTTAT
>CAZPAS010000223.1:0-2127 GCA_964584575.1 uncultured Dehalococcoidaceae bacterium | reverse complement strand
CGATACTTTCTATATTGAACCCGCGCCGGCGAAAAAGACTCGCCATGCGATTGAGGACGCCGGGCTTGTCCTGAACGATAGCAACTAGCGTGTGCTGGTTCGTGGCCATGTCGACACCTCTTTCTTCGTTTGTTCGATGAACTCGATATTCAACGCTCCGGGCGGCACCATCGGGAATACGTTCTCTTCCGGCTCCACCATGAAGTCGATTAAGAACGGTCCTTCATACGCCATCGCCTGGTCGATTGCCCCCGCTACCTCTTCGCGGCGGGTGACCCGCAGACCGGGAATGCCGTACGCCTCGGCAACCTTGACGAAATCCGGGCAGGAAATCGGCGTGGCAACATACCTCTTCTCGTAGAACAGGTCCTGCCACTGTCTCACCATACCCAGGTAGCCGTTGTTGAGAATGGCTATCTTGACGGCAATATCGTCCTGAACCAGCGTCGCCAGCTCCTGGATGGTCATCTGGAGGCTGCCGTCGCCGTCGATACACCAGACGGTCGTGTCGGGCCTGCCCACCTTGGCGCCCATCGCCGCCGGCAGACCGAATCCCATAGTCCCCAGTCCACCGGACGTGATGAAGTGCCCCGGTTCCGTATGCAGGTAGTACTGGGCAGCCCACATCTGGTGCTGTCCCACACCGGTAACGGTAATGGCATCGCCCCGGGTAGCCTTATAAAGCTCGTGAATGATGTACTGCGGCAGCAGTCCGGCGCTGTCGTTGACGTCCGCCAGGGGGTGCTGTTTCAGCCATGTGTCGCACTGCTTGACCCAGTCGAGGTGTTCCATCGGCTCAATCAACTTGTTCAAAGCCTGGAGTACCGCCTTGACGTCGCCGACAATCGGCACGGCGACCGAGACGTTCTTGCCGATTTCCGCCGGGTCCAGGTCGATGTGTATTATCTTAGCATTGGGCGCAAACCCGGCTATCTTGCCGGTGACGCGGTCGTCGAACCTCATCCCGATGGCAATCATCAGGTCGGTGCTGTCCATCGCCTTATTGGCACAGCCGGTGCCATGCATGCCCGCCATGCCGTAGCTGAGCACGTGGGTTTCCGGGAAACCGCCGATACCCAGCAGCGTGGTAATCACCGGTATCTGCGCCGTCTCGGCGAGCTGCTTCAGTTCCTCGCTGGCGCCGGATATGATGACTCCCCTGCCGGCGATGATGAGGGGTTTCTTCGCCTCCCCTATCAGTTTGGCGGCATTCTTCAACTGGGTGGGATGTCCCCGGGTGGGTATCTTGTAGCCGGGCAGGTCCACTTTTTCAGGATATTTGTATTCCGCCTGGTCCGTCTGGGTATCCTTGGGCAAATCGATTAGCACCGGTCCGGGTCGTCCCGTCCTGGCGAGGTGAAAAGCCTCTTTGAATATCCCGGCGAGGTCGCCGGCGTCCATGGCGACATAACTGTGCTTGGTGATGGGCAGCGTGATGCCGGTAATATCTATCTCCTGGAAGGCATCCTTGCCGATAAACGCCCTGGCCACCTGTCCGGTCAGCGCCACCATGGGCACGGAATCGAGATAGGCATTGGCGATACCGGTCACCAGGTTGGTGGCACCCGGTCCGGACGTTGCCATGCACACGCCCACCTTACCCGTCGCCCGGGCATAGCCGTCGGCGGCATGGGCGGCGCCCTGTTCATGGCGCACCAGGACGTGCCGAATCTGGGGGTACTGGGGCAGCGTATCGTAAAACGGCAGCAAAACGCCTCCGGGGAAGCCGAACATCACGTCGACTCCCTCGGCTATCATACTTTCACATATTATCTGGGCTCCAGTTTTCTTCATCTTATTCCCCTTATTTTTCAAAAACCGCGCCGGTGCTGGCTGAAGTCACCTTTTCGATATAGCGGCTGAGATAGCCCGTCTTTATGCGGGGTTCGAACTCAGCCAGCGCGGCTAAGCGGTCGTTTATTTCTTTTTCGGATAGCTTTACATCCAGCTTGCAGTTCTCGATATCGATTTCGATGATATCGCCTTCCTTGACGGCGGCAATCGGCCCGCGAGCCGCCGCTTCCGGCGAAACGTGCCCGATGGACGCGCCCCGGGTTGCACCGGAAAAGCGGCCATCGGTAATCAATGCCACCTCCTTGTCCATGCCGATGCCGGTAATCAGGGACG
>CAZPAS010000222.1:0-2130 GCA_964584575.1 uncultured Dehalococcoidaceae bacterium | reverse complement strand
CGCTTGCCTTCCTGCGCCAGTGCCAACGCCAGGAAAGCCAGAATCATAATCACGATGGCAATTCCTTCAACAGTCCAGAAGATAGCGGTGATATTACCCCATAGCTTTTTTTGCCATTTTTGCGGCTCTATTTTTGAAAACCAGTTGCGAATCCTGTCATTGAAAAAGAGTAGCAATACGACGACGACGCTGGCGAGAATGAGAATCCAGACGCTGTTATCAATAAACCATTCCCACATGGCGGAAACCCTCCTTTATACGGTTAGAGATATTATACAACATGGGGTAAAGAATATCCTGTTGGAATTGAAAACACGAGATAAGTCGCAGATGATACGGGGTGGGTTTAGTACAAAACGCGGTCGTCGCCGACGCGGCGGGTTATCTTCTCCCCGTCCATATACTCCAGCAGAGCCTGGGCGTACTTGCGGCTGGCGCCGAACATGTCCCGCACCTCGGCGAGTCCCACCTTGCCATTAACCTTAATCCGTTCCGTAATCTTCGCCACCATCTCGTCGTATGCCTTTTTGGAAAACACCACGCTGTCGCTGACCCTGACCACTTTACCCTGTCCGGCAAGCATGTTAAGCAGGTCGGGCTCGGGGATAAGGTCGCTGGGGGGAGTATAGGGATTGTCCGCCAGCGAGTTCAGGAAAACGTCCATTTTCTCCTGCTGCGCCGGCGTCAATGTAACGCTGTGTGAGGGCAGGCGCAGACTGCCGCCTTCCGCGACGAGGCTGCCCCGTCCGGCGAGTATAGACAATACCGCCGATATGTAGTTACCCAGCTTCAACCGGCTGGTCAGTTCCACTTTAGGCATGCCGGGGCGTGCCGGAAACTTCTTATGATAATCGGCGAGCAGCGCCACCGCTCTATCGGCAAGCTTTTCCCAGCCGGTGGCGGTGAATACAAGTTTCTGCTTGCCTTCGCCGATGGATACCAGGGTACCGTCCTGAACCAGCGACTCTATAGCGGAAGATGCTTCGGCTGCAGGCAGGTTGCACTGGGCAATGAGCGAGTCTAGTTCCAGCGGCTGCTTAGTCTCCAGCAGCGCCGTAATGACCTCTCCGGCGGTGCCTCCCGCCCTTGCCTCCAGATTTTTAATAACCTCGGGGCGCTTACGGCGGAGTCGCCTCGCATGAGCATCGACGATGCCGCCGCCTCCCAGGGTCTCCATTGGCGAACGGATGATATAGCGGTCGCCCTTGATGGCGGCTACCGGACTCTCCAGCGCCAGCTGCGCCCAGGCAGATTCACCCGGCTTTAGTTCGTCACCTTCCAGCAGGCGTACTTTAGCCATCGTTTCCGCCGACCCCGTATGAAAGCTGACCGTGGTGCCGTGCCGGATGGGACGCTGCAGATAATCGATGAGCTTGAGCTTCACCGTGACCATGTGCGTGGACTTCAGCCAGCCGGGCTTGGTGATGACGTCGCCGCGCTGCAACTGGGACGTATTAACTCCCACCAGGTTAGCCGCCACGCGACTGCCCGGCGTGGCGGTCTCGATTTTCTCCTTATGCGTTTGTAAGCCGCGGAGTCGGGACTTGAGTCCGGAGGGAACGATTTCCACCTCCTGCCCCACCGAAAGCGTGCCGTCGACGAGGGTGCCGGTGACCACGGTGCCGGAGCCGGACATGGTAAAGACCCGGTCCACGGGCAGGCGGGGGCGTCCTAAATCCTGCCGGGGTTCGGTGGTATCCAGCAGTTTATCGATGGTGGCTACGAGTTCCGGAAGTCCTTCGCCGGTTACCGCCGAGACGTCGAGTATTTCCGCCCCGGCAATGGACGTACCCGCGATTATCTCCTCGACTTCCATCCTTACCAGGCTTAAAAGCTCGTCGTCCACCAGGTCTTTCTTGGTGATAACGACGATGCCGCGGCTGACGCCGATTAAGTCCAGAATAGCCAGGTGCTCGCGGGTCTGGGGCATGACGCCCTCGTTGGCGGCGACGATGAGCAGGGCGAGGTCGATGCCGCCGACGCCCGCCAGCATGTTCTTGACGAAACGCTCGTGGCCGGGGACATCGACGATGCCCACCTCGCGTCCGCTCGGCAGCTTGAGCCAGGCAAAACCGAGCTCGATGGTCATGCCCCGCTCCTTCTCCTCGCGGAGGCGGTCGGGGTCAATGC
>CAZPAS010000221.1:0-2138 GCA_964584575.1 uncultured Dehalococcoidaceae bacterium | reverse complement strand
ATTGCCTTTCACCTAGCCTAGCCTCACGTTCAGCGAGACCATCTAGGGCTATTTGTAAAGTATTAGGAGACTTAGTGCAACTTGTCACAAATATAGTACCTAGAATGATAATCACTACAATAATTGCTGCCGTATATCTATTCATAACCTTCCAATAACTCCACCACCCGGTCCAGCACGATTTCCGCCACGTCCCGCTTGCTCATCAGGGGCAGGTCTTCAACGTTCCCGTCCTTGTAGACGAGGGTTACCTTATTGTTGTCCGCGTAGAAGCCACTGCCGGCGATGGTGACGTCGTTAGCCACGAAGAGGTCGCATTTTTTATCGCGCAGTTTGGCGATGGTGTTCTCAATCAGGTCTTCCGTCTCGGCGGAAAACCCCACCTTGATAATATCTCCCGTGACTTCGGTCAGGATATCCGGCGCTTTAACGAGCTCCACCGTGAGACTCCCGGCGATTTTCTTAATTTTCTGCTTGGACGGATTTTTCGGTACGAAGTCGGCGGGAGCAGCGGACATAATCAAAACGTCGGCTCTTTCGCATGCCTTGATTACCTCGTCTTTCATCTCGAAGACGCTCTCGACGTGGGTGACGTCGATGCCTTCGGGGTCGGGGAGTATCGTCGGCGCCGAAATCAGCAGCACGTCAGCGCCGCGGTCGCGGGCGGCTTCGGCGACGGCGTGTCCCATCTTGCCCGAGGAGCGGTTGCCGATGTGCCGCACGGGGTCGATTGCCTCCCGCGTGCCTCCGGCGGACACCACGATGGTCTTACCTTCCAAATCTCTTTCAGCCATTTAGCACCTCCTCGATAACCTTAATTATCGCAGGGGTATCGGGCAGCCTGCCCTGTCCCATCTTCCCGGAGGCCAGCCGCCCGTATTCGGGCTCGATGACGGTGAAGCCCCTGGCTTTCAGCTTCGCCAGGTTTTCCTGCGTGATGGAGTTCTTGTACATGATGTCGTTCATGGCGGGTGCGAGGATGACCGGCGACTCCGTCGCCAGTACGATGCACCCGAGCATGTTATCGGCGATTCCCGCCGCCAGTTTGGCGATGGTATTGGCGGTCGCCGGTGCGATGAGTACCACGTCGGCGGTTTCGGCAAGGGCGATGTGCTCTTCCTGGTACTCCGATGCCATCTCCCACATGTCCGTCACCACCGGGCGTCCGGTGATATTACGCAGGGTCAGGGGGGTAATGAACCTGGTCGCGGCGTCGGTCATGACCGTCTCGACCTTCGCGCCTGCCTGCGTCAGTTTACTGGCTATATCCGCCGCCTTATAGGCGGCGATTCCCCCGGTTATCCCCAGAACTACGGTTTTATTTTTCAACATGGCTGTCTCCTTGGTGGACTAAGTCCTGTTCAGCTGGTGGATGGTCTTTATGCCGATGAGCGTCAGGTCCGGATTGACCTTATCGATTACTTTAGTCTCTTTAGCTATAATGCCGGCATAGCCTCCGGTGGCTACTACCGTTGCTTTATCGCCTAACTCCTCCTGGATTCTCGTGACGATTCCGTCGATAAGTCCCGCGTAGCCGAAGATGATGCCGGACTGCATGGCGTTGACGGTGTTGGCGCCGATTGCCTGTTTGGGGCGCACCAGTTCCACCCTGGGAAGAGCCGCCGTGCGGGTGTAAAGGGCTTCCGCGGCGATTGCCAGTCCCGGCGCCACCGCCCCGCCCAGGTAGTCCCCCTCCTTGGATACGGTATCGAACGCAGTCGCCGTGCCCATCGCCACCACGATTACCGGGCTGCCGTAAAGACTGATTGCCCCCGCCGCGTTGGAGATGCGGTCGCCGCCCAGCTCGCGGGGATTATCGAACCTGATGCGTATACCGGTCTTGATGCCGGGGCCCACTACCAGGGGTTGAATATTGAAATATTGCTCGAAAAGCTCGTGAAAAGTGGTCAGCAGGGGCGGCACGACGCAGCTTACCGCTCCCTTGGTAACATCTTTGACATCCACGCCGCGGTGGCGCAGCAGGTTGAGCAGTATCACGGCGTACTCGTCCGGCATGCGGTGTACGCCGGTGGCGATGCGCCAGGTAGCCTTGAGTTCGTCGTCCTGGAACATGCCCACGGTGACGTTGGTATTACCTATGTCTATGGCTAACAACATGGCATTTCCCTCAACTTTCA
>CAZPAS010000220.1:0-2176 GCA_964584575.1 uncultured Dehalococcoidaceae bacterium | reverse complement strand
TTTACCAAAGGGAGAAGCTATCTTGCCTTTTTCCCTCTTTAAGTTTCCCCCTTTTTCAAAGGGGGACTAAGGGGGATTTACTTTTTCCCCACCAGCCCCGCGTTTATAGCCTCCCTCAAGCTCCCCGCGGGAATTATCTGGATATCCTTAGCGGACACGCTTCCGGCGCCCGTTTTGGGTATTATACATTTCTTAAAACCCAGCCGCGCGGCTTCATTCAATCTGCGCTCAAGCTGGTTGACCGAACGCAGTTCCCCGCTCAAGCCTACCTCCCCCACCGCCGCCGTCTGCGGGGCGACATCTGCATCTTTGAAGCTGGAGGCAATCGCCAGTGCCATGCCCAGGTCAGCCGCGGGTTCGCCCACCCGCAGGCCGCCGGTGACGTTCACCATGATGTCCTGGTTGCCCAGCTTCAAGCCCGCCCGCCTGGTCAGCACCGCCGTCACCAGGAGCAGTCGATTGAAGTCCACGCCGTTGGCGGTGCGCCGCGGCATGCCGAAGGCGGTCAGCGTGGTCAGGGCCTGTATCTCCACGAGCAGCGGTCGGCTGCCTTCAATCGTCGGCACCACCGCCGAGCCAATCGATTCAGTCCCGCGCTGGGAGAGGAACGCCCGCGAGGGGTTTTCCACCTCAATCATGCCCTGTTCCTTCATCTCGAACACGCCCACCTCGTTGGTGGAGCCGTAACGGTTCTTCACGCAGCGGAGCAGCCGGTAGGCGCTGAAAGGCTCGCCTTCCAGGTAAAGGACGACGTCGACGATGTGTTCCAGCACGCGCGGTCCGGCGATGGCGCCCTCCTTGGTGACGTGCCCGGTGATGAAGACCGGCACGCCCTTGAGCTTGGCCCACTGCATCAGGCGCATGGTGCACTCGCGCACCTGCCCGATACTCCCCGCCGCGCTCTCCATCCCCGCGTAGTAGGCAGTCTGGATGGAGTCGATGACCACCAGCCCCGGACCCACCTGCTCCGCCTGCTCCAGCACCGTTTCCAGGTCCGTCTCCGCCATGATGAATAGTCCCGCGCCGTCGAGGTTCAGTCTCTCCGCCCGGAGTTTTATCTGGTGTACCGTTTCCTCGCCGGTGACGTAGACCACCCGACGGTGCTCGTTAGCCATTGCCGCCGAAGCCTGCAGGAGCAGGGTGGACTTGCCGATGCCGGGGTCGCCGCTGATGAGCACCAGCGAGCCGGCCACCAGCCCTCCGCCCAGCACCCGGTTGAACTCCGGGAGGGGCAAAGGGGAGCGGTCAGCATCGGCGGTAATCACCTGCGAAAGCTCCTGGGGAGGGGAGAGGGGATTAAGCGGACGGGACGTTGAAGGGGACGTTTTAACCGTCATCTCCACGAAGGTGTTCCACTGCTGGCAGTCGGGGCAGCGCCCCAGCCATTTGGCGCTTTCCCTGCCGCACTCCTGGCAGACAAACATCACCTTGGCGGCGGATTTTTCCGTTTTACTCACAAAATGACTTTACAGGATTTTGTATATTTAGGCAAGGGAGGCGTACAAGGATTTGACCACTTCTATTGTGCGCGTATCAATCGGGCTGGTGCCGGTATCCCACATTTTATTCATGGCGTAGCCCCAGCTCAGCCTGGCGTCCAGGTCCATTACCATCATTGAACCGCCCCATCCAGCCCAGTATAAGGTACGCGGGTTGGGGCTGAGCGGATTTTCTTTACTGGGAAGTCCGAATCCCAGTCCGTAACGGATGGGCAGTTGCGTCACGGGGTCGGTATTGTAGGCCTGCTCCTCGAGGGCTTTCTTGATGGTCGTCATACCCATCAAGCGTACGCCGTCCACTTCACCGCCGCAGGCCATGGCCGCCCCCACCCTTGCTAAAGACCTCGCGTTGCCGTGTCCGTTCGCCGCGGGTATCTCGGCGGCCCGCCAGGCCCTCTCCCAGGAAGTCTGGGCAGTATTGACGGGATTCATCATGACTCTTCCCTGCACGGAATCGGGGTCGAATACCATGGAGCCGGGTTCGCCCGGTTTGGGCATAGGCGGTGGTATTAGTTTACTGACGCGGTGGTCGACTTCTTCAGGTACGCCAATGTGAAAGTCGGCGTTCAGTGGTGTGGCGACTTCTTCCCGGAAGAACGTGCCGATGGTCTTACCGGTAATTCGCCGTACCAGTTCGCCCAGAAGGTAGCCGAAGGTGAGGGCGTGGTAGCCCCATT
>CAZPAS010000219.1:0-2268 GCA_964584575.1 uncultured Dehalococcoidaceae bacterium | reverse complement strand
GTGAACAGGCAAGGATGAGGATTTCAGCCTACGAGCTGTTCAACCAGAAATATTCTTCCGAGCCTGTGAAGATCGATTATGTGTTTCTGCTTAAGAGGACTTCAGACCATAAAAGCAAGGTCAAGATGAGAGAAATTGATATTGCGTCTCTTGCCAATATGATTAAGTCAATCGTCGACTTTGAACAGACGTACTTCCATCTCTGTTATCAGGCTTTTAAGGCTAATACCGGCAAGGCAAATGAGTTTCTCGAGGGCTCCGCTTCCAGATTTCAGGACATTATCCACGGAGCTTTCGGCAATAATGCCATGTTATATGAAATCACCGTAGAATCCCAGTACTGTGTCAAAGAAGCGAAAGCGTTGATTGAAGAGATTGTGAAGTCCAGATGAAGTCAAGGGTAGTTGCGGTTATCCCGGCGCGGCTCGACTCGCAAAGGTTGCCCGGAAAACATCTGCTGAACATGGCCGGTAGACCGGTGCTCCATTACCTTGTGGAAAGGCTTAAAAGCGTGAAGTCGTTGGACGAGGTGGTGGTGGCGACTACGGAGCGCGAGTGCGACCTGCCGCTGGTCGAATGGGCGGAGAAACACAATATCGCCAGTTTCTGCGGAAGCACCGATGACGTGCTGGGGCGTTTTCTAGGAGCTGCCCGTCATTATCGGGCGGACCTAATCGTCCGGGCGAACGGAGATAACCCGTTGCTGGCTCCAGAGGTAATCGAGCAGGGACTGGAGCAGATAGTGAGTGAAAAACTCGATTTTGTTACCGGTAAGAACCGGTATACGAAATTTCCTATTGGCATAGGCGCCGAAATGATAACCATGGGGGCGCTGGAACGACTCGAACGTATTACCATCACCAGTGACTACCGGGAGCATATCACCACCTATATATTCGATAACCCGGCTGATTTTCAGTGGGCGCCCGTATATGGAAGTCCCGGTTGGATAGCCCCCTCAATAAATCTTACACTGGATACCATACTGGACTTTCAAAGGATTGAGCGTGCAGTGCAGGCGCTTCTAGCCAGGAATGTAAAACCCGAAGCATGGACTATCGAGGATATAATCTCGGCATATGAGAGACCGGAGGAATAACACCTTGGATGAAATCAGAATCGGTTCTAAGATAATCGGGGAAGCTCGCCCCGTCTACATCATCGCCGAAATCGGCATGAACCATAATGGAGAGTATGGACTCGCCGAAAAGCTGATTAGAGCAGCTGCCGACTGCGGCGTGGACGCTGTCAAGTTCCAGACTTACAAAACGGAGTTTTTTTACTCGCGGAAATTTCCCAATTTCGAAGAAAGGCAGAAATCGGAACTGCCCTTCGACTGGCATAAGCCACTGAAGGTAGTCGCCGATGAAGCGGGCGTAGAATTCATTTCCACGCCGTTTGATACGGAAAGCGCCGACTTTCTGGATAGACTCGGAGTAGCCTGCTTCAAGGTGGCATCGTCGGATTTGAACAATTATCCCTTCCTGGAGTATATCAGCCGGAAAAAGAAGCCGGTGCTGCTTTCCACTGGATTTTCAACCCTCGACGAGGTCAGGAAGGCCGTCTCTTCAGTCCTGAAGTACCATAAGCAGCTTGTGTTATTGCACTGCGTGTCCACCTATCCGGCCGCGATAGAGCAGATAAATTTAAATGCTATCAAAACTCTACAACAAACATTCGACCTACCTGTTGGTTTTTCGGACCATACAACCGATGTGTCTATTGTGCCGGTAGCTGCTACGGCCGTAGGAGCCTGCATTATTGAAAAGCACTTTACCCTTGACCGTAATTTGCCGGGATACGACCACCGTATGTCGGTAACGCCAGCCGGGCTTAAAAAGATGGTCAGGAATGTCCGGGATACAGAGAAAGCTCTCGGCAGCGGAACCAAGCAACCGACCGAAGCGGAAATGAAGCGGATTTCAGGCGCCCGCAGGAGCTTGTACTGGAAAGGCTCTTACCCCGCCGGCACCGTGATTACCCCTGAAATGCTGCTGATATTACGCCCGGGCGGGGGACTTGAGCCGGAGATGCTGGACAAAATATGCGGGCATCGGCTCCTGGAAGCGGTGGCGGCCGATACATTGATTGGGAAATCGCAAATCGACTGGCATGACTGAGCCTATGAGATGTCTCTTTAGATTCAACGTGGGGGGAGAGCGTCAGGAAGGAAGCAGAGAACGTGCTCAGGGTCTGGGACACGCCATGCGGTGCCTTACTCTGGCGCGAGTACTAAAACAGAAAAGTGCCGATAACGAGATAGTCTTT
>CAZPAS010000218.1:0-2286 GCA_964584575.1 uncultured Dehalococcoidaceae bacterium | reverse complement strand
GTAACGCAGGAGGAAAAAGGATGGGATACATCGTTAACGTTGACGTTGGCGGCACCTTCATGGACTTCTTTGTGGCCAAGGGGGATAAATATCTCACTACCAAGGTACCGACCACCGCTTATGAACTCGGTGTCGGTTTTATCATGGGGCTCGAAGAGTGCGCCGAGAAAGATGGGTTGAACCTTGAAGATTTTCTTGCCAACACGGATGTCATCAAGTACTGCACGACCATCGGTACCAACATACTTATAGAGCATACCGGGCCCAAGCTGGGACTGATTACCACGCGCGGCTTTGAAGATACGATATTTATCGGGAGGGGAAGGCAGTGGGCCGACGGCTTACCTTCTGCCGATGTTCAGGATGTCACGTCGATTGACAAGCCGGTGCCCCTGATTCCCCGCAACCTGGTGGTGGGCGTCAGAGAGCGCATCGACTATGCCGGTAACATCGTCATGCCTCTAATAAAAGAGGACGTCCTCGAACAGCTCAGATACCTGGTAGACCAGGGCGTTCGCGGTTTCGTGGTCAGCCTCCTGTGGTCGTTTATCAATCCGGAGCATGAAAAGCAAATACGCAGCATTATCGAGGACGAATTCCCGGAGGTCTACCTGGGCAATATGCCCATAATACTGTCCTCGGAAATTTCACCCAAAGAGGGCGAATACGTAAGAACTATGACGGCTATCGTCAACGCCTATATTCATATCGGTTTTGTGGAGCAGATATCCGCCCTGTGCAGCGATCTTCTGGAGCGGGGATACAAGAAACCGCTTTTACTCTGCGATAACGTCGGCGGCTGCGCCAAGGTTGCCCGGACCAAGGCAATTGCTACTTACGGCGCCAGTCCGGTCAGCGGACTGTGCGGTGCCGCCCACCTCTGCAACGGCATCGGCCTGCCGGACGTCGTATTCTGTGATACCGGAGGCACCAGCTTTGACATCGGACTTATTACGGAGGGCAGTATTACCCATTATGACCTTTATCCCACCGTCGACCGGTGGCGGACTCAACTGACGGCTATAAAGATAGCATCAATCGGCGCCGGAGGAGGTTCCATAGCCTGGCTGAATCCTTTACTGGGGAACCGCCTTGAGGTGGGACCGGCCAGTGCCAAGTCAATGCCCGGTCCGGCATGCTACGACCTCGGCGGAGAATACGCCACCGTAACCGACGCCGATGTCGTCCTCGGTTACGTAAATCCGGACTATTTCCTGGGAGGCAAGTTCAAGCTGAATAAAGAAAAAGCCGTCAAGGCGCTCAAAGAACTGGGTGCGAAATCAGGCTGGGACGAAGTCACCACCGCCATAATGATTAAAAAGGTAGCCGATGCCAAGATGGGCAACGAGATATTCAAAGAGGTAGCCCTTAAAGGCTACGAGCCTTCCGAGTTCACCATCTTTGCCGGCGGCGGCGCGGGACCCGGACACTGCTGCGGCGTAGCCGCTGCCGGTGAAATGAAAAAAATCATCGTCCCGCCGATGTCTCCCGTGGCGGGGGCTTACGGCGCATCGACGCTGGATGTCGTGCACAGCTATGAAAAGTCGAGAAATACCAGGCTGTTTGACTATGCTAAGGGCGCCTACTTCAGTGACTTTGATATATTCAATTCTATCATAGATGAGCTGAAAGAAAAGGCCATCAGGGATATCATACTCGAAGGATTCAAAGAGGAGGACGCAACTTTCCGACTGGAACTCGAGATGAGATACGGCATGCAGTGGCGCTACACGCCGGTTGAATCTCCGCTTCTGACGATACACAGCACCGATGACGTGAAAAAAGTGTGCGACCGCTTTACGGACGAATTCAGCCGCATGTACAGTCCTGAAGCCGCGTTCCCCCAGGGAGGCGTCGAGGTGGAAACGTATCGCCTGTTCGTACTCCTGCCGCTGCCGCACTTCATACTGACACAACATAAATTTGCCGGCGAAACGGTACCTAAAGCAGCCCTCAAGGGGGAGAGAGAAGCCTACTGGGAAAAATTAGGCGGTTTTCATAAAACGAATATCTACCAATGGGATTTGCTGAAAGCCGGCGACATACTGGAAGGCCCGGCGGTAATAGAGTCGGAGAACACCACGGCCGTCATCGAACCTGATTGGACATTTAAAATGGCCCCGGAACTCTACGGCATGATTACCAGTAATCTCTAGATTCATACGGGGTTTAAATACTCAAGAGGAGGACGTCAATGCCAGGTGCTATAGATTATGAAATCGGTAAAAGACTTCATCCAGAACCTCCAACGGAAGAAGAACTTGAAAATATGAAGGACATCGAGCC
>CAZPAS010000217.1:0-2293 GCA_964584575.1 uncultured Dehalococcoidaceae bacterium | reverse complement strand
GCACATTCTTGGTAAGAATGGGGTCATCGGTTCGAATCCGATTGTGGGCTCGGAATAAAGGGAGGTTGAAATGGCAAAACAGAAATATGACAGGTCAAAACCACATGTAAACGTGGGCACAATCGGTCACGTTGACCACGGTAAGACGACGCTTACCTCGGCGATAACGCTGGTACTATCCAAGTTCGGCAATACCGGCTATCGTACGTTCGAGAGTATTGATAATGCTCCGGAAGAGAAGGCCAGGGGTCTGACCATTGCCATTGCCCATATTGAATATGAAACGGCAAAGAGGCATTACGCTCATATCGACTGTCCCGGCCATGCCGACTTTATTAAAAACATGATTACCGGCGCGGCCCAGATGGACGGCGCCATACTCGTAGTCAGCGCCCCGGACGGGCCCATGCCACAGACCAGGGAGCATGTCCTGCTGGCGCGCCAGGTGCAGGTGCCCTATATCGTCGTTGCCCTTAACAAGGTGGATATGATGGACGATGAAGAGCTGCTGGACCTGGTTGAAATGGAGGTAAGAGAACTCCTCAGCAAGTACGAGTTCCCCGGCGATGATATCCCGATTCACCGGGTCAGCGCTATCAAAGCGCTGGAGTGCGGCTGCGGCAAGCCGGAATGTGAGTGGTGCGGTGCTATCCTGAAGCTTATGGATGCCGTTGATGCCTATATCCCGGTACCGGAGCGCCCTAAGGACCAGCCGTTCCTGATGCACGTCGAGGACGTTTTCAGCATCAAGGGGCGGGGCACCGTGCCCACCGGCAGGGTTGAGCGCGGTACGGTAAAGGTCGGCGACGAGGTGGAGATTGTCGGTCTGCACCACGAACCTCGCAAGGTCGTGATTACCGGTCTGGAAATGTTCCACAAGACGCTCGACCAGGCGGAAGCCGGCGATGCCGTCGGTGCCCTCCTCAGAGGCGTCGAGCGTGAAGACATCGAACGCGGGCAGGTGCTCGCGGCACCGGGGACCATCAAACCCCATACCTACGCCGAGGGACAGGTCTACGTTTTGACTAAAGATGAAGGCGGCCGGCATACGCCGTTCTTTAACGGTTACAAGCCCCAGTTCTACATCCGGACTACCGATGTCACCGGCACCATCGAGCTGCCGGAAGGTGTGGAGATGGTCATGCCCGGCGACAATATCAATATGAAGATTAAGCTTATCTACCCGGTCGCCCTGGAAGAGGGTCTACGCTTTGCTATTCGTGAAGGAGGTAGGACGGTAGGGGCCGGCACCTTTACCAAGATTCTGGAATAGACTATGGCTAAGAAAGCGGAAGCGCGTGGTGTGGTTTACCTTGCCTGTACGGAGTGCAAGGAGCGGACCTATACGACGACGAAGAACAGGAAAAACGATACGCAGCGCCTGGAGCTGAAAAAGTATTGCCCCCGCTGCCGTACACATACACTGCATCGGGAGGCTAAATAGCCCGGGGCTGCGGCTGAATGGAATAAACCGGCGATGACGCATCAAACAACGACCAAGCGAAGAGGTTTCCGGCTTTTCAACTACGTGGGCGAGATTATCAACGAGTTGAAAAAGGTAGTCTGGCTCACCAAGAGAGAAGCCGCGTATCTGACGGGACTGGTGCTGGTTATCACCGTTATCGCGGGCATCTTTCTGGGGGCTCTCGACTTTGGATTCACCGAGCTCGTGAACAGAGTATTCGTGGGTGGATAAAAGATTGTCTCCCGGGATGAATCGAGGTTGTCTGATGTGCGGGACAGTCGTTATTCTTTCCAATAAATCAGGTAGTGAGGTTACTTGTGGCGGGAAATGACAAACACTGGTACGTGATACATACCTACTCCGGGCATGAAGAGCGGGTCAAGAAAAACCTGGAACAGCGTATCAAGTTCATGGATTCCGGGAGCGATATTACCCAGGTGGTGATACCTACCGAGGACGAGATTGAAGTCCGGGGAGGGCGCCGCCGCACGGTAACCAAGAAAATCCTGCCCGGTTATGTCCTCGTCGAGATGATGATGGATGAAAACAGCTGGAGTGTTGTCAGGAATACTCCGGGTGTCACCGGTTTTGTCGGCAGCGGCAATACACCCACGCCGCTGGAAGAAAACGAGGTGAGTGAGATATTAAAGCAGATGACCGCGGATACACCCAAGGTCAAGGTCGGGTTCCGCAAGGGGCAGAGTGTCAGGGTTACCGACGGTCCTTTTATAGATTTTGTGGGAATCGTTGATGAAATAAACATGGAAAAAGGCAAAGTCAAGGTGCTTCTCTCCTTATTCGGTCAGGAAACGCCGGTGGAGCTTGACT
>CAZPAS010000216.1:0-2300 GCA_964584575.1 uncultured Dehalococcoidaceae bacterium | reverse complement strand
TCCGGCGGTCTGCACGGCGTCGGCGCATCCGTCGTCAACGCCCTCTCCGAATGGTGTACCGTCGATATCAAACGCGACGGTAAAATCCACCACCAGGAATACAAGCGCGGCGTGCCCCAGGGACCGCTGGAAGCGTCGGGTAAATCCATCGACACCGGCAGCACCACCACCTTTCTCCCCGATTCTGAAATATTCGGCGAGATAAGTTATGACTTCGATACCGTCAGCGAGCGCCTGCGGGAGATGGCTTACCTCAACAAGGGCGTGGAAATTTCCATCATTGACGAACCCGGCGACCGGCAGCGTACCTTCTACTTCGAAGGCGGTATTACCGGCTTCGTGCGCCACCTGAACCGGAACCGCATCGTACGCCACCCGTCACCCGTTTACATATCCAAATCCATAAACAGCACCCAGGTTGAGGCAGCCATTCAGTATAATGATGGCTACAGCGAGTCCGCTTTCAGCTTCGCCAACTGCGTGAACACCATCGACGGCGGCACGCATCTTACCGGCTTCCGCTCGGCGCTGACCCGCGTGCTGAATGATTACGCCAAGAAGAACAAATTTATCAAGGAAGACGACCCCAACCTGACCGGCGAGGACGTCCGCGAGGGCCTTACCGCCATCATCAGCGTCAAGCTCCCCGAGCCGCAGTTCGAGGGGCAGACCAAGGGCAAGCTGGGCAATATCGAGGTCAAGAGCCAGGTGGAGAGCGCCGTCAACGAAGGCCTGGCGCTGTACCTCGAGGAGCACCCCGACGACGCCAAGAAGATAATCGAGAAATGTGTTACCGCCGCCAAGGCGAGGGAAGCCGCCCGTAAGGCGCGCGACCTTATTATCAGGAAGAGCGGACTGGAAACCGGCACCCTGCCCGGCGTGCTTGCCGACTGTTCGGAGCGCGACCCCGAGCAGTGCGAGTTGTACCTGGTCGAGGGACCTTCCGCCGGCGGCTCGGCTAAAGAGGGACGGAACCGCCGTTTCCAGGCGATATTACCCCTGAGGGGTAAAATCCTTAACGTGGAGAAGGCGCCGCCGGACAAGATGCTTGCCAACGCGGAAATCCGCACCATCATTACCGCCCTCGGCACCAGCATCGACGATGAATTCGACCTTAGCCGTCTGCGTTATGGCAAAGTAATCCTGATGACGGACGCGGATGTCGATGGCGCCCACATACGCACCCTCCTGCTGACCTTCTTCTTCCGTCATATGATGGAGCTTGTCAGCGCCGGACACCTGTATATCGCCCAGCCGCCGCTCTACCGCATCAAGAATAATGAAGGGGTCAAGTGGGTCTACTCCGACCAGGAAAGAGATGAGGTGCTGAAAAACAGCACTTCCAGAAAGACGGAAGTCCAGCGCTACAAGGGCCTGGGCGAGATGTCGGCGGAGCAGCTCTGGGAGACCACCATGGACCCCAATATCCGCACCATCCTCAAGGTAAACGTGGAGGACGCCGCCAAAGCGGACGAGATTTTCCAGATGCTCATGGGCGGCGAGGTCCCTCCGCGCAAGGCGTTCATCCAGGCGCACGCCAAGTACGCCACGCTTGATGTATAGTTACTTACAGGAAATCTTAAAGTAATTCGAGAAATTCATCCCTTGTCAGTCCTGCATCTCGAATCAACGCCCTCAACAGACCGCGTCCCAACTGCTTATGTCTTGGAACAGAAAGCCTACTCTTAGTTGGGTGAAATAATATCATATGGCTTCCCTCGGTATAATCCCATTGATAACCCGCTCGACCCATAGCCTTTACAAAATCGTCTCCTGATATTATCGGGAGATGTGACATTAAACGGCAACCTCCACCTCACGCACCTCGGTTATGGCAGGTATCGGTTCTCCATGATGACGCATACTAGCGATATATCCGCGAATGGCTTCTCTGATATTGGTAATAGCCTCTTCTTCGTTTCTTCCCTGTGAGTAGCAACCAGGTAAAGCCGGGCAGCTGACCACGATGAAGCCGTCTTCATCCTGTTCGAAAGTGATCGCAAACTTTCTAGTCCCTCCGATTGTAGTAGTATTGGTACTGCGTATTGGTTCTATTACGTCCGAGGCCTCTAAGGAACGGATTGTGAAACCCAACTTCTTTAGAATGTGACTGGCATATTGCGCTGTAAAATCTCCTGTATAAGAAAGTCCAGTTACCAAGTGGATAGTTTGTTTAATTGGATATCTTAATCCGTGAAGTTCAACATAGTATTTATTCCGACCATCAAAAGCCTTTGGTGGTACCCCCCCGGTTGCATTGAGGATGTCGTCTCTACTTATTTCATAACCATGACCGCCTA
>CAZPAS010000215.1:0-2311 GCA_964584575.1 uncultured Dehalococcoidaceae bacterium | reverse complement strand
TAAGGTTATCCGCCTGTCAACGGCCTGAACTCTTTAAAGTCAACGGTATGCCTGCTACCAGCAGCAGGACCTCGTCGGCGTAGTCCGCCAGCATCTGGTTGGCTCTCCCCAGCATATCCCGGTAAATGCGGCTTACCCGGTCGGCAGGCACGATGCCGAGTCCTACCTCGTTGGTGACGATGATGAAGTGGGCGTCCGAACGGTCGATGCAGCCAAGCAGGGCTTTTATTTCCGCCGTAACTTCTTTTTGCGCCAGGTCGGCGTCGGTATTTTCATCGTAACGCATGAAGATATTGTTGATGAGCAGCGTGATGCAATCGATGATTACGGTCTTGACTTTAGTCTTATTCTTGTTTATGCGGCTGCCCACGTGCTTGGTGACCTCCAGGGTCGTCCAGCTGGACGGGCGCGACTTGCGGTGCATCTCGATGCGTTTCTTCATATCCTCGTCGCCGGCTTCCGCCGTCGCTACGAAGAGGACATTCCCGCCCGCTTTCTGTGCCATTTCCTGCGCCAGCGTACTCTTGCCGCTGCGGGCGCCGCCGATGATGAGCGTAGTTTTCAAACCTGTATCCCCATGATGCGGTAGATTTCCGGTACGTTCAGATTTCCACGCACCAGCTCCGCAAGTTTATCATATTCCCTGTCTTTATTGATAGCGGCGTCGCCGGTGCTTTCCGCCAGCCCCCAGTAATTTCTCAGGTTATTGAGGAAGGTCTTACGGAAATCGTCGTTGTGGAAGAGTCCGTGCATGTAGGTGCCCAGTACCCGGCCTTGAGCGTTCAAAACGCCATCGGCATAGTCAGCTGCTCCTTGCGGTGTCTCGACTACCTGGAAGGCGTTGGTTTTTTCCTCGCTCCGGGTCTTGCCCATGTGGATTTCGTAGCCGGTTATTTCCTGTCCCCTGGTTCCCGCCAGCAGACCGGTATCGGCGAGCACGCGCGCTTTGACCTGCTTGGTGGACTTCTCCGGTACGAAGTCCGTGACGATATCGAGCAGTCCCAGACCGGCGACCTCCGGGTTTGGCGATTCCACTTTCTGGGGATCGAGGATTTTCTGCCCGAGCATCTGGTAGCCCCCGCAGATGCCCACGACCGGCGTGCCCGCTTTAGCCCTGGCAAGGATGCTGCTCGCCAGCCCGGACTGGCGCAGGTAATCCAGGTCGGCGACGGTGCTCTTGGTGCCGGGCAGGATAATGAGGTGCGGATTGCCGAGTTCGAAGCGCTGGCGGACGTAGTTCACCCGGCAGCCCTCCTCTTCCAGCGGGTCGAAATCGTCATAGTTGGAGATATGTGGCAAACGTATTAAGTCGATTTGTAAATCTCCGGCGTCGGTATTTTGGGGTCTTTCATCCAGGTAAACCGAGTCCTCCTGGGCGATGCGTATATCTCGGAAGTACGGTATTACGCCCAGCACGGGCTTGCCGGAGCGGTCCTGCAGGTACTCTATCGCCGACTCCAGCAGGGTGACGTCGCCGCGGAACTTGTTGATTATCATACCCCTGACGAGTTCTCGTTCGTCTTTCTCCAGCAGTTCCAGCGTGCCGACCAGCGAAGCGAACACCCCGCCCCGGTCGATATCCCCGACCATCAGGACGGGCGAGCCGGACATTTTGGCGATTCGCATATTGACTATTTCCCGCTCCTTGAGGTTTATCTCCGCCGGGCTGCCCGCGCCTTCGATGACGACGATGTCGTAGGCGGCGCGGAGGCGTTCAAGGGCCTGCGTCACCGTCTCCAGCAGGGAGGGGGTGTACTTATAGTAATCCCGGGCGGAAATCGTCCTGGCGACCTTCCCCAGCACGATGACCTGGCAGCCGGTATCGGTGGTCGGTTTGAGCAGCACCGGGTTCATGTCCACGGTGGGGGCGATTCCCGCCGCCTCCGCCTGCACCACCTGCGCCCGTCCGATTTCCCCGCCCTCGGCGGTGACGTAAGAGTTAAGCGCCATGTTCTGCGATTTGAACGGGGCTACTTTATAACCGTCCTGCCGGAAGATGCGGCAGAGGGCGGCTACCATGACGCTCTTCCCCGCCGAGGAGGTCGTCCCCTGAATCATGAGAGTCCGGGCTTTTTTCATGGTGATATTTCCTTCTAGATGGGCGCCATGTAGTGTAAAATCGGGATGGCAATTATCAGTGTCATTAACTCAGCCAGCTCGTTGATAGCGCCATAGGTATCGCCGGTAAGTCCGGCGAATTTATACCTGAAGTAAAACGCCAGCACCGTGGTGATTATCAATATGCCGGCGATAATTACCAAGCCGGACAGCGAGAACCAGGGCATGAGGGCGAGGGAAACCGCGATGGTGA
>CAZPAS010000214.1:0-2376 GCA_964584575.1 uncultured Dehalococcoidaceae bacterium | reverse complement strand
GACACCCTGATTAAAAGTCAGGTGCTCTGCCAACTGAGCTAACGGCCCGCGAATCTCCGGAATTGCTTCCAGCTTTTAATTCTAGCAAATCATCCTCTCCAGCGCAAGCTCCCGCACGCTTTTGGTAATGTCCCCAGCTTTACGATATAATTTAGTTAAGTATCATGTCCAAAATCAAATCGACCGACGAGAAATACATGCGGCAGGCGCTTCGGCTGGCACGCCGCGGACTGGGTAGGACCTCCCCCAATCCCATGGTGGGGGCGGTTATCGTCAGGGACGACCGTATTATCGCGCAGGGGTACCATCACTACTTCGGCGGCGACCATGCGGAGGTGGACGCTCTCAAACATGCCAAGGAGGACGTTGCGGGCGCCGCGATGTACGTCACCCTGGAGCCCTGCACGCATCACGGCAAGACGCCCCCCTGCGTCGACGCCATTATCCGGGCGAAGCTTGCGAGGGTCGTCATCGGCACCCTCGACCCCTTCCCGGAGATGCGCGGCAAAAGCCTGGAAATTCTTAAAGAACACGGCATCGAGACCGCCGTTGGCGTGCTGGAAGACGAGTGCCGCACCCTGAACGAGGCTTACCTCAAGTACACGTCGACCGGCATGCCCTTCGTGACTATAAAGTTCGCCCAGACCCTCGACGGGCGTATCGCCACCGCCGCCGGAAACTCCCGCTGGATTAGCTCCCCTCCCTCCCGCAGGATAGCCCACCGGCTGCGTGCCCGCCACGACGCCATCCTCGTGGGTATCGGCACCGTGCTGGCGGACGACCCCGAGCTTACCACCCGACTCGTCCCCGGCAGAAATCCCGTCCGGGTCGTGCTCGATTCCCGCTTGAGAATACCCCTCGAGTCTAAAGTACTGCAGTCCCAGGCAGCCGCCCGCACGCTGGTTGCCGCCACCCCCCTCGCCGATAAAGAAAAGGCCGCCGCCCTGGACAAAATGGGCGTCGAGGTCCTTACGGTGCCGGCGGACGCTGCGGGCAGGGTGGACATTAAAAAACTGCTGAAAACGCTGGCGGGGAGGCAGATTTCCTCCGTGCTGGTTGAAGGTGGCGGGGAAACGATTACTGCATGCATCTGTACGGGGTTGGCGGACCGGCTGGTGGTCTTTGTCGCGCCTAAGGTACTCGGCAAAGGCACCGACTCCGTCAACGAACTCAATATCACCGACCTGGACAGGGCTGTCAGGTTATCTTTCGAGAGGGTGCATCGTAGTGGGGAGGATATAATAATAGAAGCGAAGGTAATGAAATAAAATGAAACTTTATGAAAATATACTGGAGACCATCGGAAACACGCCGCTGGTGAAGATAAATAACCTCAACCCCAACCCCCGCGTCGCCATCTACGCCAAGGTGGAGGGATTCAACCCCAGCGGCAGCATCAAGGACAGGATTGCCCTGAGCATGATTCAGCAGGCGGAGGAAGAGGGGAAGCTTACTCCGGGCAAGACCATCATCGAGCCTACCTCCGGCAACACCGGCGTCTCGCTCGGGATGATTGGGACGCTTAGGGGATACGACGTGGAAATCGTCATGAGCGAAGCCGTGTCCATGGAGCGTAAGAAGATGATTGCCGCCTTCGGCGCCAAACTGACCTTGACCAAAGGCAGCCTCGGCACGGACGGCGCCATACACAGGGCCAGGGAACTCGTGCAGCAGTACCCGGACAGGTACTTCATGCCGGACCAGTTCTCCAGCGAATACAACAAGCTGGCGCACTACCGCACCACCGGACTGGAAATCTGGCGTCAGACGGGCGGCGAACTGGACTACTTCGTCTCCGCGATTGGCACCTCCGGGACCATCATGGGCGTGGGCAAGGTCCTCAAGGAGAAAAAACCCTCCGTCAAGATAGTCAGCGCCCACCCGGTCAAGGGACACTATATCCAGGGGCTGAAAAACATGGAGGAGGCCATCGTGCCCGCCCTTTATGACCCCTCCCAGATTGACATCACCATCATGGTGGAGACGGAGACCGCTTACGAGACCGCCCGCCAGGTCGTGCGGCACGAGGGCATCTTCGTGGGCATGAGCAGCGGCGCCGCCATGTACGCGGCATTGGAGATAGCCAGACAAATCGACTCCGGCACCATCGTCGTCATCTTCCCCGACCGCGGCGAGAAGTACTTGAGTACGAATTTGTTTAAGGTGTAGGACTTAGAGCAAGGGTGAAAAAAGGGAAGAGGGCAGGTTCAACCTGCCCTCTATTACCCTCATAGGCGGGGGAATTGGTGTGAGGGTGTGTACAAAATAAGGGATTTTTAGAAATTTTTTAGATTATTTATAATTATATGCAACAATATTTTTGATGTGAACATTTTATAATATGATATAATAACCCTATCTATATAGCAGGGAGAA
>CAZPAS010000213.1:0-2449 GCA_964584575.1 uncultured Dehalococcoidaceae bacterium | reverse complement strand
GTTTATATTTCCGGGACGGTAGGGGCCGCCATGCAGGGCTATACCCGCGGCCTGCCGGCGCTGGCGGTATCTTCGGCATCCTTTTCCTCCAACAGGGACAGCCTGGAAGCCGGGGCGAAAGCGGCGGCCGCGCTGGTGCAACGACTGGCAGCGGAGGATTTCCCCCGCGTTTTCCTCAACCTCAACGTGCCGGACCTGCCGCTGGATAAAGTAACCGACATCAAACTCACGCGCCTGGCTCATTCCAGCCACATCAACACTATCACGGAAGATAATGAAGGGATGGTCAAGCAGTACCGCATGATACGGGAAAGGCTCGTGGGTGTGGAAGCCGAAGGCACGGATATCCAGGCCGTTATCCGGGGAGAAATGTCCCTGACCCCCCTTTACACCTCCTTCTCCGACAAGCCGCCGCAGCGCCTCCTGAAAAAGCTGTGCGCCGGGCTGCTCCAGGACCTGAAAAGCCGCCAGGATAAGGTTGGGCGCTAGAAAATGCAGCACCACATCGGCACGGACATTATAGAAATAGAGCGAATCCGCCGCGTAATCGACCGCTACGGCGACCGCTTTCTGCGCCGCGTTTATACGGAAGAAGAATTAAGTATCTACGGTCGGCGTGCGCATTCACTGGCTGCCAGCTTCGCCAGCAAGGAAGCGGTCATGAAGTTGCTGGGAACGGGCAACCGGGGGGTAGCCTGGCGGGAAATAGAGACTCTTTATCATCCCAGCGGCAAACCGCGTATCCGGCTCAACGGACGGGCAAAAAAAGAAGCAGATAGGCTGGGGATTAAGGAAATCGACGTCAGCCTCTCACATTCCCGCGAATACGCTACCGCCACGGCGATAGGCTCGACCTAGCCCTCCCAGACCACTTCCCCGCCGATGACGGTCATCTCCACCTTGATGTCTTTGATTTCCTCCGGGGGCACTCCGGTGGGGTCGTCGCTCAAGACTGCAAGGTCGGCAAGTTTTCCCGGAGTAATCGAGCCCTTTACATCCTCCTCGAAAGATGTGTAAGCGGCGTTTGTCGTGTACAGCGCCAGCGCCTGGTCAGGCGAGACAGCTTCCTCCGGCAGGAGTGGCTGCCCCGACTCCGCTTTGCGGGTGACCGCCCCGTAGATGCCTGCCAGCGGATTGACCGGCGAGACCGGCGCGTCAGAAGCGGCGGCGACCATCACCCCGCTTTCCAGCGGTGATTTTATACGATAGAGCCACCGCAGTTGTGCCGGGTCGACGGTCGCCAGGTAACGTTCGCCGCTGTAATAGACTGTCGCGGGGTGGGTAACGATAACCACACCGAGCTTAGCAAGCCTTTCCAGGAGACGCGGCGGGCATTCGCTGCAATGTTCGATGCGGTGTCGCCTGCCGGCAATCGGTGACTGTCTGTCGACATACTCAAGCGACTCAATAGCCGATTCGATGGCATCCTCGGTAATGGCGTGGAAGGCAAGCTGAAAGCCCGATTGGTGGCATTCAAGGACGAGACGGTGCAGTTCTTCCTGTGTCAGTTCACCCTGCCCTGCCGATTCTCCCAGCATTATCTTAACGGCGCCGAGGCGCAGTCGCTCATCACCGGAGCCCGTTTTCATTCCGTCTCTTTGAAACTCGCCGCGGGTCTGCGGACCCGCCATCATCGAGACCCGGCTGTGCAGTTTACCCGCGTCGATATACCTGCGGACAATATCCCATCTACTGCGGTCGTTACGGTAGGTGGCTTCCTGAAAAGAGGTAATGCCATTAGTAAGGAAATGCCGGTCGGCAAGGTCGAACGCTTCGTCCAGTTCCGCGTCGGACAATGGCGGCATGACCTCGCTGCGGATATAGCTCAACATCTCCACGAGGATGCCGTTAGGCTCGCCGGTAGCAAGGTCTCGCTCGATGCGGGCGCACTCCGGCTCCGGCGTATCGCGGTTTATCCCCGCCAGCGCCAGCGCCCGGCTGTTGAGCACGCAGGCATGGAGGGAGCGGTGCGTCAGCACGACCGGGTGGTCCGGGGCTGCCTCGTCCAGGTCCCACCGCGTGGGACAGCGTTTCTCCGCCAGGTAAAACTCGTTATAGTCCGTCCCGCTAATCCATGTCCCCGGCGGGGTCTTCTCCGCTTTGCGGCGCACAGCCTCTTTAATATCGCCGATGGAGCGCACCGCCGCCGGACTGAGGTCGATGCTGAGCAGCTTTCTAATCAGGGAAAAAAGGTGGAGGTGGGCATCGTTGAAGCCGGGCACGACCGTCCTGCCCTGGCAATCGATAATTCTGGTCTCGGCGTCTGTAAGTGAGTCCAGCACATCTTTACCGCCGACCGCCAGTATTTTATCGCCGGATACAGCTACCACCTCCGCGGCAGGCTGCGCGGCGTCCACGGTGATTATGTTGGCGTTTTTTAAGATGATATCGGCGACCATTTATCACCTTAGAAATAATTTATTGTTACCTCACCCCCTTTATCCCCCTC
>CAZPAS010000212.1:0-2483 GCA_964584575.1 uncultured Dehalococcoidaceae bacterium | reverse complement strand
GGAACGCCGTTCCCAGCAGCCAGGGCATCAGCCCGGCGTTCTCCACGGGGTCCCACGCCCAGTAGCCCCCCCACCCCAGCTCGTTATACGACCACCACATCCCCACCAGGTTGCCGATACCCAGCACGCACCAGGCGAAGACCGTCCAGCGCCGCATCAGGTTGTTCCATACCGCGCCCGCGTCACGGGTGATAAACGCCGCTATTACCATGGCGAAAGCCACGGCGAAGCCGGCGAACCCGATATACAGCAGGGGGGGATGGATAAGCATGCCGAAATTCTGAAGCAGGGGGTTAAGCCCGAAGCCGTCTGCGGGGGAAGATGGGTACACCTCGAATATATTTACTTTGAATGTTACCAGTGCTATGTAGAAAGCCTCGATAACCGCCAGTATGCCGACGGCATAGGAAACGGTCCGCCGTTCATTACTGCCCGCCTGCAGGACCAGCAAAGCGGCAAACAGGGAAATCAGCCATCCCCAGAAGAACATTGAGCCGGCTTTATCGGCGTAGAGGGCGCTCAAGGTATACAGCGACGGGAGGTCGTTGCTGGCGTGCTCCGCCACGATGGTCAGGGCATAGTCGCGGGTGAAAAACGCGTACAGGATTATCGCCAGTGCCAGCGTATAGAGTCCGAAGATAACGAGGATGCCGTTGCGGGCGGCTTTCACCAGGCGCGCCGATTCGGTCCGGACGCCGACTATAGAGGTAATAATCGAGAAAGCGGCAACGGGGAGAGCAATTATCAAGGCTATGCGCCCTGCTTCTGTCATATGTAAGAACTACTCGATATCTATAGATTCATATTTTGAAGGACATTTCAGTATCAACTGGCTTGCCTGAAATATGCCGTCGGACCCGTATTTGCCCTCCACCAGAATCGTGGAACCCGCCTTGAACCCGCTTGGCTGGGCGCCATGATACACCACCGGCATGTCCCTGCCGCCCTCGGTGAGGTTAAATGCCAGTTCCACCTCCCCGGCATCCCACTCGATAGAACCATCCGCCACGTTTCCCGCCAGCCTCACATTGGAGTCGAGAAGCTCATCGATTCTATCGTAAAACTCGCTTACGGTTACGTAATAACTGACGGAACTGCCGAAACTCAAATAAAGCAGGTAAATTACCGCTATTAAGATAATCCCCCCGCCGATTAACAGTCGTTTTTTCATAACAATGGACTTGATTCAGCCTGAAACCCAATCTCAAGTCTACTCTGGAAATTAATGACGTGTCAAACAAAAAAATATTGACTTATCCTGCCTCTGTATGGTATAGTCCATTGGAATGCATAATAGTTCTAGAGCCTTGTTAAACGGGACTATTCCTTTCATTGCATCCTTTTCTTATTTTTCCACTGGTATTACCTGGCAGCCGCACGAGGGTGTCTGCCAGCTTGCTCAGACCGGTGTTAACATACTCAAACATCATTAACATCAAACATGGAGGATTAGGGAATGCGTCTAAAATTCTGGTCCAGTTTAAGCACTATCGTTGTCCTGCTGGCACTTTTGCTGGCACTACCCATGCTCTCCGCCTGTGGTGGCGGAGAACCCGAGCCGGAACCGACACCGGCACCGTCTCCTGAACCGGCACCGGCACCATCAGCAGTTGCCGAGATTGATGTCGTTAAGGATGCCGTTGCCGCTTACGTGGCAAGCCCGGCGCCCAACATGAAGGCTGCCGACCTTCACATGATGATAGCCGAAGGTGATGCTCCTTACATCGTCAGTCTCCGCAGCGCCGAAGACTATGCCAAGGGACATATCCCCGGCGCCGTCAACATGAAATTCGGCGACCTGTCAACTCTACCCATGGATGAGGAAATCGTTGTCTACTGCTACACCGGACAGTCGGCTTCATTCGGCGCGGCTGTACTCGGTGTACAGGGCTACGATGTATCGAACCTGCTGCACGGATTCTCCGCATGGTCGGACGACCCGGCAGTATTTGTCTCACGGTTCGACCCCGCGACAAGCTCCGGTGATTTCAATGTCGAAACCGCCGCTAATGCCGGCGGCAGCTACGCCCTACCGGACATTGAAAACACCGCTTCCGACGATGCTGCGGCAATTGTTAAAGCCGCCGCCGCCACCGTGGCGCCCAAGTACATCACCGCCGCCGACCTCAATATGAAGATTGCGGAAGGCGAAGATATGACCATCATCGACCTGCGCTCTGCGGACCACTACGCCGCGGGTCACATCCCCGGGGCAATCAACATCGGGCTCGGTGCCCTGGCGGACAATCTCGCTAAAATCAACCCCGACGCCCCTGTATACTGCTACTGCTACACCGGTCACACTGCCGCCCAGGCAACCTCCCTTCTCCAGATGCTCGGCTACGACGCTTCCAGCCTGAAGTTCGGTATGTGCGGCTGGAGCTCCAACCCGGAAATCAACCTGTGCTATTGCTTTAACCCTGACAGCGTCACGGGTTACGACGTAGAAGCATCAGACTAATTAAGTAATCTCAGATTTAAAA
>CAZPAS010000211.1:0-2523 GCA_964584575.1 uncultured Dehalococcoidaceae bacterium | reverse complement strand
ATCACCAGTACCACTATCAAAAGGAGGCATACCCGTGCCGGAATCGAGATATGAAAAATATGTCTGCCGCAAACCCGCCGTACCCGCGGGTGCTTATAAGGAGACGATTCCCGATACTGATAAAATCCTCAATATTAGCGATGTTGACACCGGACCCCGCGTCATCTTTTCGCACCACTCGTATAAAGATGCCGGCTCATTCATCGAGTACGGCATCATCACCGGCGATGTCACCATCGGTGAGGGCAATGTCGCGCCGCCGCATCGGCACGACTACGAGGAGATATTCCTCTTTCTGGGCACCAACCCGGAAGACACCACCGACCTCGGGGCGGAGGTGGATTTCTGGCTCGGTGAGGGCGACGAACGGGACAAAGTCACCTTCACCACCTCATCGAGTATTTACATACCGCCCAATTTAGTTCACTTCCCCCAGGTCTGGCGTAATGTTAAGCGCCCCGTCATAACCGTCGTTATCATGCCCACCGCCTCGCGGCGTGACCCCCAGTTCGTCTGATAAAAAAGGGGGAGCATCCCTGCTCCCCCTTTATCGTTGCGAGTGAAGCGCTGCAATCCCTACTTCACGCCTTTAACACGTTTGTTTCTCTCCGCCTCGCTGGTCGTCTTTCCGGTCACCGGGTGCTTGAAATGGAACGGCAGAATATACCCTGACGGATAACTGTAATCGATTCCCCTGGCAGGCTTGTCCGGTCGCCACCACTCGGGCACCCTCATCTCCTCGTCTTCTCCGGGCGGCGGCATCTCTCCGGCTACCCTTTCCGGCTTAACCCAGCCTCGCGCCGGTGTGCCGGAATATACCGGTACCCACTTTATTTTCCACAGCTTCCACACGCCGTCCTCTTTGATGAAGTCGTTCTCGTAGATGCCGCAGGCGAGCGCCTGGTTGATGCCCATGTCGCCCATCGGCAGCGCCATCGCCCCGAAACCCCACCACCTGCCCTTGCCGGTCTTGCCGTCCTCGGCGATGTCTATCACATCGGAGAGGTGCATCATCTGGTGCATGAATTCCGCGTCCTTGTTCGGGTTGATATTCCCGAAGAATCGATGCAAGCCGTCCTTGCCGTAGAACGTGCCTTCGGGCCATTCCAACGTCGTATCGTCGCGCCAGGCAAACAAATCGATTATTTCCTCCGGCATCCACATCACCAGGTAAAAGCTGTAGGCGTGCTCCAGCTTGCGTATCGCTTCGATGTCTTTCAGCCTCTGGAGTTCCTTTTCCATTGCCGCCACTTTAGCTTCCAGACCATTTTCCGTCATCACGTACTCTCCTTTGCTGCTTTTTCCCGACTCAATAATAGCATACCGATTGAGCAGACAACCAACGCCCTTGCGTACGTCTCAGACCGGGTACTAAAGGGCTATAAAATACCTTACCTTTTACCCCTTTGTTCCTTACGAGTCACAGCCTATAATAGTATGTATAGTTTTTTATATATAGTGTCAGAACGCCCTGGCTCTTCTTAACAGAGGGGGAGATATCATGCAGTGCCCGTCCTGCGGATATGAGAATCAGGAAGATGCGCAGTACTGTAATCTTTGTCAGTACTCGTTTTATAAGTCCCAGCAGCAGTCTGTGCCCCCGGACAAGCTATCCGCTGACATCGAAAACCAACTTAACCCCGCCGATATCCTCGCAGAAAAACTTAACTGGTTCCAGCGCCATCTGAATCTTACCTGGATAATAGCAAATATTGCCGTGGTCCCGGTATTTATTATCCTCGGGAATATCCTGCTCTTTATCACCGGAAATCCACCCGCCCTGTTAATCACCGATGACGGTGTGGATTACCCGTTTTATATCACCATCCTGCCTTACCTGCTCGGCTTCGTATCCACGTTCATCGTCGGCGGCTGGGTGCTCGTCAGAAAAGCCAGAAGCCTCGGTTGGTTGTTGGTTTTGTTTACAGGCATAGGATTTATAATCTTTCTTTGCCTCAGGAACAAGAGTAATGAAATCACAGACATGCCGGAACCTGCCTCCGCCATGTCCCCCTACCCCGCCGAACCCTCTCGCTCGCAGCCCAACCCCACCCAATAAAAAAAGAGGATAGCTTTACGCCTCCCCTTTACCCCGCCATCGCCTGTTATCTATTCCCACCTTTATCCTTCACTTGTGAGGGACAGACCACCTCGTTTCATTCTCTGCTTATCCCGCGGAACTACTATGGGTTTACTATCCGGAGAACCGAGGGCGGGCACGGGTGGGAAACAAAATCTACGCGGTGTGGTGATGGGCAGTAAAAATAAGGTGGGGCAAAAGGAGGCGGCGTACTTTATCGCCATTCATGGCACTGGCCCTTGATAAAAACAGCACCCAATACGCACTAATCTACTTGTGAAAACTCCCCCTTCCTTTATCAAAGGAAGGGGGCTAGGGGGATAGATTGATGAGTCCTCACCACCCCTTAGCTCCTCTCGGCTCATATAATCTAGCCGCCTCCACCACTAGCGCCAGGCTCATCAAAAAGTCGTCGTGCCCCTGCGCCGCGTCCACGTAGAAGT
>CAZPAS010000210.1:0-2529 GCA_964584575.1 uncultured Dehalococcoidaceae bacterium | reverse complement strand
CGAAATAGTCGATTCCGGTCTTGGGATGAAGTTTTCCCCTTTCAGCAACAAGACGCCGCAGACTCGCTTCCCAGTCAGGATTATTGAAATCTACTTTTTCGGTTAAATCGAGGTCCCAGCGCTGGCCAATAATCAGAACGGGCTTTCTCTCCAACTGCCTAACAGCTGGTAAAAAATCACTCAGTAATATGATATCGGCATTAATGTAACACATTAGCGGATAGCTGGCAGCATTTTGAGCGAGTTCGAACATAGAGCTTACCAGCGGCGTGCCATACTCGTTACACTCAATATCGGCAATATGCTTCAGTCCAAAGTGTGAGGCTGTTTCTGCTGTGCCCTCATCTTTACCCAACAGGATGATTTCCGGTCCAGGGTCAAGGGCAAGCCAACTCCGGATAGCGTTAATCTGAATAATTTCGTTATGCCCGTGAAACGCTTTGGGAATCGCAAAGATGGTCAACATAGAGAACTAATTTACCTCCGTGGCTAACCGCCCGGATAAAATCCGATAGTGCTGTAATCCATCTTCTTGCCGAATTCGGCACGGTCGTAAATTCGCCAGCAGTCCAGCAATACCGGTCGCCGCATACCGGAAATGAAGTCCTCGGGTTTGAGTTCTTTAAACTCCGGCCAGGGCGTAGCCAGAACGCAGAAATCGGCGTCCTTTAAACACTCCCTGGTTGAAGCCGTGTAGTTGGCATCTTTCTCCGAAAGAATTTTCTCGGCGTTTCCCATCCCCGCCGGGTCATAAACCGAGATTCTGGCCCCTTCCTTCACCAAAGCAGCGGCGATTTTTACAGCGGCCGATTCCTCGATGACATCAGTATCCGGTTTATAGGTCAGCCCGAGCATGGCAATCCTTTTACCGCGGATATCGCCGACCTTCTGCTTGACCAGGGCTATTATCCGCTCATTCTGATGTTTGTTTTCGCGGTCGGTAGCCTCGGAAAGACGCGCTTCGCAGCCGATTTGCCGGGCAAAGAACGCAAAGGCTTTATTGTCTCTGGGGAAGCACGGGCCGCCGTAGGCAAGCGCCCCGGAGAGATATTTTCTGCCGATTCGCGAATCGAACCCCAGCATCCGGCTGACTGCCTCGGAATCACCGTCCGGCAGGTGCTCGCAGAGTTCGGCGATGGTATTGGCGAAACTGATTTTCATGGTCACGTAGGCGTTAAGAGATATCTTGGCCAGTTCCGCGCTGCGGATGGACATCCTGACTATCGGCGGGTTATCCTCGCAGACTTTTTTGTAGATTTCCGAAAGCAGGTCGCCGGATTTCTTATCTGCCTCGCCGATGAGAATAACGTCCGGGTTCAGGAAGTCCCGGATAACACTGCCGAGGGCAATAAATTCCGGACTGTAACACAGACCGAAGTCCGGGCCGCACTTTTTCCCGGAAACCTTCTCCAGTATGGTCTTTATCCTGTCTTCGGTAGCCCCGGGTAGAACGGTACTGGTGAGCACGACAAGGTGGTACGTATCCTTATTTTTGAGACCGGCGGCAATCTGTTCGGCGGCAGCCTCGGCGTATTCAGTGGAAAAACTGCCGTCTTCCTGGCTCGGTGTCGGCACCATGATAAATGTCGCCTCGGAGTTTTCGACGGCATATCGATAATCTTCGGTAGCGGATAGTTCTCCGGGCTTTTGCAGCAGCTCCACCAGCCCCGGCTCATGAATGTTGGGCTTGCGTTCGTTGACGGCCTTTATCGTCGCCGGGTTAACGTCAAACCCGATTACCTTATAGCCTTTGCTGGCAAAGCAGGCTATTATCGGGAACCCCAGTTTGCCGATACCGAACACGGATATTGCTTTAATCAATTATATTTAGCCTCCTGATTTCTTGACTTCGGCCACCATCTTCTCTATCCAGCTATAGGTCTTTTTAAGTCCCTCCGCCAGGGGCGCGGACGGTTTCCAGCCCAGCTTCTCCCCGATCAGGCGGTTGTCCGAGTTGCGCCCTCGAACGCCGAGAGGCCCCTTGATGTGCTTGATGGAAAGCTTCTTCCCGGCTATTTCCATTATCATTTCCGCCAACTTGTTGATGGACACCATTTCTTCGGAGCCGATATTCACCGGGCCGGTAAAGTCGGATTTCATCAGCCGTTTTATGCCTTCCAGGCACTCGTCGATGTAGAGGAAAGAACGGGTCTGGAGTCCGTCGCCCCACATCTCAATCTCCCCGCCGTCGGGGGTCTCGGCGACCTTCCGGCAGAAGGCGGCCGGCGCTTTCTCACGTCCGTCGTTCCAGGAGCCTTCGGGACCGAAGATGTTGTGGAAGCGGGCGATGCGCACGTTCATTTTATAGTTTCTCATGAATGCCAGGTACAGGTGCTCGCTGAACAGCTTCTCCCAGCCGTACTCGCTGTCCGGGGAAGCCGGGTAAGCGGAGTCCTCCGAGCACTTGGGGTTGTCCGGGTCCATCTGGTTATATTCCGGGTACATGCAGGCGGAAGAAGAATAGAATATCTTTTTCACGCCTGCCTTATAGCAGGCTTCGACCATGTTCAGGTTTATCAGGGCCGAGTT
>CAZPAS010000209.1:0-2534 GCA_964584575.1 uncultured Dehalococcoidaceae bacterium | reverse complement strand
TCTACAGCGAACCCGGCGTCCGGGAAGCCGCGGCTAAATAGTCTTCTACCTCAATCCGTTTCACAAATCTCCGCCCCTTTCACCCCGAATCATCACCTTTTTTTCGTAAAATTTACGGTGCCCCAGGTATGGAAGGGTCTTGACAAAAGAACATTTGTTCTATATAATTGTTCTTACCTGTCTTTACCGAGGTGAACCGTGAGAATATTATGTGTTTTACTGGCGCATTTCCCCTGGAGGTGCGAAGTCCGGAGAAATCCGTCGCTTGAGAGCCGCCCGGCGATAGTCACGTATACGTCCGGCTCGCACAGGCTCGTCCACGACTGGTCTCCCGGGCTCGAAGGGCTGCAGCGCGATATGCCCCTCCAGCAGGCGCTGGCAAGGTACGGCGACGCCGAGCTGCTCCAGGCGGACATTCCCCGCTACCGTGCCGCCTTCAGCGAGATACTGGACGCGCTGGAGGAAAAAAGCCCCCTGGTGGAAGGACCCGAGCCGGGTCTTGTCTACATCGGCGTGGACGGACTGCACCTGATTTACCCGGACGATGGCGCCCTCCTGCAAGCCGTGCGTGAAGCCATCCCCGGGGCTTTCATGCCTCAGATTGGAATAGCCGGGAACAAATTCCTGGCGTATCTGGCAGCCCGCCGCAACCCTCCCGGCGGGCACCGGATATTGTCCGGCGACGATGTCATCGCCTTCCTCAAGGACCTCCCCTGCGACGTCCTGCCGGTATTGTCGAAGAGCCGGAACAGGCTGCATGACTTCGGGATGCACACGCTGGGCCGGATAGCGGCCCTGCCCCCCGGCCCGTTACAGTCGCAGTTCGGCCCCGAGGGCAAACGCATCTGGGAACTCGCCCGGGGCATCGACGATACCCCCCTGTACCCACGGTTCATGGAAAGAGCCATCGAGGAGAGCACCGTGCTTTCCTCGGTGACGGTCTCCCTGGAAGCCATACTGGTGGCGATGGAACTGCTGCTGGTGCGGGTCTTCGCGAACATCGCCCGCGACGGACTGGGCATACGCAGCCTCACCCTGTGGACACGCACCTGGAGCGCGGAAAACTGGGAGCGCACCATCCAGTTTAAAGAGCCGGCCATGGAAATGAGAGCCGCCATGTCCCGCATCAAGCGCGTCCTGGAAGACTATCCCCAGCCCGGGCCGGTCGAGCAGGTGGGCATCAGGGTCAACCGGCTGGGCTACCCGCCGGGACGTCAGAGAAACCTCTTCTCCGAACTGCGGGCGAAAGACCACCTCATCGAGGACATCAAGCAGCTTGAGTTGAGGCTGGGCAACCCGCAGGTATACAAGGTCAAGGAAGTGGAACCATGGTCGAGGATACCGGAAAGGCGCTACGCGCTGACACCTACCGGCCGGTAAACGTCCCGGAACCGGTAAAAGTGGAGGAAGATGCCTCCGGCCTGCCCGCGGCGGTCGGGGGAAAACGGCGTCAGGCCGTGGCGGCTATCGAGGACCGGTGGCGCATCGACGACGAGTGGTGGCGCGCCGAACCGGTAACGCGCCTCTATTACAACGCCCTGCTCGCCTCCGGACAGCGTCTGGTGCTCTATAAAGACCTCGCCACCGGCGGATGGTACGAGCAAGATTATTAAAAAAGTGGGGTGTCAAAGAGGGGCGTCAGCCCCTCTTACAAAAATTAATCCCCCTCTCCAGCCAAAATTCCTCTGGCTTGCCGGACAAAACGGGCTGGAGAGGGGGTAAGGGGGTGAGGTTTAAGAGATAAATTGGGGTAAATAGTAATAAAAACTAAAAATCATGATTAAACGGAGGAAAAAATGGAAAAAATAATAGCTTACTGCGGACTGGTCTGCACGGACTGCGGCGCTTACATCGCCACGCAGACCAATGACGACGCCAAAAGGAAAGAGATAGCCGAGGAATGGACCAAGAAGTATAATCACCCCTTCAAACCCGGGGACATCAATTGCGTCGGCTGCATCCCGGTCGCCGGACAGCATGTCGGTCATTGCGGGATTTGTGAAGTAAGAAAATGCGGACAGGAAAGGGGCGTTATCAACTGCGCCTATTGTGACGACTATATCTGCGAAGAGCTCGGTAAATATTTCGCGATAGCTCCGGAGATGAAAGCCAGCCTGGAGGAAGTAAGAAAAGGGTTGAAATAGCAAAACATGCCTGATATAAGAGATGAGCCACCATGTCCTACTCCGAATTACACTGCCACAGCTATTACTCCTTCCACGACGGCGCCTCATCGCTGGAGGAACTGCTGCTGCGGGCGAAGGAACTGGGCTACCGCGCCCTGGCCGTCACCGAGCACGACAATCTCTGCGGGGCGATGCGCTTCGCCCAGGTATCCCGCTCACTGGAGATGCGTGGCATCATCGGGGCGGAACTGACGCTCAAAGGGGGCTATCACCTTACCCTCCTTGCCAGAGATAGAAAGGGCTACGGCAACCTCTGCCGCCTCATTACCGCCGCCCATGCCTCCGGCGAGCGTAACGAACCCGAGCTGCCCCCGGAACTCCTGCCGGAGCACGCCGCGGGGCTGATTG
>CAZPAS010000208.1:0-2538 GCA_964584575.1 uncultured Dehalococcoidaceae bacterium | reverse complement strand
CTCGCCTCGCGGAATATCTGCTGCCACTCGGCGCGCGTCTTCTTGCTGAACGCCTCGTCCAGCAGCCGCCCGATTTCCTCGCGGTTCTCGTGCCGGGCTTCGTCGGTCTTGAACCTGGGGTCGTCCGCCAGGTGTTCAACTCCCACTACTTTACAGAAGCCGGGCCACATCGGACCCGTCCCGAATATCGTCAGCACGTCCCCGTCTTTCGCCCGGAAGGGACCGAAGGGCGGCGTTCCGTAACCCCTCCCCGCTTTATACGGCATTCTCTCGCCGGTCAGGTATTCGGCGAAGCCGCTGAACTGCAAATAAAGCGCCGCGTTCAGGTTGTTCACGGTGATTGCCTGCCCCTCCCCCGTTCTCTCCCGCACGTACAAAGCCGTCATTATGGAATACGCCACCAGCATCCCGCCGACGTGGTCGCAGGCAGGGAAGGGCAGCATCGAGGGAGCGCCGCCGGGATACCCCATCACGCTGACCATGCCGGACATCGCCTGGCTCCACATGTCACCGCCGGCGCGGTGGGCAACGGGACCCGTTTCCCCGTAGCCGGAAAACGAGCAGTAAATAACCTTCGGGTTGATTTTACAAATATCTTCGTAGCCGATGCCGAGCCTCTCCGCCACGCCGGGACGAAAGCTCTGCAAGACGACGTCAACTTCTTTCGCCAGCTTCAGGACAATTTCCTTCCCTTTCTCCGTCCTGACATCGATGGCCAGGTCCTTCTTGCCGCGATTGAAAGCCATCCAGGAAGCGGTATCCGGCATCTTATCGACGATGCTGGTATCGAGCTTATCGTCCATGCCGGCGGGTAGACCCAGGCGCTGCGCCTCCCCCTGCACCCTCTCCACCTTGATTACCTCCGCGCCCATGTCCGCCAGCATCGTCCCGCCGAACGGCGCCGCCACGGCGATACTGAAGTCCAGTATTTTTATACCTTCCAGAGGACAGGCCATTTCATGCCTCCTATCTCAGCTCAACAGTTTTACCAGTTCGCTGACATCGTCAAGCTGTTCAAGTTTCTTAATTCTCGCTATCACTTCGTCGACCTGCCTATCGGTCAACGGTTTTATCGCATAAGAGGCGCAGTCCCGGAATTTCCTCTCGTAGGCGTCGAACGGCAGCTGTTCGGGACCGCCCTCGGGGCTGCCCGCCTGCTCGGTATATGTCTGCCCCTGCTTCGTCGTCACCCCTATTTTCGCCGCGTCCATCCCTTCCGTGCTTTTCAGGTCGGCGTCTTCCTCTACGCGTATTTTACCGGAGATATCAAGTATGTCCGGACTTTGAATAGCTTCATCGGTAAACTCTCCGACTCCCGCCCGTCCGCGGGCGAAGACCGCCGCCACCGCCCAGGGTATGCTGAACTGGGAATCGACTGGATTCTCGGGTCGGCTCCTCTTCTCGAGCGGATGCAGCAGGAAATACTCTTTGTCTTTGCAGAATACGGTAATTTCTTTAACATCTTCCGGTTTGATTTTATACTTATTTACGATGTTTAACGCCGCGTCGACATAGCTGTGCGTGCCCTTGCAGCAGGGGTACGGCTTCATGGCTACGTGCATCCCGGCGTAGCTCTTTCCTAAATCTTTGGTCAACGGGACGGGGTCGTACTCTCCCCGGTGGTAGAGGTTATACAGTCCCACCTCCCCCTCGAGGCTTTCTTTCGCCCCGGTAATACCTTTTTCAGCCATCAACGCCGCCACTATGCCCCCCCGCGCCGAAAAACCGGGTCCCATACGCTTGGTGAGGGCGCCTTCGGTGACGCACTGTCCGTTGCCGCTGCACTGGTGGTAGGCGATTCCCAGGGCGTTGATGATTTTCTCTTCGTCTAGTCCCAGCAGCCTTCCGGCGACCCCCGCCGCAGCGAGATAGCCGTATAAAGCCGTCAAATGCCAGCCCGCCCCCGGATGCCCTGCCACCGGCGTGGTCTTCAGCCCCGACCGGAATGCCTGTCCCAGCCTGCCCATCATGTCGGTGCCGAGGGCGACCGCCGCGATGAATTCGCGACCGCTGACTTTGCCCTGCCGTTCCGCCACCGCCAGGCAGGTCGGCACAATAACCACCGAGGGGTGCGTGGGACCGTCGCCGGTATCGTCGTAATCAAGGGCATGCCCCATGGTGGCGTTGACCTGCGCTGCATTGGGCGCGGGGACTTTATTCCCGAAGCAGAGCACCGTGCTTTCCTCTTTACCGCCCCACTCCACGATAATCTCCGCCAGCTCTCTGACGCCGGGACGCGAGGAGCCACCCAGCGCCACCCCCAGGATATCCAGGATTTGCTTCCTGGTTATTTCCACGACATCCGGGGGGATATCACCGTACTTTACGGTTGCCAGGTTCTTTGCCAGTGCATAAGCAGCGTCCATTATCCCGTCCCCGACTATTTATCCAGTTGCTCGTAGTATTTGTTCCGCGCGTGTATGGCTTCCCTGACACCCATGTCCCGCCGCGCCTTGAAGAAGTTGAACTCGTCCTCTTCAAAGTGGATATTGGTCCCCATGGTATGCATCATCCAGTGATTGGTAAAACCTTCGGTAA
>CAZPAS010000207.1:0-2590 GCA_964584575.1 uncultured Dehalococcoidaceae bacterium | reverse complement strand
CCGTTGCCGCGGTCGTGCATATTGGCGATGGCCCTGATGACGCCCTCCCCGGAGAAGGTCTTTCCCGAGGTATCCATGGCGCCGAATATCGAGCAGGCGTCGATTACCTTATCATCGCCGCAGGTGTTATTTATCCGTCGCAGGTCTTTCATGTACGTTCCTTTCGGGAAAAGGGGCTAGTCCCCGATAACCAGTTCCTCCGGTTCTTCGATGGTCGTGACTACTTCAGCGCCCGCCGGGGGCTTCCTCTCCAGTCGGTCCTTCCAGACCGATGCCGGCAGCGAAGCCAGTCCGAAATCGTCGGCAAGGAGGGCATCTTTATACCTGCCGACATTGATGCCGTCTTTCATCAGGTTATAGACGATGCCGGACTTCTCGATATCGCCGGCAAAGACCATCCCGGTCAGCTTGCCCTTATTAATAATTACCTTTTTATAAACACCGTTATACCGGTTGACGAGGGTCTCGAAGGTATCATCGGGCGCCGACACCATGCCCGCCGAGGCGATATACACGCCGAAGTATTTCAGCGAGTTCATGGCGGTGCCGCCCGCATATTCCGCCTTTTCACCCGCCATGTTGAGTCCGGCAACCCGGCCGCCCTCGTAGGCATTGGGCCAGACGGGGGTGAGGCGGTTTTCTCCGTAAACAAAATCGTGAGCCTCGGCGGCGTCGCCGCAGGCGTAAATGTCAGGGGCGGACGTCTCCATATGGCGGTCGACGACGATGCCCCGGTTTACCTTGATTCCGCTCTTCGCAAGGGCGTCCAGGCGGGGTCGCACGCCGATGGCGATGACAACCATCTGGCAGGGCAGGACACGCCCGTCGTCGAGGGCGACGCCGCTGACCTCGCCGGGGAGGTAGCTGTTAATTTTTTCCGCGGTATGTCCGGTAATAATCTTCACGCCAGCCCGTTCCAGGGCCTGCGCCTCGAAGTCGGCAGCTTCTTCATCGAGAATCGTATTAAGCACCCAGTCCTTCATCTCGACGATGGTGACGTCGACGTTGCGCTTGACCAGGGCCTCCGTGACGCTGACGCCGATTAAGCCGCCCCCGATGACCACGGCTCTGACCACGCCGCGGTACTCCTTCAGGAAATTATCGATAGCCCTGGCGTCGTCGAGGCGGTTAAAGGTAAAGACGCCCTTGAGCCGGTTGCCTTCCATGTCCGGGAAAATGGGCGCGCCGCCCGTAGCCAGCAGGAGTTTCTGCCAGCCCAGCGTCGCTCCGCTCTCCAGCCTGACGGTATGAGCTTCCGGGTTGACCTTGATTACTTTCTCGCCGAAGACCGTCTTGATTTTATTCTTCTCGTAGAAATCGGGTTGGCGGTAAGCCATCTTCTCGACAGGGCAGGGGTAAGCCAGGTACTCGGAGATGAGCGGTCGCGAGTAAGCCGGGTAGGGCTCATCGGACACGATGGTGATAGTCCCCTTCTTATCCACCTCCCGGATGGCTTCGGCGGCGCCGATGCCGCCCGCCGAGTTCCCGATAATCAGGTATTTTATTTTTCTGGTTGCTGTCATGAAACTATTTCTTTTCTCTTGCTATTACTGAGTTAATTTTTGACACTCACTTCCACCACGTTTTCGCGGGCGATGGCGGTTTCGCCGCCGTTTGTTCTGACGAAAACGTGCATCAGTCCTAAAATCTCGTACTGTCCGTTCTTCAGAGCGGTGGTGTCCCACCTGACGGGGAAGTTCTGGGCTTTGTCCGAGGACTCGCCGATTTTAATCCATGTCTCCGTATTCTTCGCCCGGTAGTACCAGGGATTTACAATCCTCACGACCGGTCCGGTGAGGTTCATTTCCTCCATTTCCTTACGCAGCAGGTCTTCGTTGAGTTCCTCGCGGAGTTGCACGGCTCCGGAATAGACTTTCATTACCTCCGAAGGGACCAGATAATGCGGACCCCAATTATACGGCATGATACACCTCCTTTTGACTGTATTTTCAAGGAGAGAGCCTACTCAATTGGGATGGCGTCTCGTTTTTTAGAATCGGAACTCTCATCCGCGACATCTACGTATAATAACGCCTCGTTAGGGCAGTTGGCGACGCATACCGGTAATTCTTCGTCCTGGCAGAGGTCGCACTTGACCATCTTCTTCTCCGACGTATCCAGCCTGGGCACGCCGAGCGGGCAGGCAAGGACGCACGTACCGCAGCCGATGCAGCGTTCTTCGTCGACCATGACCAGGGAAGTCTCGGGGTCGCGCGACAGGGCGCCGGTCAGGCAGGCCCGGATACACGGCGCGTCGTCGCAGTGCTGGCAGCGCACGGAGAAGGACACGATGCCGCTCTCATCCACGCGCAGGCGGGATATAGGCCGTGGCGTTTCCTGCTTGTATGCCTTAATCAGGTCTTTCGATTTTGAATGCTTTAATCGGCAGTAGACCTCGCAGAGACCGCAGCCGATACATACATCCTCTTTAACGTATACCTTTTTCATCGGTCGTTCCTGATATAACCGTATGCGGTAAACGGTTGCCGCATGCCACTATATATGATAACAGATATTCGCCATTTCGTCAATGTCATGCTGATAGAACGGTCATGAATTATTATAAAACCACTACCGACTAAAAGCAAAC
>CAZPAS010000206.1:0-2591 GCA_964584575.1 uncultured Dehalococcoidaceae bacterium | reverse complement strand
GCACAGTTGTCGCATCCGACGACGAACACCCGCTCGCCGGGCTTGAAATACTCCATAATTTCGTCAATCGGCTTTTGAATTGTTGCGTGCACGGATATACCTCCTGAGTTTTGTTTTGCTATCTACGGCCCGTAAAGAAAAAGTGGCAACAACATGCCTTCAAGCGAAAGACCATGAGTGAGATAACCAATAATATAATACCATAGGGGGGTAAGGTGTATCAAATACGGAGGCAAAAAGGGGGGAACAGCGCTGCTCCCCCCTTCACTTGTCATCGTTAATTGTGTCCTGCTTATGAAGCGGTGGCTTTGGCGCGTTCTTCCGCGGACATCTCCGCCAGTCGGGCTACTTCCTTGACGTCCAGTTTCAAGCCCTCGGCGACGCGGGTGCCGTATTCGGCGTCGGCTTTGTAGAAAATGGCGGACTGACGCAGCTGAATGCGCTTCCGGGCATTGCGCAGGTGAGTGGTGATGTTGCCGACAAGGTGCTCGCGGTCTTCATCGGTCATGACGCGCCGGTAGAGTTCCCCCGCCTGGAAGAAGTCGTCGTTGGGGTGGGTGTAGGGGTGGCGTGCCGCCTGCCCGGTTACCTCGAACGGCGGTTCGCCGGCATCGGGATTCGGTTCCGGTCCGCCGAAGCTGTTGGGATAATAATTAGGGCCGTCCCCGCTGTTATTCCCGAGCATCATAGAGCCGTCACGCTGGTAGTAATTAACGCCGGCGGCTTTAGGGCGGTTGATGGGCAGCAGGTGGTAGTTGGGTCCCAGGCGGTGGAGGTGTGTATCGTGGTAGGAGAAAAGCCTGCCCTGCAGCAGTTTGTCCGGAGACGCGGCGATGCCGGGCACGAAGTTCGCGGGAGAAAAGGCTGCCTGCTCCACCTCCGCGAAGTAGTTCTCCGGGTTCTTGTTCAGTACCAGCCGTCCTATGGTAATGGGGGGAACGTCGGCGTGGAACCAGACCTTGGTAACGTCGAACGGGTCGAAGCGGTATTTCGCCGCCTCTTCCGGCGTCATTATCTGCATTTCGAGTCGCCACGAAGGATATTCGCCGCGTGCGATGGCGTCATGAAGGTCGCGGGTGGCATGGTCGGGGTCTTTCCCCTTCATCTCGGTAGCCTCGTCGCGGTTCAGGTTCCGGATGCCCTGCTCTGTTTTAAAGTGGTACTTGACCCAGTAATATTCCCCCTTGGCGTTGTACCATTTGAACGTGTGACTGCTATAGCCGTTCATATTGCGGAAGGTCCAGGGGGTACCGCGGTCGGAGAAGAGGATGGTCACCTGGTGAATCGATTCCGGGGTAAGGGAGAGGAAGTCCCAGAACATATCGGCGTCTTTAAGATTGGTGCCGGGATGGCGTTTCTGGGTATGGATAAAGTCCGGGAACTTCAACGGGTCGCGGATGAAGAAGACGGGAGTATTGTTGCCGGTCATGTCGAAGTTGCCCTCTTCGGTATAGAACTTGAGGGCGAAACCGCGGGGGTCGCGCTCCGCGTCCGCCGAACCCTTTTCCCCGCCGACGGTGGAGAAGCGCGCGAATACCTCGGTACGCTTGCCGACCTCGGAGAGGAATTTAGCCCTGGTGTACTTGGTGACGTCGGCAGTAACCTCGAAGTAGCCGTGCGCTCCGGCTCCCTTGGCGTGGACGACGCGCTCCGGGATACGCTCCCGGTCGAAGTGCCCCAGCTTTTCCAGCAGGTGGGTATCCTGTATCAGCAGGGGGCCATAGTTGCCGGCGGCTTTGCTGTTCTGGTCGTTGTCAACGGGTGCGCCGAATCCGGTGGTGTAGGTCTTTTTCTCTTTTTTCATCTTCTGCCTCCTGTAATCAGTCCGGTTCTTTCGAGGGATTTTATTGTATATTTATGGATGTATTTTGTCAATATCAGTTATGAAGTATCCTTTTATTTATTTGTATAATCCGGTTACAAAATGTGAGTGAATGGGAGGATGTCCGGATTATAATCGTGGTTCGGGTTGCCGGCGCCGATACTAGCCCGTTGTCTTGCCGTTGCGTCCCCGCAGGTGGTCAATCATCGGCTGCGTGACCAGCGGCACGACGTCGCCGATCATGTGCGGCATGAGGTTGTCCATGACTTTCGGCATCAGTTCCGGCATCTGCTCCCGCATATAGTCCGGCATGGGAATGCGTTCGCCGACTCTCTCCAGCATCACCGACATAATCTTGGGCATCATCATCGGCAGGAGACGCGGGAAGAGTATGGGAAACATCGGCTTCATCAGGTCAAGGGCGCCGGGTACTTTGCCCATGAGGCGCATCATCTTCCCCATGCCGAAGGGCATGGCGTCAATCAATTCATCAAACATCGTCCCCATGAGCGCGGCGAAGCCCTCGGGCGTCATCAGGGCAATCATCGCTTCGAAGACCGCCCACTGTTTCTGCACCTCCGGATTGGGGTCGGGGAGTTCGTAACCCATCGTCTCGGCGCCGAACCTTGCCATGTCGACGGTCTCAATGGGCAGCCCTTTCTTTTCGGCGGTAACGCGGAACTGGAACTGGCAGCAGGGGCACAGCGCCAGCACCTTCTCGGCACCGGTGGCCATCGCCTCATCGAGGCGCGCCTTGCCGATATCCGCC
>CAZPAS010000205.1:0-2605 GCA_964584575.1 uncultured Dehalococcoidaceae bacterium | reverse complement strand
CCCTTCCATTCATAAATAACCAAGGGAAGGGGGTCAGGGGGATAGGTTCCTTAATAATATTCTACTCTCTTTGACGGGGTATTTATTAGCCAGTATACTAATAATAATCACTCCCTGCAAAGGAGAAAGCAATGGACAACGAGCAGCGAACCCGCAAGTTGGTGGCGTGGATTAAGGAAAAGGTTACCGCCGCAGGCTGTAAAGGCGTGGTGCTGGGACTGAGCGGGGGGCTGGACTCCTCGGTGCTGGGAGCACTCTGCAAGCGTGCTTTCCCGGACAGCGTTCTTGGCATAATCATGCCCTGCCACAGCATCAATACCGATAAAGCCCATGCCGGAATCGTCGCCGACCTTTTTGATATACCGACCATGGAAGTGTGCCTGGACGATGCTTACGACACGATGCTTCAGGTGCTGCCTGACTATCAACCGGAAAAGGCACTCGGCAATCTCGCCCGCGCCAACCTCAAAGCCAGGCTGAGAATGGTCACCCTGTACTACATCGCCAACCAACTCAAATACCTGATAGTCGGCTCCGGCAATCGCAGCGAATTAACGGTTGGCTACTTTACCAAATACGGCGACAGCGGCGTGGATATCCTGCCGCTGGGCAACCTGGTTAAAGACGAGGTCAGGGCACTGGCGCGCCACCTGAAAATCCCCGGCGAAATCATCGATAAACCGCCGTCCGCGGGACTCTGGGAAGGCCAGACCGACGAAACCGAGATGGGCTTCAGCTACGAAGCCCTCGACCGCTATATCATGACGGGAGACGCCCCGGAGGAATTGAAACGTAAAATAGAGGCGATGCGAGCCGCCGCCGCCCACAAGTGCGCTACTCCGCCGGTTCCCGATTTCTAGCGGCGGCTCTCTTTTATGATTTCCGGGTACTTGCGGCTGCCCTCGCGGAGGGTGCGCTTCTGCGTGGCGTAATCGACATGGTAGAGTCCAAATCGCTTCTCAAACCCGTATGCCCACTCGAAATTATCCATCAGCGACCAGTAAAAGTACCCTTTAACGTCAATACCGTCGGCGATGGCTTTGTTCAGGACGATTAGATGGTCTTCGATATACTTCGCCCGCTTGGTATCGCCGTCATCGGCGATACCGTTTTCCGTGACGTAGATAGGCTTGTTTGTATAACTGCCTGCCAGCTCGAGGACGCGGTATAGTCCCTCCGGATATATCTCCCATCCCATGTCCGTGACCCTCTCGGGAGGAGCTTTCTCCACGATGTCCAGCTTCTGCCTGCCGAAGGGACGCAGCTTCCACAGGAAACGCATGTAATAGTTCACGCCGAGGAAGTCGAAGGCGTCCCGGACGCCGCCATCGTACGATACATTAGCCATGCCGGGTATGGAAAACCGGAAGCACCCATCCCGGAGGTATTTCAGGTTGGACTCGGTCATGTTCTTATTGAGCAGTCGGTTGAACATCACGTCCAGCAGGTTCCAGCGGTTGGGAGGCTCGTAGATAATCATCACCACGACCAGTCCCACCTGCGCCTGAGGCTGTATTTCCTTGATGCGTGTATAAGCGGCGGTGTGGGCGCGCATCAGGTTGCGCAGGACAACGGCGGCTTTCTGGAGGTCCTTCTCCGCCGGCGGGAACATGCCCACGTAGTACCCGCTGAAGGCGTATGCGGACGGCTCGTTGATGGTGCACCATAGCTTCACTTTAGAACCGAGACGCCTGACGACGTGCTCCACAAAGCGAGTGAATATTTCCGGCGAATTTTCCTGGATAAAGGCGCCCTTTTCCTCGAACCAGATGGGGTTGGTAAAATGGTGCAGTGTGACCATCGGCTCTATGCCGTTCGCCATCAGTTCGTCCACGACCTGTTCGTAGTGGTCCAGCACCGCTTCATCGAACTCGCCCTGTCTCGGCTCGATTTTGCTCCATTCCACCGAAAAGCGGTAAGCGTTCAAGGATAGCTCTTTCATGAGCCGGATATCTTCCTTATAGCGATTCCAGTGGTCGCAGGCGAGCCCGGCTTTCTGTCCACGGGAAATCCTGGGCTTGCCTTCTTCGTCCACGGCGGACTCGAACTGGAACCAGTTGTTGTTGGTGCAACTGCCTTCCACCTGGTGGGCGGACGTAGCGCTGCCCCAGAGAAAATCCTTGCCGAAGCGCCACGGCTCTTTCCTAAGCTTGTTAATATCCATACGCAAGCCGGTATAGCGGTCCCTGAGCCAGAACAACAGCCCGAAATATATAATTGCCAGCGTCGGGATAATTAAGAGTGCGTACATATTATGTCATCCTGTCTGTTTATCGGTTACTTAAACCGAATTATACCATTTCCAGCTTAAAATTCCCCACTCCACCCCTCGTGAGTTATCCATTTCCGCCCAAGCTACCCCCGTATCATTCTCGGCTTATACCGTAGTGTCCGTCCCCCTCTAAAAGGGGAAGAGTATTTAAGGGGGGTACAGGTCGAAGACTCTTTGAGGGGTGAGGCTAAAAGAGATTTAGGTCTTGCCAGGAATAAACCTGACACCGCTACTTGTTTTGGTAAAACTGATGTGCTATTATCTGGTTGAGGCGAAATATGACCACGGAGAGAGAAAAAGCACTGGAACTGGCTATCGGCCAGATAGAAAAGC
>CAZPAS010000204.1:0-2608 GCA_964584575.1 uncultured Dehalococcoidaceae bacterium | reverse complement strand
CTTTGTTCTGGAACAGACCGCTGCAGACTAAAACTAAATACATCATAAATACCTGGTATACGTAATAACCTCTATACATGCTAGTGGCTATGGCGTCTTGACATGATGCTGTGCCACTTGGTGATTAACTCTATGGTAATCAAAAAGAGTCTTTTTGTTCTTACCGTCTTGTTAGCTTTATATATGGGCTTTGGTGCCGGTACCTGGGCTTTCTTTCTGGATAATGAGGCCTCAAGTTCGGACCAGATGGCTTCAGGCACGCTGGACCTGAAGACGGATGGCAAAGACGGGACTACTAAGGTCTGGAAAGAGAAAAACCTGGCTATCGGACCCGGGGTGTCATCCGGCGTCGGTGTAATAGCGCTTGGTAACTCCGGCAGCGTTGACGGTTCAAGCCTGGATGTATCTCTCTCCTACGTGGAGAGCGATGGCACTCCCAATCCTATCAATATGTCCGCAAATGCAACCGCGGCAGTCTGGGAGGTAATCACGATGGACTACGATGGCACCGACCTCCTCCCCGGTATCAGCGATAATAATTCCAACGGCTATATCGACCTCCAGGATATAACCGTCGCCGACCTGTCGGGGCAGAGCGGCATAGACACCGGAGATACCAAGGACTTCTCTGTCGAATTTACTTCGTCGAATACCACCAGCACCGATTTTGCCGCCGATGGCATTGATATAACCATGAGCTTTCTGTTGAACCAGTAATACGGTGAATATTATTAAAGGATAATACCTGATAAATGCGTCAACACAGGAAGGAAAAATGAGTTTAAAGCATAAGATATTTATTACTATCGCCTGTCTGCTGTTTATTCTTATAACGATAGGCCTGGGAGTAACACTCGGTTATTTCAGCGACTCCGAGAGTGCTACAAGCAATATCCTGCGCTTTAAAAGCACCTTTTAGATTAGTCTCTAACAGGTTATATATCTGTCCGTTTTAAAATAACTTATGAATATGCTGATTAAATTATGCAAATCAATATTTATATGCGCCATGCTGGTCTTGCCCCTGACCGCCGCAAGTCCGGTAAAAGCCGACGAAAGCTTTAACCTGATAGTAAACGGGGGAGTGATAGTCCCCTGGAATATCAGCAATATCGCCCCCGGGTCTCATGGGACATTTGGCGTCGATATACGCAATGCCGGCGCCGTTAGCGGATTTATATCTATATGGATAAACGGGATTATTGATGCCGAAGGAGTTAATCCCGAATCCGAGACAGGTGATACCGGTGAGCCGGGTGAGTTAAGTCAATACTTGACCCTGAATATCACCGGACCGTTCGTTGCACCGTATACTGAAACGCCTTGCTTCGGACTGCCGGTAACCTTAAGTCAATTTCCCGGATCCGTTCTTTCCCCGCTCATGCTGCATGATCAGCTGTTAGAACCCGGAGTAACCATTCATGTTCAATGGGAATGGGCAGTCCCGCCAGAGACCACGAACATTATTCAGGGAGACCGGGTTACCTTTGACATACACTACTTACTTACCTCGGAGCTGCTCATAAGAAGGCCGATAATTCCGGGGGGCGGGGGCGGTGGTTCGACAAGAGACGACACCGATTCCGATACGCAGGATGAGGAAATCGATGAAATAAACGAGGATATTGCTGATACGGATGTAGAGCCTGACGAACAACATGAAACTGATACTGACGGAAAAGAACTCAGCGATAATACCTCAACACTCCCCACGGAAGAAACAGATATCACTGACGATTCCATAGTAATCCTGCCTTATGATCATCTCCAACCAGCTCCAACAAAGCCCGAAGAATCGCAGCGGAAAATTGACCTCGGCGATATCTCTTCAGCAGAAAAGGCCAACATCGGCGAAGTATTCAGCCAGGTGAGTTTGATTGTGGCCGTGATTGCTGTGTCAACAATGATAATACTCGCCGTTACCGTGCGAAAGCGGAGAAAGAACAACACAAGCAATAAGGTAAAAGGGTAAATTTCACTGCAAGACCGTAAAATATTTACTTAATAGATATTGACCTTAACGACCATTCGCAGTATTATTTCACTCGAAAAGGAGGCAAGCGGCCTCCGCCTTTTTTCTGGGCTGCATGGGGTTCAGAAGGTCCCCGGTTCAAATCCGGGCGCCCCGACCATACCGGTTTCAATATCCATTGACTCTCTCTAATTACGCAATCCCCTGTCGCCAATTCGGCATGCTGACCCGATTGAAATTACACGCCATATTGTGCTTAACTAAGAATAACCAGTACACTTACCACTGATAAAGTAAGAGAAGGAGAAAGAAAGTGGCTGACCTAAAATTTGAAAAATATTTCTTGAAAGAACCCTGGGGCATAATTCACCCGGGTACTCCTCCTGACGCGCCGGTATACATCGGGATAGGGCAGGAAAAGCCGGTAGAAGGATGGGACGAGCCCCTGACACAGGTCCTGCGCCCCATTTACAGACCCTTTAGAATGATTCCCGAGGGGCACCGGCACTCCGTTGCCGAAATCCTGTATTTCATCGGTGGCGATCCGATGAATTTTAAGGAATTCGAAGCAGAGGTAGAGCTAGTTATTGGTGAGGGTGATGAAGCGGAAACATACACTATCACTTCTACCACATG
>CAZPAS010000203.1:0-2637 GCA_964584575.1 uncultured Dehalococcoidaceae bacterium | reverse complement strand
TGCAGCCCAGGGCGCTGGCGGCGTAGGTCACCGCCACCCCGCTGCATACCCGGCTGAGTTCTTCCACCACCAGGCAGAGTTCCAGACAGCCGCCGTTCAGTCCCTCGTATTCCTCGGGTACGAAGACGCGGAACATGTCGGATTCGGCAAGGTCTTTGACGATATCCCAGGGGAACTCCTCTTTCTCATCGAGTTCCGCCCGGACGGGGAGGATTCTCTCCTCGGCTATCTTCCGGGCGAGGTCTTTGATGGTCTTCTGCTGTTCGTCTAAAAAGTAGTCCAAGGTATCGTCCCTCCCTTAATGGACCGACTCGGGTAAAATATCCTGCCAAGTCCTGTTATACATGGGATTATATTAAGGTGTCCGAAGTCAGCGACTATAGCGTTGAATACAGGTTAAATTATAAGGAGTGGGCGCAGGGGAGTCAAGGAGAGGTCATTTCTTCAAGCCGTTTCATTACTTCCTCCACCGTCTCCTCGGCGGTGGAAGCCCCGGCGGTCACGCCGATGAGTTCCTTACCCTCGAGCCAGCCGGGCTGAATATCCGCGGCGGTCTCGATGTGGTACGTCTCCGTGACATGCGAGCAGAGTTCGGCGAGTCGGTTGGTGTTGGCGCTGGCGCGTCCCCCGACCACCAGCATGAGGTCGGCACGGTGCGCCAGTTCCAGGGCGGCGGCCTGCCTTTCCCGGATATCGTGGCAGATGGTATCGATGATGCGTATCTCGGAGTCCTTGGTCAGCGCCAGGTCGATTATCTTCTTGGTAAACTCGGCGAAGTATCCGGGCACCTGGGTCGTCTGCGAGAGGATGCCGATGCGGCGCGGCATTGATTCCAGTTTCCTGACGGGCTCTTCGTCGAGAGTCGCCAGTCCCTGGCCCTTGGCCCAGCCGAGGATGCCCTTGACCTCCGGGTGCCCGGCGTCGCCGTAGACGATGACAAAGAAGCCCGATTCCGCGAGCCGGCGGGCGGCTACCTGGGCGCGGCGCACGAAAGGACAGGTGGTGCTGATAACGTCGATATTGCGCCTCTCAAGTTCTTCTTCCAGCGCCGGGCTGACTCCGTGCGAACTGGTGACGACGACGTCGCCCCGGATATCGTCGATATTATGGACGACCTTTACGCCTATCCCGGCGAGCTTCTGGAGGACCTGCTGGTTGTGCACCACCGCCCCCAGCGTCTCCATGCCTCCGCGCTCACGGGCTACCTTTTCCAGGCTATTGATAGCACGTCTCACCCCGAAGCAGAAGCCGGTCCGGGCGGCTTTTTCAATCCGCGGCATTTTTATCCTCGCTGTAAACGCCGTGGTATTCAGGAGGCAGCAATTCGGCGACTTTTCTCATGATGTCGTACATTAACCGATTACGCTGCTCTCTGTTCAACTTGCCGTCGGGTACGGGCGGCTGGAAGGGCTTGCCTATCGTGACCGTTACGGTGGGCCGGTGCAGTACCGCCCAGCCCAGTTTCTTGAGCTTGTCCGTCCCGGAGATGCCCACCGGCAGGACGGGTACGCCCAGACGGGAGGCGATTAATGCCGCGCCGGGCAGGGCCGGTTGCATACTGCCGGTCTTACTCCGCGAGCCTTCCGGGAACATCATGACGGAGACGCCCCGCTTCAGCCACCGTTCCGCCTGGTAGAGCGCTTCTCTATCGATGCCGCCCCTTCGCACCGGGAACGCGCCGAAGTTCTCCACCCAGAAGCGCGACCACCCGCTTTCCCAGAGGTCGTCCTTAGCCATGAAGACGACCTTTAGCGGGATGCTGGCGGCGACTATCGGAGGGTCGGCGATATGGAGGTGATTGCAGACAATGAGCAGGGGGCCACGTTCCGGGACGTTTTCCCGTCCTTTTACCCGCCAGTTTCCCACGGGGAATACCAGCAAGCGTATCAGGACTCTGCCGAAGTAATATACCCAGTGCATCGTAATTTCTTAGGTAATTCCCAGCTTTCGCTTAATTTCCGGTATGGCCTCCTCCGCTGCCTGCCGGCCGCGCGTAATCAGCTCCTTCGCCTTGTTAAAATCGCCGGCGTTGATATGGGCGAGGTCCGGCTCGATGACGATATCGGCGTTTTCCAGGCTGTTACGCGCCAGGGAGTACGTGGTGATATAGACGGACTGCATCATTATCTGGAAGATGTTCGGTTCTTTGCGGGCGGCCACCCGCTTCTGGCTCGTCTTGCCCAGGCGGTCGGTAACGTCCGGATTGACGTTTACGGCGATTATAAAATCGGCGCCCATGTCCCTGACCACTTCCACGGGCACGGGCGTCGTCAGTCCGCCGTCCACGAGATATCTTCCCTCGTATTTCACTACGGTGAAGATACCCGGTATGGAGATGCTGGCGCGGAGGGCCTCCGGCACCGAGCCGCTGTTGATGACTATCTCCTCGCCGGTGTCTATGTCCGTGGCGACGCAGGCGAACGGTATCGTAAAGTCGCTGAACTTGATGTTCCCGCCGACATACCCGGCGATGAGTTCCTGCACCTTCTTGCCCTTGACGAAGCCGGACTTCGGCAGGGAAAGGTCAATAAGGGGCGCCATTTTTTTCCAGTCGGCGTCCAGGGCCTCCCTGGTGATGCGGGTCATGTCCTGGTCCCAGGCGTAGCCCGCGCCGATAACCGCCCCGGCGCTGGTGCC
>CAZPAS010000202.1:0-2677 GCA_964584575.1 uncultured Dehalococcoidaceae bacterium | reverse complement strand
TCTCTGGAAGAAATATTTCAACAATGCCGAACTGCCCATCACTTTTTATTATACGGACGAGCCCGTACACGCCGAAGCGGTCAAGCCCGGCTCGGTTCCACAGTGCGTCATCGGGGCGCTGGTGAAGGTGCGGGAGGGCAAGCCCCTCGCTTTTGACGTCGATGCCGTGGGCTGTCCCGGCGGCAAGAGATACCTCGGCTTTGCCGAAGGAATCATGCCGGACTTCGAGTATTTTCTCTCCTGCGGTATTCCCGGCAAGCTGGAAGGCGAACGTTATAAAAAGACCCCGGAGATGGTAAAGGAATTCATGGCAGAGTACTCACCCGCGATGGAAGCCCCCGCGAAATACATCGTCTTCAAGCGATGGGACAAGCTGGAAAAGACCGATAACCCGGAGGTGGTTATCTGCTTCGCCAACTCGGACGTCCTTTCCGGGCTGTTCACGCTGGCCAGCTTCGATGAAACGGAGCAGAACACGGTCATCGCCCCGTTCGGCTCCGGCTGCTCGTCAATCGTGCAGCAGCCCTACCTTGAGGTAAAGTCGCCGAACCCGAAGGGAGTCATTGGCATGTTTGACATCTCGGCGCGCCCTTACGTACCGGCGGATATGCTGACCTTCGCCGCGCCCATGAGCAAGTTCGTACGCATGATTGACAACATGGAAGAGAGCTTCCTCATCACTCCTTCGTGGGCAAAGGTACAGAAAAGGATAAAATAGTCTACAATTTTATATAGGGGTAATCACTATGACCAAGATAAGCCTGGTACGCACCAGGGATAGAACGGAAGGCGTACGCCAAGCCGTGGGACTGCTCGGGATTAATCCCGTCAAGGGCAAGTCCGTCGTGCTCAAGCCGAACTTCAATACCGCCGACCCCGCTCCCGGGTCCACCCACAACGATACCCTGCGGTCGCTGATAATACTCTTAAAGGAAATGGGCGCCAGCGCGATAACGCTGGCCGAACGCAGCGGTCCCGGCGATACCACCCATCACATCATGGAGACCAAGGGTGTCCTGCACATGGCGAAGGAACTCGGTTTTGACATCCTCGACCTCCAGGCGATGGACAGAGACGGCTGGGTGCTGGTCAAACCCGAGGACAGTCACTGGAAGGACGGGTTTCTCTTCCCCAAGATATACCGGGAGGCGGAATCAATCGTGCAGACGTGCTGCCTCAAGACCCACCAGTTCGGCGGGCACTTCACGCTGTCGTTGAAGTGTTCCGTGGGCATGGTGCCGCCGGGACTGGGACCGGGCGGTGAATACCCCTATATGAACGAGTTGCATAGCTCTAAGTACCAGCGCCAGATGATTGCGGAAATCAACACGGCGTACTCGCCGGACCTGGTCGTGCTGGACGGTGTAGAGGCTTTCGTGGATGGCGGTCCGCACGTCGGCAAGCGGGTCAACGCCGACGTCATGCTGGCGGGCACCGACCGCGTGGCTATCGATGCCGTGGGCGTGGCGATACTGCGCCTGCTGGGCACGACGCCGGAGGTAAGTAAGGGGAAAATCTTCGAGCAGGACCAGATTGCCAGGGCGGCGGAACTGGGGCTGGGCGTAACGTCCGCCGACCGGATAGAAATCGTCACCGGCGATGAAGACAGCGAGGCATACGCGGAGAAAGTGCGGGAAGTGCTGGCGGACGGGTAGCCCCACCCCCTAGCTGTTATCTTTTCCCACCTACACCACCCGGTATCATCTTTTGCTTATTTTATAGCTGTTCACATCAACACTTAAATAATCGCTTCCCAATTACCACGAATATTTAGGTATTTTTTAGAAAAATTCCGTCCTTTCAACATCCAAGTGTGCTATATTTATTACTGGTTGAAAATCTCTAGATTATGAGGAGGTATTCTTTATGAAAAAGTTACTACTAGTCATGACGGTTTTAGTTTTATCTGCCTTGTTACTCACGGGCTGCGGCGGCGCCAAGGTGAGTGAGCTAGAAGCACAAGTAACGACACTTGAAAGTAATATAGCCAATAAAACCAACGAAGCTGCTAACCTGCAAAGCCAGCTCAATGAGAAAGACCAGCAAATCACAAACCTTAATGATACACTCGCAACGAAAGACAGCCAGATTACTGACCTTAATAGCCAGGTCAAGACTAAAGACACAGAAATCAGTGACCTGAATAAAAATCTTACTGCCAGTAATAGCCGGATTACCGAACTCAACACCCGTATTGAAACACTGGAGACTCAAGCAACCGAATTAGAGTCTCAAATTCCCCAGTTGAAAGAACCCACCTACGAGGAGGCGTTAGCCTTTATTGTTAAAGACAATACCAATAAAGAAGTCCCCAACGAACATGTTCTTGCCTGCATGCTGGTAGTTGAAAATGCTGCCAAGCAGGGTATTAGAGCATATTGGGTTATTGCCCTTTTAGGTACGAGTAGCTACAACTTTGTCGGATTCAATACTGCTGATAAAGGATGGATATATTTCTGTAACTCCTGGTCTTGTGGAGATGAAGAAGTCTTCTTAGAAGTAAGTGAGAAATTATATGACCTCAATCCCCAATGGGGCACACCAACTTTCGATGACACTATTGATAGCCTACATTACATCCCTATACCTTGATTATCGTCCACGATAAACATTATTCCCCTCCCCCTTTGCCTTAGCCTGCCCCTTTAAGCTACAATAGGCTGTCATGCTGGCAAAG
>CAZPAS010000201.1:0-2690 GCA_964584575.1 uncultured Dehalococcoidaceae bacterium | reverse complement strand
CGTTGGCACCGGGTGCCTTCTGCAGCAGCATGTTGGCGATGGGCTTGCCGACGATGTTGCTCCTGCCGACGACGACTACCTCGGCGCCTTCAATCTGTGTGCCGGAGCGTATCAGCAGCTGCTGAATGCCGGCGGGCGTGCAGGGCAGGTAGTCCGGCTCGCCTATCATCAGCTTGCCGACGTTCACGGGATGGAAGCCGTCCACGTCCTTCTTGGGGTCGATGGCATAGAGGACTTCCTCCTCGTTGAGACCCTTGGGGAGCGGCAACTGCACCAGTATGCCGTTAATCTTGGGGTCTTTGTTGAGCTTGTCGATGAGCTTCAATAAGTCTGCCTGTGAGGTATCCGCCGGGAGGTCGTACCTCTCCGAGTAGATACCCAGTTCCTTCGATGTTTTCTCTTTGGCGCCCACGTACACCTGCGAGGCGGGGTCCGCCCCCACGAGTACGGTCACCAGTCCGGGCACCACGTTGTGCTTGGACTTGAGTTCCGCGATTTCCTGTTTCAGTTCCTCGCGTATCTGTGCGGCTACCTCGGCGCCTTTAATCAGTTGTGCGGCCATTTTTACCCCCTTTTTATCTCGATATTCTCGGACTTCAGCAGTTTGTCCATCATATCGTTCACTGCCGCCACCGCCTTGGCGGTATCCGGCAATTCAAACAGCGGTTTCTGTTCCAGGTCGTACCTCATCAGTTCCTCGTCCACCGGGATTATAGCGGTCGGCACGATTCCCAGCTTTTCCATTTCCGCTTTGAGCAGCGGGTCTATCTCTCCGGGCGCCTGGTTGATGATTATGGACTCCCTTTTTACCCCCAGCTTCAACTCCGCCACCAGGTCGCGCACGCGGGCTACCGCCCGCAGGCCCTTCACCGAGTGGTCGGAGACCATGAGAAGCTCGTCCACGTTCTGCGTGGTCCTCCGGCTGAGGTGCTCCAGACCCGCCTCGTTGTCCATGACGGTATAGGCATAGTTCTTGGACCAGTCGTCGATGAGCTTGCGGATAACCACGTTGGGATAGCAGTAGCATTCCGGGCCCTCGCCCCGTCCCATGGTGATGAGGTCCATGCCCTTGCTCTCGGTTATAGCCACGTTGAGCTGGTATTCAAGGTAGGCTTCCTTGGTCATGCCGGGGGGTATGTTGATTTTCTCCCCCTGGAACTCGTTGAGTATCCTGCCGACCGTCTGTCTGACCTCCAGCCCCAGGTTCTCGGCGAGGTTGGAGTTGGGGTCGGCATCGACGGCAAGGACAGTCCCGAGGTCGTTCTTAAGCAGGTAGCGAATGACCAGGCTGGTTACCGATGTTTTACCGGTACCTCCTTTTCCAGCTACGGCGATATTTACACTCAATATATATATCCTTCACTCTGCCGCTAATGCGGCAGATTTACTTGCTCTACTTCTAGTTTACCGTTTCTTGCAGGATTAGAAAAGTCCCTGCACTTTTCCGGTCGCGGTATCGACGTCTACCCTCCTGAAAGCAGGATTGGAAGAAGTACCCGGCATCAGGGTAATATCCCCGGCGCACGGGCAGAGGAACTTGGCGCCGGAATAAATGAGCACGTCGCGGATGGGCAGGGTCCATCCCTTGGGCACACCCTTGAGAGTCGGGTCGTGGGTGAGGGACAGGTGCGTCTTGACCATCATAGTGGCGTACTCGTCATATTTCGGGTCGGCCTCGAACGCCTTGGCTTTAGCCTCGGCGGCGGGAGTCCAGGATACTCCATCGGCGCCATAGACCGTCTTGGCAATTGTATTTACCCTCTCGCGCAGTTTCATCTCGTTCGGGTAGAGGAACTTGAATTCATTTGATTCTTCGCAGGCTTCCTTGACCGCGTCGGCAAGCTCCAGGGCGCCGTCGCCGCCGTCCGCCCAGTGGGTGGAAAGGGCACAGCGGGCGCCGGCAGCCTCGGCGGCTTTCCTGACCGCGGCAATCTCGTCCTTGGTATCCGTGTGGAAGGCGTTGATGCAGACCACCGGATTGATGCCGGACTGGCGGATAACGCCGATGAGGTGCTCCATGTTCGCCATACCTTTTTCAACCAGCCCGATGTTTTCCTTGGTATATTCTTCGGGCAGCGCCAGGCCGGCGACTACCTTGGGTCCGCCGCCGTGCATCTTCAGGGCGCGGATGGTGGTGGTGAGTACGGACACGTGCGGTTTGAGTCCGCTGTAGCGGCATTTCACGTTCCAGAATTTCTCGAAGCCGATGTCCGCGGCGAAACCGCTCTCGGTGATATGGTAGTCGAACATCTTCAGGCCGATACGGTCGGCGATGATTGACGACTGGCCGACGGCGATATTGGCAAAGGGTCCGGCGTGCACCATGCAGGGTTGATATTCTGCCGTGCACATGAGCGTGGGATTGATGGCGTTGCGCATCCAGGCTGTCATGGCACCGCCCACTTCGAGGTCGCCCGTGGTTACCGGCTTGCCCTTCTTGTTATAGGCTAACGTGATATCGTCCATTCTCTTGCGCAGGTCGGCAAGGTCGGTGACGATGGAGAGCATCGCCATGAGCTCGGAACTGACGGCGATGCCGAACTTGGACTGCATGGTATAGCCGTCCATGCGGCCGCCGAGTCCGATGACGATGTTGCGCAGGCTCTGGGCGCAGAAATCGATTATCCAGCCCATCTCTACCCGGGTAGGGTCTATATTGAGGCGGGGCATGCCGGTCAGTCGCGCCAGCT
>CAZPAS010000200.1:0-2691 GCA_964584575.1 uncultured Dehalococcoidaceae bacterium | reverse complement strand
GAAGGCGATTACCGCCTGCCCCCGGAGGTCAACCAGCAGGCGGTCGCCCACTACGTGAAGGCGCTGGAAATCCGGCGCATCGGCCACGAAGCGGTCAGCATATTCAGCGGTAAGATACCCCACAGCGTGGGCGTTGTCCCCGGCGGCGTGACCAGCACTCCCACCGCCGATAATATCATGGCTTATATCTGGAAGATAAAAATACTGCAGGACTTCATCAATAACGTCTATATCCCCGATGTCCTGGCGGTTGCCGGGGCATACCTCGACTATGCGGAAATCGGCGTCGGCTGCCGGAACCTGCTGTCCTACGGTATGTTCGACCTCGACGGCAGCAGCCCGGACTATTCTACCCGCAAGAGGCTCTTTACACAGGGCACGATGTCTGCCGACCTCAAGCCCGGCAAGCTGGACGCGGGCAAGATAGCCGAATATGTCAAGCACTCCTGGTACGAAGATTCCACGACGGGACGTCACCCCTCGCAGGGAGACACCAAACCGCAGTACGGTAAGGAAGGCGCCTACTCCTGGACGAAGTCGCCGCGCTACGACGGCAAGGTCTACGAGGTAGGTCCCCTGGCGAGAGTCGCGGTGACTTACGCCAACGGCGACCCCGTCATGAAAGAAATGGTGGAGGGTTCCCTGAACGCGCTGAAGGCGCCGCCTTCGGTGCTGTTCTCCGTGCTGGGTCGCCACCTGGCGCGGGCGCTTTCCGCCAAGTTCATCGCCGATTCGCTGGAAGGCTGGGCGCTGCAGCTCAAGCCCGGCGAGCCGGCCTACGTTGAATATGAAATGCCCGAGGAAGCCATGGGCATGGGCCTCACCGAGGCCGCCCGCGGCGCCCTGGGACACTGGATAGAGATAAAGGACAAGAAAATCGCCAACTACCAGTGCGTCGTGCCCACCACCTGGAACGTGGGACCGATGGACGATAAGGGCCAGCACGGACCCATCGAGCAGGCGCTTATCGGCACGAAGGTCAAGGACGAAAAGAACCCGTTCGAAGTCGTGCGTATCATTCGCTCCTTTGACCCCTGCCTGGCATGTTCCATCCATGTAGTAACACCTAAAGGTCGAGACCTTGGTCAGTTCAGGGTAGTGTAGCGTTTAAGGAGGAGAGATGATTTTATCAGAACAAAAACCGTTTGAAGAAATCCTGGGTTATCTCAACGGGGAGAAAAGCGTCTTTATACTGGGCTGCAACGGTTGCGCCCAGTCTTCCGGCAGCGGCGGCCCCGTCCAGGTAGAAGAAATGAAGGCAAAGCTTGAAGAAGCCGGAAAGAAGGTGACCGGTACCAAGGTTATCGATTTCCTCTGTGAAAAAGCCCTGGTCAAGTCCGGCTTGAGGGGAAGAGTCGACCAGGTAGCCGCCGCCGATTCGATACTCGTCATGACCTGCGGCATCGGCATCCAGGCGGTGGCGGCATCGGTGAACAAGGTCTGCCATCCCGCCTGCAATACCGTCAACCTGGGCGGCAGCCGCGGCGAGTGGCAGGGCAGCGAGCGGTGCCAGGAGTGCGGACAGTGCCTGCTGGACTACACCGGGGGAATCTGCCCCATCACCGCCTGCACCAAGAGCCTTGTCAGCGGCGCCTGCGGCGGGGCTTCCAACGGCAAATGCGAGCTTTCTCCCGACCGCGATTGCGGCTGGGAGCTTATATACAATCGCTTGAAGGAGAAAGGTCAACTCGATAAACTGAAGGTCTTCGTAGAACCTCTGGACCAGGGCAAACTGCTGGCACGCCCGGAGATGTTAGCCACCTCAAAATATGCGCTGGAGCAATCTGACCAGGAGGTGAAGGTAGAGTGAGTTTACAGTCAAAACTGGAGTCGGGAAAGTTTGTAATCACCTGTGAGGTCGGGCCCCTCAAGGGTACCGATATTCACGAAATCGAGGAGAACGCGGAATTTCTCAAGGGCAAGGTGGACGCCGCTAACGTCACCGACCAGCAGAGTTCCGTGATGCGCCTCGGCTCGCTGGCAACTTCGGCGATACTGGTCAGGAAGGGACTCGACCCCATCTATCAGACGGTCTGCCGCGACCGTAACCGCATCGCTTTACAGTCCGACCTTCTCTCCGCCTGGGCGCTGGGAATCAAGAACGTCCTGGCTATCACCGGCGACCTGCCGCAGTTGGGCGACCACCCGGAAGCCAAGGCGGTTTACGACCTGGATTCCGTGACGCTGCTGCAAACCATCACCAAGCTGAACAACGGCACCGATATGAACGGCAACGAGCTTCAGGGTAAGCCTGATTTCTTCGCCGGCGCGGTGGTGAAAGTGGAATCGGACACGGAAGCCTCCATGGAACTCCAGATTGCCAAGCTGGAGAAGAAGGTAGCCGCCGGAGCCAGGTTCATCCAGACGCAGGCGGTCTACGACGCCGGTAACTTCGCCAAGTTCATGAAGAGGGTGGAGAAGTTCAAGGTGCCCATCCTGGCGGGCGTGATACCGCTGAAGTCGGCCGGTAGCGCCAGATTCATGAACGCCAATGTGTCCGGTGTCTTCGTGCCGGAGGAGCTTATCCAGAAAATGGTGGATGCGCCCAAGGAAGACAGGGCGCAGGTGGGTATCCAGATTTGCGCCGATATCATCAAGCAGCTGAAATCCCTCTGCCAGGGCGTGCACATTATGGCAATCGGCTGGGAGAAGAGGGTGCCGGATATCATCCAGGCAGCCGGCCTCTAGAAC
>CAZPAS010000199.1:0-2732 GCA_964584575.1 uncultured Dehalococcoidaceae bacterium | reverse complement strand
GTGGTGACCTGCCAGAGCGAGCGTTCCCAGCATATGAACAAGGACTTCGCCCTCAAGATTCTCCGGGCGCGCCTGCTGGAGCAGGAGCTGGAAAAGCGCGAGGAGGAAAAGGCGAAGCTCAAGGGGAAGAGGATAGACGCGGGGTGGGGCAATCAAATCAGGAGCTATGTCCTGCACCCGTACCGGATGGTGAAAGACCACCGCACCGATTATGAAACCAGTAATACCGAAGCCGTGCTGGACGGCGGTCTGGACGAGATAATCGATGCATACCTCCGCGCCTCGATTGGTAATGAAGAATGATTAAGAAAGTCTCACTAATAGCGCTGTTAATTTGCCTGTCTCTCGGGGTGTTCGGCCCCGGCATGGTACTTGCCGACGGCGAACTGGCGGTAACTTCAAGCTCGGCGGAGATGGATTTCCCCATGAGGCTTATCTTCAACATATCCGCCGAGAGTGACGTTGCCATCACCGATATTCGCCTCTGCTATAAGGTCGAACGCATGGAGCACGTCGATGTTTTCAGCGAGATATATGTACCTTTCGTTCCTTCGCGTACCGTCACGGCGCAAAGTGTCGTGGACATGAGGAAAACGGGCGGGCTGCCGCCGGGCGCGAGCGTGGACTACTGGTGGACGCTGACTGACGCCGGAGGTAAAGAACTGCGTACCACGTCGGCACGCATTGACATCGAAGACAATCGCTACGACTGGCAGCAAATCACCGAGGGCGATATGACCATTCTCTGGTACCGGGGCGACGGCGACTTTGCCAGCGAGCTTATGGAAGCCACGCAGTCGGCACTTACCCGCCTGGCGGATAATGCCGGCGCCGAATTAGAGAACCCGGTGCGTTTCTATGTATATGCCAGTTCCTCCGACCTGCAGGGGGCGATGATATATCCGCAGGAATGGACGGGGGGCGTCGCTTATACGCGCTACGGTATCATCGCCATAGGGATATCGCCCAATGCCGGCGATATCGAGTGGGGCAAAAGGACGATTTCCCACGAATTGACCCATCTGGTGATACACCAGGTTACCTTTAATCCTTACAGCGATTTACCCGTCTGGCTCGATGAAGGGCTGGCGATGTATTCCGAAGGCGAACTGACCGCCGTTTTTACCAATGCCCTGGCTGAAGCCTGGAACGAGGGACATCTCATTACGGTACGCAGCCTGGCGAGTCCGTTCTCTGCTTATGCCGACGAATCGTTATTGGCTTACGCGGAAAGCTACATGCTGGTAGAGTATCTTATTGATAATTACGGACGGGACAAGATGCTGGAGCTGCTGAATACCTTTAAAGAGGGCAGCGGTTACGACGACGCTCTGGAGAAGGTATACGGGTTCGATATGGATGGTCTGAACGACCTGTGGCAGGCTGATTTTAAGAACTCTCTGTTCTCTTAAGGCAATCTCTGGCGGCCGGCAGGCACGGTTTCTTTAGATTTGTTCGTCTTGGCGGCATCGTGAATTTTTGCCAGCGTTATGTCTTTGTTGGTCCAGTTCGCTCCGCACTGGATACATTCAATATAAACGCCGTAGATATCACATTCCAGCGAGAGGTCGCCGCCGCATCTTTTACAGGCTTTTGGCCGGACTACACAGAGCATTTTTCTCCTTTTACCGGGAATATCCCTTGAGAAATCATTCCCTTTGAACCTACTTCTGATAATATGCGTTAACGGACTTATTTTGAATACTGTCAACCCTCATTCTGGTAACAACCCACCATCAAATCGACTGGTGGTTTTCACCAAGTGATTGCCCTCAGTACCTTTGGATAATTGCAGATAGCTTGCTATCGGTGTCCCGCTGGTGCTAGACTGGGCTGGCATGAAAAAGCCGCGTCAGGTTGATTACGAATCCATGACCATCCACGACCTGCCCGTCAACGACAGGCCTCGGGAGAGGCTGCAGAGGCTGGGGGTAGAGGCTTTGTCCGCGCAGGAAATACTGGCGCTGATACTGGGGAGGGGAATCGCCGGGGAATCGGTCATGGTGACCGCTCAGAGACTTCTGAGCCAGTTCGGGGGACTCAAGGGGATTACCGGGGCGTCCCTGGAAGAACTGGCCCAGGTCAGGGGTATCGGCATCGCCAAGGCCGCCCAGATAAAGGCGGCGGTGGAACTCGCCGGACGCGTCGACGGCTATTCTGAATCGACCGGTAAGACGCTGGTGAAGACCCCCGATGACGTGGCTGCCCTGGTGCAGGGGAGGCTTAAGGGCAAGAAGAAGGAATATTTCCTGGCTTTGCTGCTGGATACCAGGAATCAGTTGATAAAGCTGGCGGAAATATCAGTAGGGAGCCTGGACAGCAGCATCGTTCATCCCCGCGAGGTATTCAAAGAGGCCATATCCGCCAGTGCCGCCGCGGTAATCTTTGTCCACAACCACCCCTCCGGAGATACCGAGGCATCGGAAGATGACATAAAGTTAACAAAGAGACTCGCCGAGGTAGGGGAAATCGTCGGTATAGATGTCCTCGACCATATAATCATCGGCGGGAAGGACTACGTCAGTATGAAAAGGGAGGGGTTGTACTGATAGCCTCTTCCCGCTCCTGAATTACCGTTGAGGTAGTTATAAAGTCCGCTGCTACTCACTCATTATCGGCTTGGACTCGTCTTCCGGCTTGCGTACGTACTTGGCGGTAAGGGCGATGTCCATGAAGACGATGGGCTTGCGGATTTCCTTGAACTCCAGCGGGGTATGCACCATGCCGGCCGG
>CAZPAS010000198.1:0-2750 GCA_964584575.1 uncultured Dehalococcoidaceae bacterium | reverse complement strand
TGCAGGTAGAGGCTGGGCATACCCCACTCCTCCATCATCCGCCAGGGACTCATTCCCGTGCCGCCCGGGGCGCCGTCGATGGTTAACAGGTCGATTTTCGCCTTCGAGCTCCACTTAATTGCCATGGCAAGCTCGCGCAGTCCGTAAGCGCCTGTTTTCAGGGTGATGCGCTTGAAGCCGATATTGCGCAGTCGTTCTACTTCTTTATAAAATGCCTCTTCCTCGATGAAGCCCAGCCGACTGTGCCTCTCGAACTCCTTGATGGCGCCGTCCTTGAAGGCTGCCTGGTTGACCGGGTCCGCCGGGTCCGGCGTGACGACGTAACCGCGTTTCTGGAGCTCCAGCGCCCTTTCCAGGCTGTTCACCTTAATCTCCCCGCCGATACACTTGGCGCCCTGTCCCCACTTAAGTTCGATTGTGTTCAGTCCGTGCTTTTTGTGCACGTATTCGTCCACGCCCAGCCGGGTGTCTTCCACGTTCATCTGCACCAGGATTTCGCCGTAGCCCTGGTGATAGCGGCGGTATGTCTCGATGCGGCGGTCCATGTCCGGCGCCGCCATTACCTTGCCGTTCTTATCGCGCACAAGCTCCGGGTCGATGCCGCAGACATTCTCTCCGCAGACCAGGGTCACGCCGCTGATGGCAGCCCCGATGGCGAAGTGCTCCCAGTTCTTCCGGGCAATCTCGGTGGAGCCCAGCGCGCCGGTGAAAATGGGCACCTTCATCTTGACCTTGATGTCCCAGCCGTATTCCGTCTCCGTGTTGACCGCCGGGAACGTAGCCGTGTCCGGATTTCCTTCCACTCCCTCCGGCAGGCCCCTGGCTCCCAGGGCGTACCCCTGGATATTCAGGTGCGAGTAATCGACCGGATAGTCTTTATCGCCTCCGGCAGTAATCTCTCCGAACGGTCCCGGGTAAATCAATTCCCTGCCGCGGAAGGTGGCTTTAAATACCTCGCAGTTTCCGGTACACCCGTCGATACAGCGGGTGCAGAGTCCGCTCATCGGTACGACACTGCGGCTGCGATTGGCGGTGCGGGTGGCATCATTGGAATTGGGGCGCTGCAAATTCATTCTTTTCTATGCTCCTTTCAAATTATTGCTGTGTATTTATGTTAATCCCCTTCTTACGTTCAAACAGACACTTCCCAGAACCTCTCCAGGTCCCGGTAGTCATTGACGGCTTCATTGAACCTGACCATTTCGCCGTATTCCATGACCGTGCTCATACCCAGGTTTTCGGCGCTGATGCCGGCTTCCTCGGCTACCGCCACCGGATTCAGTCCCCCGAGTAATATCAGCCCGATTTTATTAAGCCCTACCGGCATCTCGTATACCGGTTCGCTGGTATTTCCGATGGTTACCGGTCCGTTGAACCCGGCTTCCTGTAAATCGGCGATGATCTTGACAGCGGTACTGCGACATATCGCCGGGATTTCCCTGAAATTAGCCAGTACCTTGCCCTCGCCGATGCTTATAACCTCGGCGACGGATGTCATGCGGGCTTTGAGAAAGATACTGGACGGGTCCAGCGAGCAGCCGGAATAATCTACAAGCTCCACGAAGCGTAGCGGCTGATGATTTCTCATCTGCAGTATCCCTCCGAACCTCGATTCCATGGGCACGCCCGCCTTGAGCAGTACGCCGTTAAAGATAATACTGCATACGGTGGCCAGTCCTATTTTATCCGGGGGTACCGTTACCTCGCCGAGTTGCTGCCCTTCCGAAGCTATAGCAACCAGGTCGCTGGTGCAGAAACCGTTATCGAAAGCCAGTTTCATGGCTTGCAGGGCGCGTTTGAAATCCCCTTTGTTGAACAGGGAGACGTTAACCGGCAATAAACCGGCGCGTTTTGCCGTGTCGAAGGTCGTACGGAAAGATAGCATTTCTATCTTGGAAATGGAGAACCCTACTTTGTCCTGGACCAGGGCGGACTGTACTTCTTCCATGCCTTTATCGGTGAGGACTCGACCGTCACGCTGTCCCATTAAAAAGGTCAATCCGCGTTCATCCATGTGCCTGAGGTGGTATCTTACCGCCCTCTCCCCCAGCTCAAAGCCGTACTCTTTAAGTCGATTGGCGATAACCCTTGCCCCGAGCGCTTCCGTGGACTCGCTCAGGATTTTCAGTATCGCCAGTTCTTTGCGTTCAACGCTTTGTGATTCGAAAGGCATATTAGTTATAAGGAAATAGGAAACCGTTTTCCGTATTCTACAATGAATCCGGATAACTTGTCAAGATTATTATTAGCCTTTTTTCGGTGACATATGGCACATGGAATGCATTCTGACGACGATAATGATGGCAAATATTTGACAACTGTCACCTTTCATTTTATAATTTAACGTTAATGTAATAATTGAGGTAAGTCGTTGCTTGCAACAGCATGGAGGGGATAATGGAAGAATTAAAAGAAAAGGTGAGGTCGTTAAGGAAAAAGAAAGGATGGGCACAGGAAGATCTGGCACGGGAAATTGGCGTCAGTCTTTCCACGATTCAGCGCTGGGAAAATAAAGGCGGCAATCCTACCCGACTCGCACGCAGGGAACTGAAGAAGCTGTTCTCCGATGCGGGAATTGCGTTCGATACCGGCGGTATTTAGACTATAAAGACATACTCAGGCTGTTGCGATGTTATAAGTAAGCGAGAATTTATTATACGTAAGACAAGTATTATGTAAAATATGCTCTGCTGAATGGTCGGGGTGAGAGGATTTGAACCTCCGACCTCAGCGTCCCAAACGCTGCGCGC
>CAZPAS010000197.1:0-2798 GCA_964584575.1 uncultured Dehalococcoidaceae bacterium | reverse complement strand
ATCTCGCAGCTCTCGATGATTACCGGCGCCGTCGCCGCATGCTCCCCTTCCGAATAACCGACCACGTGGACGATGTGAGGCTTCAGCGACATGGAAATTGTTACCGAAGAAGCCAGTTGTCCTTTGGCGATATTGGGGTTGGCGGAGAGGCTGGTAAGACCCGTCCTTACCATCCTGTAGCAGGTAAAATCTTTATCCTGAAGTTTCTCAATCAGTTCAATCTTGGCGAGCATTTTCGCCAGGTCCATCTGCGGCGATATTTCTGCAGGGGTATTGAGCATGTACTGCATGACGTACCACCTGACGCCGGATTTCTTGGCGACGTATGAGGCAAGGAAGGCGGTAGCCACTTCAATGATGTCCGAGGTGTTCCGTAAAGCCCACTGGTGGGACTCATTTACCTCCACCGGTATGTTGTGTCGCGCGTACCAGCGAATCGCTGCTATGTTCTCTTTCAGCGCCGCTGGCACCGTTCTCTTCGACCTGTCGTCAAGCTGGCTGTACCAGCTCAGGGGCACGGCGCCCCAGGCAACGTTTATCGTCTCTTTGAGCATCTTCGCCCATTTAGTCAGGTCCCGGGTGCCGGCATAGCACCTGACGAGGGGGTAATTACCGCATCGGGTGGCGTTATAAATAGCCGCCAGGTCTTCAGGTTTTCTTACGGGAACGCCTCCCGAGCCGCTCAGGCTGTCGTCCATTTCCTGCTGGTGAAAGAAATACTCCTGTGCATTCTGGTCGGGCGCAATCGAGAGAATGTCGAGGATGCCGGCTTGCGCGATTTCTCTGGCGGCATCGATTGTTTCTTTCATAGAAGGCAGGCCGAGGTGGTGCCTTATAAGGGGTACCGGGTATCTGGAATCGATAGCGTCCGGAAGTGTCTCGGAATGCTTTACCGCGGATTTAACCTTTCCCGTAATTCCCCGAAGATAATTTATGATTTCCTCTCTGGGTTCAACGCCGGAAAAAACGGCTTCGAAGATGCCTGCCTCCCGGCCGACCGCCGCCACAGGGGCGGTCCCGCCGAGGATAAACTTCTTCGATTCCAGTCCGTGCCGTCGTATGGCGTCTTTAAGTTCCCCAAACAGCGCTCTGGCATTTTGGGGAGTCAGGCGGTAACTCACCGCCACTATATCAGGATTCAAACGTTTGATCTCTTGTACGAGTTCAGAGATAGCAATCTTCGGACTGAGGAACACGGTGTCATAGCCTTCCTGTTCGGCCAGACTCAGGAAATTTATTATTCCGGCGACGTGTATGCAGTTGCCCAGCGCCGCCCCCAGTATTCTTTTCTTACCCTTTTCCTTCGGCAATTTGCTTCACCTCATCAACACTCATGCCCTTGAGTCCCAGGTTTTCTACCGTCCTGCCCTCTGCCCAGAAATCAATCCTGAGCAGCTTTGAAGCCAGATTAATCATGGTATTAATGTTGGGAGTGGCCACGCCGGCCAGAGCGCCCAGAGAAGCAATCGGGACCAGCCCGGTAGGAACGTCCTCCAGGATATAGCGGTGTCGCAGGGTTTCCGGGGCGTCTATCTGGCCGTAGGCGGTGTTGTTCTGGATGGCTTCATAGAGGGAGTTACCTGCGACGCCGTATGCCTGGGACAACCATTCTCTGACCGATACCGCTTTTACCCCGAAGGCTTCGGCTACCACCATTCTTTCACGATCGATGATTTCCAGCAGACCGCTGATAGTGGGGGTGATAGCCTCGTAATAGTATTTAAAGCGCGTCTTAGGCGACTCTATCCAGCTGGCGCTGAGTAGGGTAGGGACGGGATGGAGTATCGACCCCACGTTGTTCAATCCGGTCTCCAGTACGCTCCCCGCCGGGACGAACTGCGGGTAGATACCTTTCATCTTTTCTATTACCGTTTGTGTCTTGGATGCAGGAAAGGCTGCCAGCGGCACCCGGTTCTTAATCGCGAATATTTCTATTTCCGCATCCTCGGTGGACCGCGTGGTGTAGATAACCGTCTGCGTCTCGGCAATCGTAACGTCGGCTTTTGCCCCGCTCTCCTGCAGGACTCTCGAGAATTCAATAGAGCCGCCGGTACGCCCGGGATTGAGGATAACCGTCTGTCCGTCCTCAAGATGGGGCGCGCATATCTCCGCAATCGACCGGTGGGCGGAAGCCGGAACGTCAATGAATATAATATCCCCGTCACGGACGACCTTGTGTATATCGGTGGTAACCGTATCCAGCCTGCCAGTGCCTTTTACCCTGCCTTCCAGCTTGATGCCGTTGTCCCGGCTTATTATATTCTTGATTCTGTCTTCGTGCCGGTTGTACAGCCTGACGCGATAGCCCATCAGGGCAAGGTGCGCCGCCATGGCCTGTCCGGTGCTGCCGGCACCTATTACCGCGAACGCAACCGGTGTTTTCTCGCCCATATTTAGTCCGCCTTAACCCCGTCCGGAGAGGCTAATCCTTTCCAGTATTTGATAACCTCGCCGTTTGTCATATATTTTACACCTTCCCGATGAGAAAGGTATTTCAACACCCTTTCCAGCTTATCCCACTCGTTTTTTTCTTCCAGTTCGGCGGAGTGCCCGTACACGTGATAGACCCCGCCCCTCTTTAAAGCCAGGTCGAACAGCATTTTTGCCCGGCGTTCCCAGTCCAGCAGTGCGCTAACACTCCAGAGTCGGAACATCCGGCATATTTTCAAAGCCATGAGAGGGGAGGCGTTGGTAGCCAGCATGGTGATGTGCCACCGGAAAGGGTCTTGAGGTAAATCAAAGCCCCCGAGGTCGCAGGCCCTGGCGGCTGTAAAGCCCAGATTTTTTACCATCTGCAT
>CAZPAS010000196.1:0-2895 GCA_964584575.1 uncultured Dehalococcoidaceae bacterium | reverse complement strand
ACAAAGACCCGCCCGATTTTCCCCTCGGCTGCTTTCATCACCTGCTCCCGAAGTACTGCAAAGCCAGCTTGATTTTCTCCTCCAGGTCGAGGTCTTCACGCTCGGCGGGCAAGGCGGCCACCGCTTTGACGGCCTCGGCGGCGGAATATCCCAGCGATGTCAGCGCCGTCAGGACTTCCGTGTTTTCCTGCGCCGCCTGCGTGGCCGGGGCGGCAATCCAGCCCGCGCCGATTTTCTCCTTGAGCTCCAGCACGATGCGGTTGGCGACCTTCTTGCCGATGCCCGGTATCATGTCCAGCATGTCCGTGCTGCCGGTGGCGATGGCCGTGGTAATCTGCTCCGGATTTAATGCCGAGAGCATGGCCAGCGCCAGCCTGGGCCCCAGTCCCGTGACGCCGAGAAGCGTCTCGAAGAGCCACAGTTCCTCGGCGGAGGCGAACCCGTACAGTGAGAGGTTGTCCTCCCGCACGTGCAGGTGGGTAAATATCTTGACCTCGTTGCCGGGCTTGCCCAGCGCGCTCAATGCGGTGGTGGGCATGGACACCCGGAACCCCACTCCCCCCACGTTGATAATCGCCCCATCGGCGCCGACCGCTTCCAGTTTACCGCTCAGGCTCGCTATCATTATTCCTCCCTCTCCCTGACGAGGATATCCTTCAAATGCATCTCCTGCACGTGGCATATCGCCACGGCTAAAGCATCGGCGGCGTCGTTGGGTTGGGGGACTTCCGTCAGACCCAGCAGCAGACGCACCATCTCCTGTACCTGCTCCTTGCTGCTGGCGCCGTAGTTGGCCACCCGCTGCTTTACCTTCGCCGGGGGATATTCATAGGTGGGGATTCCCTTGCCCGCGGCGGCAAGCAGGGCTATCGCCTGGGCGCGCCCGATGGCCATGGCGGACTTCACGTTCTTGGAAACGAAAGGCGTCTCCACGGCGACGGCATCGGGGCGATGCCGCAAAATAACGTCGAGGAGTTCCGTGTAAAGCTGGTGGAGTCGTTCGCTGATGTCCGTGCGCTGGCGGGCGGTAATAGCACCGAAATCGACCAGGGCAATCTCGTCATTCTCACTCTCAATCACACCGTAGCCCATCACCACCGTGCCCGGGTCGATTCCTAATATCTTCATCTCACATCTCAGGCTGCCTGGTATGCCTCCACGACGGAATCCGGGATATCCGCGTTGCTGAAGACGTTCTGTACGTCGTCTATATCTTCAATCTTGTCCAGCAGCTTAAGTGCCTGCATGGCGGCTTTTTCATCGAGTTCGATGAGCGATTTCGGCACCTTCAGCAGCTCGCTGGACTCTATTTCCACCTCGTTCTTTTCCAGGGCTTCCCTGACCTTTTCCAGTTCCTCCGGGACGGTATACACCTCCACGTAGTCGCTCTCCACCTTGACGTCCTCGGCGCCGGCGTCGATTGCCGTCAGGGCAAGTTCGTCGGCGTCCACGCCTTCCGCATTGATGGTGATAACCCCCTTGGAATCGAAGAGCCAGGCGACGCAGCCGCTTTCTCCCAGGCTGCCGCCGTGCCGCGTGAACGTGCTCCGGACGTCCTGGATGGTGCGGTTGCGGTTGTCCGTCAGGGCGCTGACGAGTATCGCTATGCCGTTGGGTCCGTAGCCTTCCAGCGTAAGCTCGACGAGAGCGCCGCCTTCGATTTCACCGGTGCCCTTCTTAATCGCCCGGTCGATGTTGTCCATCGGCATATTGCTGTCGCGTGCCTTTTGTATCGACAGACGCAGGCGGAAATTCATCTCCGGATTTCCGCCGCCTTCGCGCGCCGCGACGATGATTTCCCGCGTCAGTTTCGTGAAAAGTTGACCCCGCCTGGCATCGGCGACTCCCTTCTGGTGTTTAATCGAGTGCCACTTAGAATGCCCGGACATAGACAGCCTCCTTGACCACTTGGTCCCCTGTCTGATAATTCTAGCATGTCCCTGTGAAGCGGTCAAAGAGGGTACGCGGATATCTGTTCGGCTTGTGTTTGGGCGGCGCTTCTAATATAATTTTCATGTATCCGTTATTAGTTATTAGAAGGGACTTGTACTTTGAGCAATTTAGTATCGACGATACTTATCGGCGTCGCGCTGGTGCTGGTGCTGGTGCTGGCCGTCGTTCTCCAGGGATGGCGTACGCGGCGGGCGCCGATTGGCAAGGTCGTCGGCATCGCTTCCGACGTCAGGCATAACGAGAAGATGTGTCAGAACTACGACGAAGGACACGTACCCGGCAGGTTCCGGACGGGCGCCTGGGACAAGCATAGAGAAAAGGTGGACTTCCTGCCCGACGAGTTAAGGAGCAACCTCACGGACTTGTTCGAGCAGGTATCCGAACTCAACGTCACCATCGACACCGCCCGCAAACTGGGCTCGACCGGCTACATATCGCCCGGCGACGTCGAAAGACTGCAGGCGCCGCTGACTTCCTGCATGGAGAAGCTACAGGAATGGGTCTACGCCAACATGAATAACCCGGCATACCTGCCCAAGAAACACGGAATATTCCGCAGATAAGCACCGGTCGCCTATTCCGTAGACGACGGGCTGTTCAGCCTTTTAGCGAGGGTTTCTCTCAGTTCTTCGAGTCGTTCCTGGAAAGACGTCGACGTGATGCTTTCCGTGGTCATTATTACCGCGTCCTCGCGGTTATCAAGGTAATAGCCGCGGCGCAATCCCACCTTTTCGAACCCGTACTTGCCGTATAATTGCTGGGCTATCTCGTTCGAGGCGCGTACCTCCAGGGTCATCACCCTGGCGTGCAGCGTCATGGAAAGGTCGATGGTGGCAATCAGCAGCAGTTCCCCCAGTCCCTTGCCCTGGTATTCCTGGCGGAGGGCGATGTTGGTGATGTGTGCCTCGTCCACCAGCACCCAGATGCCGGAGAAGCCGATGA
>CAZPAS010000195.1:0-2922 GCA_964584575.1 uncultured Dehalococcoidaceae bacterium | reverse complement strand
AGTCACCTCTGCGAAAAATATGTAAAAGCGGGACACACCGTACTCTGCCTGGACAACTTTATGAGCGGAAACGTTCAGAATATCAGACACCTGACATTTCATAGAAATTTTAAACTGATTAACGGGGACATCAGAAATCTCGACCTGCTGGAAAAAATCATGCCGGGCGTCGATGTTGTGTTCCATCTGGCGGCGCAGATACATGTCGACAGGTCGGTAATCGAGCCCGGACTGACCTACGAAATAAACGTGCTGGGCACTCAGAACATCCTTGAAGCGGCCAGGATGTACGATGTCAGCAGAGTCATTAACACCTCCACGAGCGAGGTCTACGGTTCGAGCCTGTACCATCCCATGGACGAAAAGCACCCCCTGAACGCCCCCCACCCCTACGGGGCGAGTAAGATTGCCGCCGACAGGATGTGCCATGCCTATATCCAGACTTACGGCATGGATATTGTGATAATGAGGCCCTTCAACGTCTTCGGTCCCCGGCAAAGAGATATCGGCTACGGCGGGGTAATATCCATATTCACCAGGAAAATCCTCAATAATATCCCCCCCACCATTTTCGGAGACGGCAAGCAGACGAGGGACTACACGTATATCGAGGACACGGTCGCGGCTTTCGACGCGGTACTGAATCACAAGGAGAAAATCTCGGAGCCGATTAATTTCGGCAGCGGTAAAGAGGTATCCATCATTGATTTGGCCAATATGCTCATCGAGCTGTGCGGCAAGAAGGGCGAATTGTCACCCACCCACGCCGAGCCGAGAATCGGGGAGGTCCAGAGGCTTATCGCCGATGCGACCAAGGTCAAGGAACTGCTGGGGTGGGAACCCAAATACAACCTGGAGAAAGGCTTGCGGAAATACGTCGAGTGGTATACGAAATACCGGACAGAAGAGCAGATAAAGCCTGCCTGAAGGGCTTTTTCTGTATAGATTTGAGGTGGATTCGATAATATGACGAAAAACGGCATCAACGCAGACATTCCGGCGCAGACCTTGCGTTCCATGTATGCCACCATGCTGAAAATCCGGCTTTTTGAAGAAAAGGTGGCGGACCTCGTCGCCGGTGGAGAAATCATCTGCCCGTGCCACCTGTATATCGGGGAGGAGGCAATCGCCACGGGCGTCTGCGCCAACCTGCGACGGGACGACATGGTCTTCAGCACCCACCGCTCGCACGGTCATTACATCGCCAAGGGCGGCGACCTCAGGACACTCATGGCGGAGTTGTACGGGAGGGAGACCGGCTGCGCCGGGGGAAGAGGCGGCTCCATGCACCTGGCTTCGCCCGAGATTGGTTTCCCGGGAAGCACGGCTATCGTTGCGGGGTCAATACCGCCCGCTGCGGGAGTGGCTTTAGCTTTTACCTTGCAGAAGAAGAATTCGGTTTCCGTGTCTTTCTTCGGCGATGGCGCCGTTAACGAAGGCGTCTGGTACGAGACCCTGAACTTCGCCTCCCTGAAGAAACTGCCGGTAATATTCGTCTGCGAGAACAATCTGTACTCCACCCACATGCCGGTATCTTCCTGCCTCGCAGATAGTGAGATTTATAAAAAGGCAAGTACGCTGAATATGCCGGGCGTAAGAATCGACGGAAACGATGTGACAGAGGTCTACCGGACGGCAAAAAAGGCAATCGAAGCCGCCCGCCGGGGCAAAGGTCCGACGTTAATCGAATGCATGACTTACCGGTGGCGGGGGCACGTGGGGCCTAACTTCGACCTGGATAAGGGGCTGCGCAGTAAAAAAGAACTGGATAAATGGATGGCAAGGTGCCCCATAAAGACGCTGGAGAAACACCTGATAGCAGGCGGCGTAATCAGTGAGTCCGATAAAGACCGGCTGCGTCGCGATATCGAAAAGGAAATAGAGGAAGCCCTCGTTTTCGCCAAGGAGAGTCCCCTTCCTGATAGAGATGAACTTCTGAATAACGTGTTTAAGACCTGAACGGCTGGTAAATAATGAGAAAATTATCATATGTCCGGGCGATTAACGAAACCCTGCACCAGTTATTAGAGAAAGATGACCGGGTATTTCTCATCGGTCAGGGAGTTACCAGCCCATGGTATGTGGGCAGTACGACCGTCGGGCTCGTCGACCGATTCGGCCCGGAACGCGTCATCGATACTCCCGTATCGGAAAACGGTATTACCGGAGTGGCTGCGGGAGCCGCATTAGCCGGTATGCGCCCGGTGCTGGTACATCCCAGGATGGACTTCATGTATTACGCCATGGACCAGATAGCCAATCAGGCGGCAAACTGGCATTACATGTTCGGTGGGCAGCTTAGCGTTCCGTTGACTATCTGGGCGATTATCAACCGGGGCGGTGAACAGGGCGCCCAGCACTCGCAGGCCTTACAGGCAGTATTCGCCCATATTCCGGGTCTCAAGGTTGTCATGCCCGGCACGCCGCACGATGCCAAAGGCTTGCTGGTGGCCAGCATCGAGGATGATAACCCGGTGCTCTTCATCGACGAACGCTGGCTGTACAACGATGAGGGAGATGTGCCCGAGGAGCTGTATTCCGTACCACTTGGAAAAGCGATAACCAGGCAAGAAGGAAAGGACGTCACGATAACCGCGACCTCGTACATGGCGGTCCAGGCAGAAAAAGCAGCCGCCAGCCTGTCAAAGGAAGGTATCAGCGCGGAGGTTATCGACCTGCGTTCCATTAAGCCCCTGGACGAGGAAATCCTGTTCGAATCGGTCAGGAAGACGGGGCGACTGGTCGTTACCGACGGGGGCTGGAAGACCTGCGGCGTGGGCGCCGAGATTGCCGCCCTGGCAGTCGAGAAAGCCTTCGGTTACCTTAAAGCACCGGTCTTACGTGTGTCACTGCCGGACGTCCCGGCTCCGGCAAGCTCATCGCTGGAAAAAGCCTTTTATCCGGGTCCCGATGATATAGTCA
>CAZPAS010000194.1:0-2950 GCA_964584575.1 uncultured Dehalococcoidaceae bacterium | reverse complement strand
TCGCCTCTTCCCCGAGTTTCGCTGCCCGACCCATGAGTTCGTCATCCCCGTCGGTTAGGATATCGATATTGGTCATGCAGACGGCGGCGGAGAGGGAGTTCGCGGCGAAGGTGCCCGGCTGTGATGCCTCCACGAATTTATCGGCGAATTCAGACTTAAAGGTCACCCCGGCCATGGGCAGGTCGCCGCCCATACCTTTGCCCCATATCAGCATGTCCGGGACGACATCGCTGTGCTCAATTGACCACATCTTACCGCTGCGTCCCGCTCCGGTCTGGACTTCATCGGCGATAAACAAGACCCCCTTCTTCTCACAGGCTTTCTTCAACATCTCCATATAGCCCGGCGGTGGTGCCAAATAGCCGCCTTCACCCTGTAACGGCTCCACAATGAGCGCAGCAACGTCGTCAGCCGCGGTATAGGGGGTATTGAGCACGTAATCAACGTATTTGGCGCACTGGAGGCCACAGCCTGGGTATTCCAGTCCGAAACAGCACCGGTAGCAGTAGGCATAAGGCACATGGATTACATACGGCATCAGAGGCCCGTAGCCGTGGCGGTAGTGATCCCCTGTAGTCAGCGCCCCGGAACCAACCCACACCCCGTGGTAAGCTCCGTGAAAGGCGATAATTTGTGACCTCCCCGTCAGGTGCCGGGCAAATTTGATAGCTGTTTCCACCGCACCGCTGCCGCTCTGGGTGAAATAGCTGACGCAGTTATCGCGCAGGCCTTCGGGCATGATGCCGGATATCTTTTTAGCCAGTTCTGTGCGGCGGGTGCTCACCGCTTCAATAGCGTGCATCATCTTTCCCATCTGCTTCTGTATTGCATCGACTACCTTCGGATGCCGCCGACCTACCGCGCTTACGGCCACCCCCGCCGTTAAGTCTATGAAAAGGTTACCGTCGGGATCTTTAACAGTAGTGCCCATGCCCTCGTCGAAGACCGGCGGAGACGCACCGCCGGGCCGGGTTAAAGACTCGTACCTGGGAACATCTTTCAGTACCTCAAGGCTCTTGGGACCGGGAATATCGGTTAATATTTCCGGCGCGCCCGAATAGGATAGCTCGGCCAGTTCTGCTTCCGATATCATGAAAATTCTCCTTTAAATAATTATTGGTATGACTATATATATATCGTTAAGTTAACTAATAAAGAGTAAGTTATAGAAGATTATCTAAAGAGGTGTATTGTAAACCCAGTGATTTGGCCACCGGTGCGTATACCAGTTTGCCTTTGTAGACGTTGAGACCTTTCTTTAGTGTCTCGTCCGTTTGTAATGCTCCGCGATAACCCATGTCCGCCAGTTTTAAAACATAGGGGAATGTGGCATTGGTCAAAGCAAATGTTGAACTCCTTGAAACTACCGAAGGAATATTCGCCACGCAATAATGGAGCACACCATCGACAGCGAATACCGGGTTATCATGTGTGGTAGGGACAGATGTCTCGCAACACCCGCCTTGGTCGACTGCAACATCCACCAGTACGGAACCCTTGCGCATTTTAGCGAGCATATCCCTCGTCACCAATTTCTCCGCCCTGGCTCCCGGTATTAGTGTTGCACCCACCACGAGGTCAGCATCAACCAAGACGGCTTCGACATTGTTTTTGCTAGAAGCTACGGTGACCAGTCTGCCGCCAAGGATATCGGTCAGGTATCTCAGTCTTTCTATATTTATATCCAGAATAGTGACGCTGGCACCCATGCCCAGCGCTACTTTAGCGGCATTGGTGCCGACAGTTCCGCCCCCGATGATGACAACATTACCGGGCCTGATTCCCGGCACACCGCCCAGTAAAACTCCGCTGCCGCCATTTTCCCTCTGGAGATAGCAGGCGCCCACCTGTACCGATAGCTTGCCGGCAATTTCACTCATTGGTTCCAGCAACGGTAGAGAGCCGTCCGGCAACTGGACGGTCTCGTAGGCAATACCTATTACCTTTTTCTCCAATAAGGTTTTCGTCAGTTCCAGGGCCGGGGCGAGATGCAGATAAGTAAACAGTATCTGCCCTTCGGTAAGTAAAGGCCACTCTTCACGGATTGGCTCCTTTACCTTGATGACCATCTCCGCCTCCCCGAATATTTCACTGGCCGATTCCTTCAACTCGGCACCGGCAAGCCGGTACTCCTCGTCCGAGATGCCGCTTCCCTCACCCACTGACTTCTCCACCAGCACCCGGTGCCCTTTTTCTACCAGGGTCTTGACACCGGCGGGGACCATAGCCACGCGATATTCATTTGTTTTAATTTCCCTGGGAATGCCTATAATCACGGTCCGTCACGTCTCCTGGCCTATGCCGTATGCTTCTCCTCATTTAAGTTAAACATTGATAATTTGACTAATCAATGACTTGTTTTAGCTATAACGACACGGATTGAATATTTTCGAGTTCGTTTCTGTCCAATAGTGGAAGATAAAACCATATACAACGGCAAACCCTGACTTTGAGGTACTCATTCGTTATATAGTTAAACATCAAGATAAAATCTATACAATGCCTCATTTGAGCTATCTTGTTGATGGGTAAAATGTGGGAATTTGACAGTAATTTTGGCCGAATTCTGAGAATCGTAACCAGTCGCAATTTCAAAACTATTACTGGCTAACTACCTATTGTTTTAAACATACTAATAGCCGTAATTACAGTCCGAATAATAGCTGCTTTACACTATTTAACAGGCCCGCTGACAAACGTACATTTTATATATGAGTCTATATACATCCCACACCAGCTATAATAATTGTTATCTTCTCATTTGCTCACTAAAATTTTATTAAAGGAGAGGTTAAGTGGCTAAATCCAAATATGCACAATACATTCTTACAGATGTTCATACGCCTGAAGAAATGGACCCGCAGACGATAAAAAAATTTGAGGAATGGAACCACCTGATACTCTGGATCGATGATAAAGTGGTTCCCGGTTCTTTCCAGATGAACTGCTG
>CAZPAS010000193.1:0-2966 GCA_964584575.1 uncultured Dehalococcoidaceae bacterium | reverse complement strand
AAGGACGGTACGCCGCGAATCGGGGAATTCCGCGTCAGTCTCATGAAAGCGGCGGGTAAGATTACCGGCATCCAGGTAATGGCAAGAGATGTCACCGAGCGTAATCAAGCTGAGGAAGCCCTGCGGGAAAGCGAAGATAAGTTCTTCAGAGCTTTCCGTTCAAGTCCGGATAGAATTGTCATCACCCGACTTGAAGACGGCACGTTCATTGACGTCAATGACAGCTACCTCCGCTTCACCGGATACACGCGCGATGAAATAATCGGTAAAAGCACAACTGAACTCGGCTCCTGGGTAGATCCCGGACATCGTACGCGAATAATGCAAAAACTCAAGAAAGACGGACAGGTATCCGGCGAAGAAGTACAGTTACGCGTCAAGTCAGGCGAGATACGCACATCCCTCTTCTCCGCCGAGTTAATAGACATCAAAGGCGAACGATGTATGATATCCGTCGCCACCGATATTACCGAACGCAAGCTGGCGGAAGAAAGAATCAGCAACCTCAATCGCACATTACGCTCTATCCGTGACATTAATCAATTGATAACGCGGGAGAAGGACCGCGACACAATGATGAAGGGTGTATGCAACACTCTTGTAGAGAGTCGGAGCTTCAACAGCGCCTGGATTGCCCTGCTTGATGACTCGCGCAAGCTGTTGGGGGTTACTCACAGCGGTTTTAACAGCAATTTCTCACCGATGCTGAAGGCCTTGAAACGGGGAGAACTGCCTCAATGCATAAAAAAGGCGTTGGACAATGGGGAAGTTGTTATTACCCGGGACCCGCGTACGACATGTACTGAATGCCCGCTGTATCCCGATTATACGGGTGTATGCGGGCTGGCAGCCAGACTGGAATATGAAGGTAATGTGTACGGCGTGCTCTGCGCTTCCATGCCGGAAGCCATATTATCGGACGCGGACGAGGTATCCCTGTTCGAAGAGGTCGCCACGGATATCGCCTTTGCCCTCCACGATATTTCCCTGGAAGCGGAACACGAGTTAATGGAACAGGAACGCTTGAGAAACGATAAACTGGAATCCATCAGCACGCTTGCCGGCGGCATCGCCCATGACTTCAATAATCTCCTGACCGGCATTATGGGAAATATCGGGTTAGCCAAGAAATATACAGCTTCTTCGGAAAAGGCTTCGGAAACGCTGGAAGAGGCTGAAAAAGCAGCCATGCGCGCCCGGGACCTCACGCAACAGCTGCTGACTTTCGCCCGGGGAGGCAAACCCGTCAAGAAAACGGTTGATATTTCCAGACTCATTGAAGAGTCGGCTACTTTCGCCCTGAGAGGTTCCGCTACCAGGCTGGAACTATCCCTGCCGGACGACCTGTGGCCTACCGAAGTCGATGAAGGACAGATTAACCAGGTCATCCACAATATGGTCATCAATGCTGATGAATCCATGCCGGCAGGGGGCACGGTGAATATCAGGGGTATGAACTCGGTTCCTAAAGAAGTAAGCGCCCTGCCCCTCCCCAGCGGCAGATATGTGCGCATCGATATACATGACACGGGTACAGGCATATCCAAAGCGCATCTCCAGCGGATATTCGAACCTTACTTCACCACGAAGAAGAAAGGTAGCGGACTCGGGCTGTCCTCTGCCTATTCGATTATCAAGAACCACGGAGGTTATATTCTCGCCGAATCCACAAAAAATAAAGGGACGACCTTCCACATCTACCTCCCTGCCTCCGGAAAGGCGGCCAGAATGAAAAGCGAGCCAAAACAGTTTAAGCCCGCTGCTATCGGCGGGAGAGTCCTGGTCATGGACGACGACGAAGTCATCAGAAAAATGCTGATTAATATGCTGAAACTGGCCGGCTATGAAGCGGAAACAACCACCGAAGGTTCTGAAACTCTGGAGAAATATGCGCAAGCCATGAAAGAAGATAAACCTTTTGACGTCGTTATCATGGACTTGACTATCCCCGGCGGCATGGGAGGTAAAGAAGCCGTCAGTAAACTGCTGAAAATCGACCCTGGTGCCCGGGTAATCGTCTCCAGCGGGTACGCCACCGACCCCATAATGTCGGAATATAAAAAACACGGATTCAGCGCGGTCATCGCCAAGCCGTACAGCGTCAAACAGCTCGAAGAAACGCTGCACAGCCTGCTGAAAAAGTAGAAGCAGGACAATCCCGATTTAGCACATACCGGCTGGATTACTTTAGCCGGTCGGCTACCGCTTTCCAGTCGATGTTCTTGTAAAACGCCTCTATGTAGTCGGCACGCTTCAGACCGTAATCGAGCATATATGCATGCTCGAAGACGTCCATCACCAGGATGGGACGGCAGCCGGCAAGATGACCGACTTCATGCTCGTTAATCCACTGGTTGCACAACCCGCCATTGGTATCATCCTGATAAAGAACCACCCAGCCGATGCCCCGCATCGCCCCGGTAGCCCGGAAGTCCTTCTCCCAGGCATCGTAGCTCCCGAATGCCCCGGCGAGTTTCTTCGCCAGCACGCCGGACCTGTCCAGAGGAGTCTTGCCGCCCAGGTTGCCGAAGTAATACTCGTGCAGGCGCATGCCGTCGAATTCAAACCCGAACCGCCTCTTGAGCTCGGCATATTCCGGGGTGCCGGTCCTGTCCTCTTTCAACATGGTCGCCAGTATGTCCGTCAGCTTGTTGGTATTGGTCACGTATCCCTGGTAAAGCGTGAAATGGTTTTTCAGCAGGGTCTCGCTGAAACCTTCCATGCCGATGAGTTTGCTGTAGTCTTTTGCCTCGTATGCCATTTTCGTTTCCCCCTTTTTCCGGGTATGATATGTCTTCACCGTGACAGATACTTACTTTATTTTGTCCAAAAACTCCTTTACCTGATAGTCCCATTCTCGAGATGTCAGTTCCACGTCGGTCTTCTTACCTTGAGCGCCCACGGTAACACCCACGCCACCACCGCCACCCTCGAATACCGTACTCCCGGTGGTTTCTTCCTTAATT
>CAZPAS010000192.1:0-2970 GCA_964584575.1 uncultured Dehalococcoidaceae bacterium | reverse complement strand
CCAAGAGCTATAACATGACCGGCTGGCGTATCGGCATGGCGGTCGGCAACGCCGACGCAATCGGCGCCCTGCGGACGATAAAGTCGAACCTGGATTCGGGGATTCCCCAGGCTATCCAGTACATGGCGATAGAGGCATTGAACGGTCCGCAGGATTGCATCTCGGAGCATAATAACATCTACCAGAGGCGACGCGACCTTATCGTCGAGGTACTGAGCAATATCGGACTTGAGGTCACCACACCCAGGGCGGGCCTGTACGTCTGGGCGAAAGTCCCCGAAGGCTATAACTCGGTGGATTTCACGGCTGACCTGCTCGACCAGGTAGGCGTGGCGGTCACTCCGGGAGTGGGGTACGGCAGGAGTGGGGAAGGCTACGTGAGGTTGTCGCTGACTATCGCGGACGCAGCGCTGGTCAAGGGGCTGTCCCGCCTGTCCGGGTGGCGTAATACGCGGCGCCTGACGCCGAAGAGGTAAGTTTACATAATCTTGTAGCAGGGAGAATACTATCACCAGGAACACGGTTGCCACCAGGTCCGCGACGGAAAAAGCCCTGCTGCTGGCGGTGACTCACAAGGGAAGCAGGGCGAGGCAATCAGCCGAGAACTCCATAGAAGAACTGGCTTTGCTGGCGCGTGCCGCCGGCGCGCGGGTCGTCGGGAAGATTGTCCAGCAGCTGCCGGCGCCTTCGCACGACCTTTACGTGGGCAAGGGAAAGCTGGAGGAGCTTCTGGCACTTAAAGAGAAGACCGAATTTACGGTCCTTATCCTCGACGACGAGCTGACGCCCAACCAGCAGCGCAACCTGGAAGAAGCCCTGAATGTCAAGGTAATCGACCGCGCGGCGCTAATCCTGGATATCTTCGCCGCGCGCGCCCGCACCCACGAGGGACGCCTGCAGGTAGAGCTTGCCCAGCACCAGTATCTCCTGCCACGACTCGCCGGTCAGTGGCGTCACCTGGAGAGGCTCGGCGGCGGCATCGGCACCCGTGGCCCCGGTGAGTCGCAGCTGGAGACGGACCGCCGCCTGATACGCCGCAAGATTCAGCGCCTGAAAGAGCAGACGGAGTCGATTAGAAAGCACCGCTCGTTGTACCGTCAGAAACGCCAGAAGAGCGGTATACCGGTCGTGGCGCTGGTGGGTTATACCAACGCCGGGAAAAGCACGCTGCTGAATGCCCTCTGCCAGGCGGATATATATGCGGACGACCGGCTGTTCGCCACCCTCGACCCCACCACCCGGCGCCTGGCTCTGCCGGATAACAACGTCGTTTTATTGACCGATACGGTGGGATTTATCCGCAAACTGCCGCCGACTATTATCAGCGCCTTCAGAGCAACCCTGGAAGAGCTTACCGAGGCGGGTCTGCTCCTGCACGTGGTCGACCTTTCTTCGCCGGACGCGCCGGAGCAGTGCCAGACCGTCGAGGATATCCTCGGCGAACTGGGTCTGTCTGATAGACCGCGTGTTACGGTGCTGAACAAGATTGATTTGGTGCTGGACACCGGCCGTGACTGGGATGAGCAAGCAGCTCTGGACTATTTCTCGGCGCAGGACGTGGACGCCGGCGAGAAAACGGTTCATGTCTCGGCGGTAAGAGAGTGGGGACTGCATAATCTCCTTGATGTTATTCGGGCGGAGTTGTTTTAACCGGCAGGTGTTACAATAGTAACAGTCAACGTTTGTTATAAAGAAATTCTACCAGTTAGTGTTAAATGAGCCTGTAAACGGGCAGGGCTTTACATAATAATAGGGGATATTGTGATGGGACTGGGACCTCTTTTTGCCATACTAACGGCAGCGACGTTCGCGTTGAGTCAGATACTGATTAGACGTTCGACGTATCAGGCGGAGGAGTCGTTCACGTCGCTGGCGGTATCGCTGCTGGTGGGCACGCCGATATTCGTGCTGCTGGTGAGTTGCTTCGGCGAATGGCGGGAGTTTTTGACATTTTCATGGCAGCATTACACGCTGCTCATCGCCGCCGGCCTGCTCCACCTGCTCATCGCCAGGTACCTGTTCTTCAACAGCACGCGCATCATCGGCGCCAATCCAACCGTCGCTATCACCCGGGCCAGCGTGATATTCTCGGTCATCTTCGGTGGCGTGCTGCTCGGCGAAACGATAACCGTAGTGCAGGTATTTGCGGCTCTGATGATTATGTGCGGGGCGGTGCTGACGACCACGGAAATCAGCCGCAGGACGTTCCGGATTTCCACGCGCGGACTGCTGATGGGGCTGGGCGTGGCGCTGTGCTCGGCGGGATCGGCGACGTTAATCCGTCCCGTAATGCAGGCAACGGACGCCATTTACGCGGCAACCTTCGTGATGTACCTGGCGGCGTTCGTCGTCGTCCTGCTGGTTCTCATGTTACGCGGCGAGCAGCGCCATAACGTAATCCGGCTGGACCGCCGTACGTTCATTATACTGGCGGTTGCGGCGGTTATCCTGGTCGTGGGGCACCTGTTCCGTTTTGCGACGCTGCGGCTGACGCCGGTCAGCATCGCCCAGCCCATCTTCGCCACGATAGTCGTTTTCACGCTGCTTTTTTCCTGGATTGTTAACCGGCGCATAGACGTCTTTAACTGGCGGGTCGTCGCCGGTATCGTCCTGGTCCTGGCGGGCGTGTACCTGATATATTGATGAGCTTTATCATCGCACCCGTCCTGCACTATAATGGAGCGGTATTACAACAAGGAGGTTTAACGTGACTTTAGAGGAAATGGAGAAGCGTCTGAAGACGCTGGAGGACATCGAGGCGATTAAGTGCCTGCACAACGACTATATCTTCGCGCTGGCGAGCCAGCAGTGGGACGACATGCTGGACTGCTTCACCGAGGACGCCGTGGCGGACATCTGGACGCACGGACCGCGCCAGGGCAAGAAGGAAATCGGCGGGCTGTTCCAGGGGTTCTCCGGAAATATACTGCCGACCCACGGGCACCTGCTGGCGCAGCCGGTTATCAAGGT
>CAZPAS010000191.1:0-3030 GCA_964584575.1 uncultured Dehalococcoidaceae bacterium | reverse complement strand
GTCGGGTCGACGACATTCGCGTTGGCAAGAGGCGCGGAAGAATACATGAATGTCATGAAGTCGAGCGTCCAGAGCGTTGCCGTCACCGTCGCGGAATCGCCGGAAAGGGTTGACGTCAGAGATACCGGCTGCACGGGATTATTCATCATGTCGCTGCCCGTGCAGATGATGATGTTGTCATTGGCAGCGACCGGCGCGGCATCGACGGTTGCGGGAATCGACAGGTCCGCGCCGAGGGGGGCACCATTAACAATGACGTACGGAGTGGCTGGAATGCCCCAGCACCGGGTAATGAGATACATATTGAAAGTCGGGTCAATACCGGCTACATAGCCGCTTTCACCGTCGGAGTAGTACTCCGCGTGGGCTGCCTTGATTACGGCCTCGACGGTCATATCAGTGACATTAACCGGCTGCGCGGCAACCAATAGTTCGCCGTCAACGCTGACACTGACATAGACAGTCGTGCCCGAATCTGCCAGAGCGATGGGTGTCATCACCATTATCAATATAAAGGCAATGGCGAGTGCGAGTACTATTTTCATCGTTTTCCTCCTCAATTGTTAGTGTTAACCGAACGTCCTTCAGGATGAAGGTCAGTGATTTCCCTGGACCTCGTTAGTATGCAGGTAATCAACGCCATGGACAGGGAGTGAAAATATTTTACCCTTTATAGTAAATCGGGAGACAGTTGTAAAGTAAAGTCTGAGTTCCTTGGTAGCGTCAGGGCCGGTAACCAGTTCATCAGTCTCAATGAGAATATTGACGTTTTGCATAGCCCCTCAGTGAGAATATTGACGCTTTGCATAGCCCTTCAGTGAGAATATTGACGCTTTGCATAGCCAGCTTCGCGCGCCAATATCTTAGCACACTCAATTCGTGGGTTGTCAAATCCGCTGGTTGCGATTATTTCAGCTTGGTTTCCTTCGGCACAAATTGTCAATAACGTCGATAAGTACCCCCGTTTCAGCAGGTCGGCAGGGTCGTAATCGACAAAACGCCATTTTTTATCTTCATGCTGCATTTCCTGGCTGCAAACATACCTCATTCCTCCCCCCTTCCGGAGAGGTGATGATATATATATAAAGGTTATTGGAATCTATTACGCAACATCGGTGGATATTATAGTTGACAATTAGCGGTACATAGCATATATTATACTAAATTCAACATAATATACGAGTATTTCGTATATTACTACGCATACCTGTAAATGGGTTATTATGTACGTAAGCATGACACATTATGGAAGTGACCCAAATCTAAGTTATAAGGAGGTTCGGTATTAGTAAAAATAAGAAAAAGAAATACTAACCCGATACTTACAAGGAGGCAAAAATGAAGAAGCTATTCCTGATTCCAGTAATTTTAGTATTTGCAGCCAGCCTGATTTTAGGTGGTTGTGCTGCACCAGAACCGGAACCAACCCCGCAACCAACGCCGGAACCAACCCCGGCGCCTGAACCGGAACCTGAACCGGAACCTGGGCCGGTAGAACCTTATGGTACGCTAACCATTGCCCAGACGAACTTCGGTGTTGAAGCCACCGACCCCACCCTGTTTGAATCCACCTGGGGCATGTATTTGTATGATTCCCTGCTTACCTTTGACGAAAATGGGAACTATATCGGTGAGGCAGCTGAAAGTTGGGATTTATCTGACGATGGTCTCACCTGGACATTCCATATCCGCAAAGGCATTAAATTCCACAACGGCGACCCGCTTACCGCTAATGACGTATATTTTACCATGTCAAGGTTTACCTCTGACGAGTCCAAAAATCCCTGGTCTCCCGGGCTTCGTGACAACATGGCTTCCCATAGAGTTGTGGATGAGTATACCTATGAATTTGTAACCAAGAACCCCGAGCCGCCGCTGGTAGACTCGTTCTGCTGGGTGCGCATACTCTCCAAGAAATATTTTGACGAGGTCGGAGAGGAAGAATGGCGCGCTAAACCGATTGGCTCCGGACCCTGGAAGTTCGTGGAGCATGTTCCCGAGATAAGTTTCACGGTGGAAGCCAACACGGATTACTGGCAGCCGGAACACATACCCGAGTTCCAGTACCTGGTAGAACTTCAGGTCCCTGAAGAGTCAACCCAGGTCGCCATGTTCAAGCGGGGCGAGGTAGACGTCCCCCTCGGCCTCACCACGGATAGGCGAGTTGAGCTGGAATCAGAAGGCTACGAAACACGCATAGTAGGTATGCCTTCGCCCCAGATTCTCGCTTTTGTAGCACCCCATTACGAGACAGCCGGACCGACACACGATATCCGTATCCGCCAGGCCCTCTCCTACGCTATCAACCGTGAGGAGCTCTGCGCCACCTATTACCAGGGCGAGGCAGAGCCGGGCGGTCGGTTCTTCCTGATTCCGGGAGGTTACGGCGTGACCGATGACCTGATTGCTCCGGACCCCTATGACCCCGAACTGGCCAAGAGTCTAATGGCCGAGGCAGGCTACCCCGATGCCTGGGAAGACCCGACAGTCCATATGTTCACAACTGCAGGACCGGGGCTTGATTTCTTCCAGGCAATTGATGGCTACTGGAGCAAAGTCGGCTTCGAGACAAGTATAGAAGTTGTCGAAGCAGGTGTTTGGATGGCCTATTTCTTCATGCCGCAGGGTTGCGAACCAGATGCACCCAATGTCGGCTGGATATGGTCATGGACCGGCGCCGCCTTCAACGGCACCTACTACTGCCGGAATATGTACACCTCCTACGGCGTACATGTGGCAACAGTCGACCCGGCTGTTGATGCTCTCTTCGACCAATACATCGTCGAGACCGACCCCGTTAAAGCCAAGGAGTACTACACAGAATGGCAGAGAGCCGCCAAGGCACTGTACACCAGCTTCGGTATCGCCTTTATCTTGCCCAAGATTGCCGTCAGCGACCAGGTAGGCGTAGTTACCGTTAATAAGCACATGTTCTTCCAGGACGCCGCATGTGGAATCAAACATCGGTAATAGACCACAAAAGCGGAGTACATAGTTAAGATAGTCCTCGGGGGCGGGCAACCGCCCCCG
>CAZPAS010000190.1:0-3043 GCA_964584575.1 uncultured Dehalococcoidaceae bacterium | reverse complement strand
TTCGGCATCGTCCTCAACCAGATAGGCAGCACGTTCCAGATAATCTGGGACGGCACGGTCGCTTTCAAGCTGCCGCAGGGTGTATCGGCGCGGGCGGGCATTTTCTCCGCGCAGCTTGCCAGAGTCGGCTGGACGGGACCCAGGGACGCGCTGTTCAGCAAGTTCGGCTACTACAAAATGTTCACCGAGGGATGTCAGAAACCGGAATACCTGACCCGTGACCTGGGGACGGTATATTACGCCGACGGCACCATCAAGCCCTATTCCTGCTGCCGCATCCCCCACGCTGCCATCGACTGCTCCCTGTCGATTATGAAGAAACATGGCGTCACAGCTGACGATGTAAAGTCGGTGAACCTGGAACTCGCCCAGGGAGGCATCGACCATATCTGCGGCAGTCCGCTAAAAATCGGAGAGTTTCCGCACGGCAACGCCGCTTTCAGCTACCATTACGCGGTGGCGACGGCTTTCGTGCACGGGAGCGTCAAGCCGGAGCATTTCACCGAGGAAGCCATACGCGACCCGCATACGGCAATATTTATGCAGAAGATTAAACTCACGCCCAGCGCCTACGTGAGGTTCGAAGCCGCCAAGGTCACCGTGACCCTCAACGACGGGCGGCAGTTTTCCGAGTCCTGCGACCCCGCCAAGGGCGACCCGCGTAAAAACCCGATGTCCAAAGACGAGATAATCGCCAAATTCTGGACCAATGTGGAGTTCTGCGGCAGGATTTCAAAGGAAAAGGCGGAAGAACTGCTACAGACGCTGCTGAACCTGGAAAAACTGGACAGCGCGAGGAAGCTGATACCGTTGTTAATAGCTTGAAGATTAGTCCCTCTGCACCAGTTCGATGAGTACATTTTCCGCGGCACCAGGGTGAACGAAGACGATTTTTGCGCCGGGGAGCTCCATCGGTTCTTCGTTCTGGAGTCTCCTGCCCTGCGCCTTCAGGGTCTTTAACTCACCTTCAATATCGTCGGTAAGGAATGATACGTGGTGCAGTCCGCCGCCCCGCTCCTCCAGGAACCTCATGAAGCTGCCCTCTTTCAGGGGCTGGAACAGCTCCACCCTGATATCACCGGCGGCTACCATGATGGTGGTGAACTCGCCGCCGGGTCCGTCCATTTTCTCCACTTCTTCGAACCCGAACATGTCGGCGTACAGCTTCGCCGCTTTCTTTACGTCCTTAACTACAACGGCGATATGGTCGATTTTCTTTACCATGTTACTCTCCTCTTTAATTAGGTAACCCTCCCCCTTTGTCCCCCTCCCTTCGGTTAAGGGAGGGGGAATAACTGAAAGAGGGGCGAAGCCCCTCTTAAACACCCCTATTTAAAACGGGAAAAATGGCGGTATTTCGCGGGTTTTGTCCTTTGTAAGCGTCTCCGGCATCGCTTTGACGAGTTCTTCCGGTGTCCAGCGTCCCTCTTTGGCGAGGACCTGTTCCACCGGCGGAGGGTCGGTATAGATGCCGATATGCCCGTGCCAGACCTCGAAGACACAGCCGTTGACGTTGTCCGCCTCCTCGCTGGCAAGATAGACCACCAGGTCGGCAACGTCCTCGGGGAGATTGACCTCCAGCATCCGTTTTATCCGTTTATCCGCTTCCTCCTGCCCGAAAACCTTGCCCCAGGCTTCCTGAAGCCCTTTTTTCTCGATTAGTTCCCGGATACCCCTTGTCCCCGCCACCGGCCTGATGGCGTTGCAGGTCACGCCGTACCTGCCCATGTCCCTCGCCACCGTGCGCGTCAGCCCCACGATGCCCTCCTTGGCGGAGGAATAACTTACCTGCCCCATGTTGCCCAGTCCGGAATGAGAGGACGTATTGATAATCCTGCCGTAGCCCTGCTTCCGCATGACGCGGCAGGCGGCGCGCGTGCAGTAGAAAGTGCCGTAGAGGTTGGCCTTGATTATCGGGTCCCATTCCTCGTCGGCGACGTTATAGACCATGCGGTCGATGGTAAAACCGGCGTTGTTCACCAGCACGTCGATTCGCCCGAAGCTGTCCACCGCCGTTTTAATAATACTTTCCGCGCCATCGACGGTCGCTACGCTGGCGAAGCAGGCAACGGCTTCCCCCCCAGCCTGCTTTATCTCCGCGACCACTTCATCGGCGGGGACACCGGAGGAACCGGTGCCGTCGATTTCCGCACCGAGGTCGTTGATAACGACCTTCGCTCCCTGCGCCGCCAGGCCCATAGCTTCGGCGCGTCCCAGTCCTTTACCGGCCCCGGTGACCACGGCTACCCTTCCTTTTAATAAATCGCCCATCAGTATCTCCTTAATCCTAGCTTATGACCCCTTTGTCCTTGAAAGCGGTTATGTCGTCCCAGTTGTAGCCCAGCGTCTCGGTGAGGACTTCCTCGGTGTGCTGGCTGAACTCCGGGGCGGTACGGCGTATGGTCGGTGGGGTCTCGCTGAACTGCCACGGCGGCATGATTACCTTGAGTTTCTTCCCCGCCGGGTGGTCGATTTCCCTAAAATACCCGTCCGCCCAGGGGGTGGGGTCGCTGGCGACGTCCGCCGGTGTCTTGACCACCGTCCAGATGATGTTCCGCCCTTTAAACCTCTCCACCCACTCGTCTCTCGTTTTCGACTTGAAGATTTTATCCAGGACCGGTATCAGTTCAAGGTTGTTTTCCATGCGCTTTTCGTGGGTACAGAACTTCGGGTCGTTCTCCATGTCGCAGATATCTAGCGCCTGGCACACATCCGACCAGTACCGGTCTCCCTGGATGCAGGCAAGCTGGAGCCAATTGCCGTCGGCGCACTCGTAGCTGTTAAAGATGGGATTGCTCTGGCACGTTCTTGATACGCGGGGATAGTCCAGGCCCGTCGCCAGGACGGACGAAAGGACGATGCCCATCGACCATATCCCCCCGCCGATGAGGGAAACGCAGACTTCCTGGCCCTCGCCGGTACGCTCGCGGTGGAAGAGCGCCATCATGATGGCGCAGGCGGCGTACATGCCGGTGGTGTTATCGCCGAAGCCGGGGAGCTGGAAGGGTAAAGGCGTGCCCGGCTCGCCGAGCGCCGCCATGAC
>CAZPAS010000189.1:0-3049 GCA_964584575.1 uncultured Dehalococcoidaceae bacterium | reverse complement strand
CGGGGCGGGCATCGCCGCCCTGATAAACGGCACCACCGATGTCTGCCAGGCCTCGCGAACCATCAAGCAATCGGAAATTGACGACGCCAGGGCCAACGGCGTGGAACCGTACGAAATCCAGGTGGCGACCGATGCCCTCTCCGTGGTGGTCAATCCCGCCAATCCCGTATCCGAACTAACGATTCCCCAGCTGTCTGCCATTTACACCGGCAAGATAACTAACTGGAAGGAAGTCGGCGGTAATGACGCTGCCATTGTCGTCCTCTCCCGCGATACCAACTCCGGCACGCACGTCTTCTTCAAGGAGCACGTGGTGCAGATGGCTGGTCTGGACTCTGAGGACAAGACCCTAGAGTACGGACCTAAAGTCCTGTTCCTCCCCTCGACCGAGGAAGGCGTCTCCGAAACCGCCAGAAATTCCAATGCTATCTTCTACCCTGGTCTGGGTTACGTTACCGATGAGGTTAAACCGCTGGCAATCAAGAAGACCGCCGATGACGCCGGGGTGCTGCCCAGCGTGGCTACCGCCCTGGATGGCACCTATCCGGTCGCACGACCGCTTCTTTTCTACACGGACGGCGCTCCCGACGGGGTTATCAAGGCATTCATCGATTATTGTCTCTCCGCCGAGGGACAGGCTGAGGTCACGGAAGTAGGTTATGTCCCGCTAGAGTAATAGAATAAAACCGAATAATGAAATTAAGGCGAAACGCACATGAAGCCGATGCCATTGCCGTGCCGGCCGGGGGGCTGGCGCGGCGGTGGCGTCTGGGCGAGAAGTTCATAGAAGGGTGGATTTACCTGGCGGGTCTGCTGGCGATAGTCGTCCTGCTGGGCATCATCATCCTGCTGGTCAAGGAAGGGGTGCCCATATTCTTCGATACGCCGCCGTGGGAGTTCTTCTTTGGCACCCACTGGTATCCTGTCTCCGAGCCGCCCACCTTCGGCATCATGCCGTTCTTCGTGGCTACCCTGTGGGTAACCGTCGTCGCCACGGCGATATCTGTGCCTATCGGCGTCGCCTGCGCCGCCTACCTTTCCGAGGTAGCCCCGGACGGCGCCAGGGAGACCATCAAGCCCATCATCGAACTGCTGGCGGGATTTCCTTCGGTGGTAATGGGCTTCATCGGGCTGATGCTGCTTTCCCCGCTAGTGCAGAGCGCCTTTAACCTGAACACAGGGCTTTCCGGTCTGACCGCCGGGATTATGCTGGCTTTTATGAGCCTGCCGATAATAATCAGCGTCTCCGAGGACGCCATGCGCGCCGTCCCAGACGGGTTCCGGGAGGCGTCCTACGCCCTGGGGGCGACGAAGTGGGAAACCATATGGCATGTCTGCATACCCGCCGCACTATCCGGGATTACGGCGGCGGTGATGCTGGGGGTGGGGCGCGCCATCGGCGAGACAATGACAGTTCTGATGGTTGCCGGGGGTGCGCTGGCGGTACCCGTTTCCCCCACCGAGCCCATGATGCCCATGACGGCGGCCATCGCCTCGGGGATAGGCAACGCGGTGCGTGGTGGACTGCAATACCAAGCGCTTTTTGCCATCGGCCTGATTTTATTTATATTGACACTGTTCGTTAATCTCGTCGCCGACCGTGTGCTCGAAAGACAGAAAAGGAAGTTCCAGAGGTAGCCATGCAAGCCCGTACGCCACCAAGACAGATATCGCAGAAAACAGCTTTTACGATTCTTATCGCGGCTACCGCTGTGGTGATCCTGCCGATTATCGTTATTATCGTCGTGATAATTCTCAACGGGGCTGGCGCAATTTCCTGGGAATTCCTGTCGCAGGCGCCGACGCAGGCAGGCAAGGCGGGCGGTATCTTCCCGGCTATCCTGGGAACGTTTTACCTCATGCTGGGCACGATTATCGTCGCCTTGCCGGTGGGCGTGCTGGCGGGAGTCTATTTAAGCGAGTACGCCATTGATAACTGGATGACCCGCACGGTGAACATGGCTATCGTGAACCTAGCGGGTGTGCCGAGCATCGTCTACGGACTCTTCGGGCTGGGGGTGTTCGTGCTGATGTTTCACTTCGGCATGTCGCTTCTCGCCGCCAGCCTGACGCTTGCCTGCCAGGCGCTCGCTATGACGGTTACGACGTCGCGCGAGGCGATTCTGGCCGTTCCCCGAGAATATCGGGAAGGCAGTCTGGCGGTGGGCGCCACGCGGTGGCAGACAATTCGGCACGTCGTCCTGCCGCAGGCGATGCCGGGGATAATCACCGGCGCCGTCCTGGCAATGAGCCGCGCTGCCGGCGAGACCGCGCCGATTCTGGTGGTGGGGGCGGCATTCTTCCTCCCGGCACTGCCGCAGTCGCCCCTCGACCAGTTTATGGCGCTTCCCTATCACCTCTATACCGTAGCCGCCCATATCCCCGGAATGCCCAAGTCGACAATCTGGGGTGTAGCCCTCGTCCTGCTGGTGGTCGTGCTCTCGTTCAACGTCATCGCCACCATTATCCGGCTGCGCGCCCGTAAACGGAGGTACAGCACATGAATATCAATTTAGAACTGGTGGATAAAAAAATTCCCGTAAGTGGAGAAATCAGAATAAGCACGAAGAATTTAAACTTGTATTACGGTGACTTCCAGGCGCTGCGGGATATTACCCTGGACATTCCGGAAAACGCCATAACGGCGGTCATCGGTCCCTCCGGCTGCGGCAAGTCCACCTTCCTGCGACTTATTAATCGAATGAACGACCTTATTACCGGCGTGAGGGTCGAAGGGAAAGTCGAACTCGACGGCGTGGATATTTATGGCAGCGACATCGACGTGGTGGAACTGCGTAAAAGGGTGGGCATGGTCTTTCAGAAACCCAATCCTTTCCCTATGTCCGTATTTGAGAACGTGGCTTTCGGTCCGAAACGGCACGGCAGGAAAAACCGTATCGAACTGGAGGATATCGTGGAAAAGAGCCTCCAGCAGGCTGCCCTCTGGGACGAGGTGAAGGACAAGCTGGGGCAGTCGGCGCTGGCACTCTCCGGGGGACAGCAACAAAGGCTATGCATCGCCCGCGTGCTGGCGGTGGAACCGGAAGTG
>CAZPAS010000188.1:0-3069 GCA_964584575.1 uncultured Dehalococcoidaceae bacterium | reverse complement strand
GGCTGATGCCGCCCTTCTGACGGCAGATGTCTATCTGGTACGCCGCCGTGTCCACGCCTTCAAGGTCGGGCAGGAGCAGGCCCCTGCGCCACCCCGCCTCCACGATTACCCCGTATTTTTTGGGGTCGAGCTGGCTCTCGTCGTCTATCGGCTCGGGACTCGTGAGTACGTCCACGCTGTAGTCGAGGTCTTTAAGCTCCTCGGGGGCAATGGGCGGGAAGCGCGGGTCACGGGTGGCGGAGCTTACGGCGTTGGTAATGATTTCTTCAGCCACGTTATCCTGCTGCGGCTCGAAGGTGCCGATGCATCCCCGCAGGTTGCCCAGCTTGTGGATGGACACGAAGACACCGGCTTTTTCCTTCATCTCCGGGGTGAGGTCCGCGGGGGGCGGAGGTGTTTTCCCCTCTTTGACGTACGTCTCCACCGTCTCCTTTGCCAGGGCCGTCAGCGGGTGCATGCCGCCCTTCTTGAAGATGACGCCCGCGTAGCCGACCACTTCGTCGTAGTCGCCGGTGGCGTCGCCGCTGGTCTGGTACTTCACCAGTTCCGCCCCGGTGACGCCAAGCTCTTTGGCGGCGGCGATGAGCGTGACCACGGGTCCGTGGGCGCACATGGATATCCGGTACTTTTTATACCGTTCCGTCAGTTCGTCCTCGTCCAGCGCCAGCATGGCTTCCACCGCCTTCATGTCCTTCTCCGCGGCGGATGCCTGCGGCTCGCGGTGGGTCATATCGCCGCTGGCCAGGATTACCGCCTCGCGCTTCAGTTCTTTAATCGCCCGGGCGATGCTGTGTCCGATTTCCTTGTAGATTTCCGACGGCGCCCCGGCGAGTATAATAGGCACGATGCGCACGTGCGGGTCGATATACTGGAGGAAGGGCACCTGCACCTCGACGGCGTGCTCTTCCTGGTGGGCGCGTACGTCCGCCACGGCGTACTCGGAGATGGCGACGATTCGCCGCGCCAGTTCCGAGTCCACCTCGACGTCGCCCAGCGGCGTACGCCACGTGCCCTCGACCATCACGCTGAAGGGCTCGCCCAGTCCGGAGTGGGTGGGTCCCATGATGATGAAGGTGTCCTTGAAAACGATTCTGGAAAGCGCCGCCCCGGCCACCGCCCCCGAATACTGGTATCCGGCGTGGGGCATGAGCAGTCCGACCGCCTCCTCTTTGGGCGCGTCTTTATCAATGAACTTGGCCATCATGGCGTTGATTTCCGAAGCTGAACCCGGGTAAAAATATCCGGCGACATACGGATTTCTTATCATCTTACCCCTCCTTGCGAGTCGGGCGACCGGAAATTAAGCTCCGCCCCGCAGGACCGGCACCGCGAGCCGTCCAGTCCGGTGACATCCGTCTGGTAGCCGTACCTCCTGACGACCGTCTTGCCGCAGGAGTAGCACCGCGTGCTTTCGCTCTCGTGGCCGGGCACGTTGCCGGCATAGATAAATTTGAGTCCGACTTCCCGACCAATCTCGCAGGCGCGGTCGATTGTCTCCAGCGGCGTCGAGGGCAAGTGCGTCATATGGTGGTGGGGGTGGAAGCGGGTCACGTGCCAGGGGGTGAGTTCGCCCAGCTCGTCTCTTATCCACTTGGCAATTCCCGTAAGCTGCTCATCATCGTCGTTCAGGGTGGGGACGATGTTCGTCACCACCTCGACGTGCATGTTCCATTTATCTTTCGCCCGCTTGGTGACATCCAGAATCTCCCGCCAGCGCGGCACTCCCGGCAGGGCTCTGTAAAATTCGTCGGTAAAGCCCTTGATATCGACTCTCCAGGCGTCCAGGTAGGGGCCGATGGTGTCCAGCGCGTCGGGAGTGGCGTAGCCGTTGGTGACGTAGACGGTATAAAGTCCGTTCTCTTTGGCGAGCTTCGCCGAGTCGAGGGTATGCTCGAACCAGATAGTGGGCTCGTTGTAAGTCCAGGCGATGCCGCTACATTCGTACTGCTTCGTAAGTTCCACCGACTTTTCCGGCGAGAGCTCGCGGCAGCCGTGCAAGAGCGAGGAGCTATCGGCGGTGGAGATTTCCCAGTTCTGGCAGTGCTTGCAGTGGAAGTTGCAGCCCAGCGTGCCGAGGGAGAAACACAGCGTGCCGGGGTAAAAGTGGAACAGGGGCTTTTTCTCGATGGGGTCGGCGGCGACAGACGATACCCGGCCGTAGTTGAGGTTGAAGAGCGTGCCGCCCTGGTTCTGATACATGCCGCAGGCGCCGAACTTGTCCGGATTTATCCGGCAGCGCCACTGGCAGGTATGGCATTCTACCCTCGAGTCCGGCAGTTTTTCGTACAGCAAGGCTTCACGCATCGCCCGGCTCCCCCCGCACCTTACCCTCATTATATCACTGGTGTACAGTCAATTATAGTGCCGAGATTCTGGTAATTTCCCGCGGGCGCTTGATTGAAGTACCGGGGACTCTGAATCTAGTATTTTCCGGAGGAGTAACGGCTTCCTGAGAAGGCTTATCGACCTGAGGAGCCCATGCGTAGGGTGCGCGGTAGGCGCGGTAGACCTGACTTATCTTCGGCATTCTGAACGAGTACGGACTAAGGTACTCCCAGACTACATCGCCCTCCGCGGTAACCTCGAAGAGCCGCCCGTCGGAGCCTTCCGTTATCAGGGTATTGCCGTTGGGGAGGCGCTGCGCCGAGCTGATGAAGGCGCTGTAGAAGGAGCCGAGGCCGGGTCCCACGAACCCTTCCCGTCGCGGTGGATACTGCCAGACGACTTCCAGCGTGACGGGGTTTATCTCCAGCACGCGGGAGTGGTCGCGCAGGGCGTTGCTGAATCCGGTGGGGGCACCGGGATTGGGGGCGCCGTAGCCGGCCTGCCCGCCGTTATCGAAGATGAGGATATTGCCCTCGCCGGGGAGTCCCCGGGGTATCAGGTGGGCATGGTGCTGGCCGACTATCTGGCCGATGTTGCGGAGGGCTTCGGTGGCGGTGAAGACAGGTCCCAGCTGCCAGACTAATTTGCCTGTCTGTTTATCGGTGATGGCGATGATGTTCGTCTGGCGTCCGCACCAGATGATGTTGTCCGGGTGAAAACGCTGGTCTCCGTCGTCGAACCATT
>CAZPAS010000187.1:0-3085 GCA_964584575.1 uncultured Dehalococcoidaceae bacterium | reverse complement strand
TCGGCGTGGACGGCGGCGCCGTAGTTAAGCTCGGGGCAGATGTATACCTGCTTGATGCCGATATCCGTCCAGAAATAGCTGAGCCGGCTGGCGAACTGCCCCCGGAATCCCCAGGGAGTCGTCTCGGGGTCGCCGCCCCACATCAGTAATAATTCAGTATTTTCAGTAATATCCTTGACAATATTGGCGGCGGGCAGCATGTGACCGCATAAGCCCGTCCCCCAGACGTGCATGCCGCCGTAGTACCACCCCTCCCAGCTGTCCGCGTTCCTTATCTGTTGCGTCCAGCCGCCCCCCAGCGCCCGGAGCAGCAGGCCCGGCAGTCCGTGGGGGCCCTGCACCAGCTTGCACTCCCCATGGCCGTCCCCCTGGGCTAATATGGCGTAAGGTCCGTATTTTTCACGCACCCTCGTTATCTCGGCGGCGATTATTTCCGCGGCTTCATCCCACGAGATTCTCTTATATTTACTCTTGCCCCGGTTCTGCGGGTTCCTTTCGCCGTCGGGGTCCCAGTCGACGCGTTTCAGGGGGTATTTAATGCGGTTCGGAGAATATATCCTCTTTTTATATGCCAGCGAGTAAGGACCGGGCAGCGATTTCCAGTTTGGCTCCAGCGTTTTCCCGTTTTTCTGAAACTTCCAGGGATTGAGGTCTTTCCTTTCATATTTCCAGTCGTAGCGCAGCGGCCGGATGCGGATTATCTTGCCGTCCTTCACGTCCACGGCTCCTTCCACGCCGCCGGTGGTCACGCCGCTTAGCCCGACTGTCCTGAGCACCGTTTTCACCCCGTCGTTTACCTTTGATGTCTTTTCAACCACTCCGGATTACCTCCTTACGTGTCTTGCCGTTATATAGTCCGCCCCGCCTCGAAGCCGTCCCAGATAGCCCCCATGATATTACGCGGCTCCCGGCAGTCGCCGATATTATACAGGTTAGCGACCTTACCGCGCAGTTCGCGGGACAGCGTATCATCGGGCTTGAGACCCGCCGCCAGCACGACGGTATCCGCTTTAATCGTCTTCTCCGTATCATTAGCGGCGATATTAATACCTTCGGTGGTGATTTCGTTGACGCGGACGCCGGTCAGGACTTCCACTTTATTCAGGGCCAGCAGGTCGGTAAGCATCATGCGGTTCATGAGGGGAACGGATAAAAATCCCGCCATCAATTCGGGAAGCATCTCGACCAGAGTCACCTGCTTCCCCTGCTCCGCCAGCCATATAGCCGTCTCACAGCCTACCATACCTCCGCCGATGACGACCACTTTATCCTTCGCCTTTTTCCTGCCGAGCATGAGGTCGATGCAGGTGATTACATTGGGATTATCAATGCCGGGAATGTCGGGGATAACAGGAACCGAGCCGGTGGCGACGATTGCGGCATCGGGCTTTTCCTGCGAAATGGTGTCCGGGGATATTTCTATCGCCGTTTTTACTGCTATATCCAGCTTTTCGAGTTCATTTTTGTACCAGTCCAGCAGCGTACCCACGTCTTTTTTGAAGCGCGGCACCGAAGCCTCGATTAAGTGACCGCCCAAATCTTTCCCTTTTTCGTATAAAACAACCTTGTGACCTCTAATCGCGGCGACTCTTGCCGCTTCCATGCCGGCCACACCACCGCCGATTACGATGACCTTTTTCGGCTTTTCTACCTTATCGAGCCGGTACTCTCTCTCCCTGCCGCAGGCTGGATTTACCGCGCAGCTGAGCGACTCGCCCTTCATGAACTGCCAGATACAGCCCTCGTGGCACCCGATGCAGGGTCGGATGTCCTTTTCTCTGCCTTCGTAAACCTTGACGGGCCAGTCAGGGTCGGCGAGCAGCCCCCTCCCCAGCGCCACCATATCGGCCTTTCCTTCTACGATGACTCTTTCCGCCATTTCCGGGACTTCCAGCCTGCCGACGGCTATCACCGGGATTTTCACCACTTTCTTGACCATTGCCGCCATGTCCGCCATGCAGCCGTGCGCCTGGTATCCCGGCGGGTGCGCCCAGTACCAGCTGTCGTAACAGCCGGCGTCCACGTGCAGGGAATCGAAGCCGACTTCTTCGAGGAGCTTCGCCATCTCCAGCCCTTCATCGATGTCCCGGCCGGCTTCTTCGTACGGTTCCCCCGGCAGCGCCCCGGAGTTGAAGCCCTTGATGTAGTGCTTGAGTCCGAACCGGTACTGCACCGGAAAATCCGCCCCGGCGTGCCCCTTGATTACCTCGAGGACCTCTAGCGGGAAGGTAAGCCTCTGCTTGAGGTCGCCGCCGTATTTATCCGTCCGCTGGTTCCAGATGGACGTGGTGAACTGGTCGAAGAGATAGCCTTCGTGGGCGTGGAGTTCGATTCCGTCGATGCCCGCCGCCAGGAGGATATCGGTGGCGGTGCCGAAAGCCGCGACGATTTCCTCCACTTCTTCCGTTTCCAGGGCCCGGCAGGTGACGTCCGGATTAAAAAAACTGGGAACAGCCGATGCCGATACCGGCTGGTGGATATGTCCGGGGAGGGGTGTCACGCGCCCGAAACCCGCCGTCAGCTGCACGAAGAGCTTCGCGCCCAGGGCATGGACGCCTTTACATATCTTGCCGAAAGGTTCCGTCGATGCCCGGTTTATCATGTGCCTGGGGCCGCCCCGGTTGCCCGTTTCGTCGTGCACCTGGAACAGTCCGGTGATAATCAGGCCCACCCCGCCCCTCGCCCGTTCGATGTAATAATCGATGCCGCGCTGGTTGGGATTACCGTCCGGCGTGGTCAGGCCCACGATGCCCATCGGCGCCATGGCAATCCTGTTCTTGATGCGTACTTTGCCGATATTAACCGGCTGGAAAAGCCCGGGATATGACATTTATGTCAAGAATCCTTTCGTCTTTTGATTAATTGCACAATATAATCAACATTATAATGTGATGAGGAAAGCAGATGCAAAGGTGGGGGGTCGTAATGGTGAAGGACAAGTGCGAGGGGTGGAGATAGGGACCAGGCGATTCGTTATTCGTTTTTTTGAATTTTTTTTCTTCTTAGCTTCAAAGCGAAGCTGATTCGTTTATATTCGTTTTTTTACTTATGTAAAGCGACGGCGAGAACCGCATATTCAATTACT
>CAZPAS010000186.1:0-3110 GCA_964584575.1 uncultured Dehalococcoidaceae bacterium | reverse complement strand
ATTGGAGCATTAGGGTAGCTAAGCCGAAGATACCCTACTGGGGTATAGTTTATCATTCACTCCTTTACCGTGTCAATACCTTTTCTTGGCATTTATACGGTGGTGATGTAGAATATTGGAGTATATGTTTTTAATATCCCTTTACGGAGGATGAAATGGCGAGGGAAGAAAGCAACGAAGTTACCAGAGAAGCGATAGTCAAACGCCTCAGGAGGATAGAAGGACAGGTACGCGGTCTCCAGAAAATGATCACGGATGAGCGTGATTGCGAGAGCATCGTGACTCAGCTGGCGGCGGTACGTTCCGCTATCGACGGCGTTGGCGCGCTGGTTTTAAATAATTATATCAAGATATGCGCCCCCAGGGGAACCAAGTCCGACCCGGATGTATACGAGTCCATGGTGAGGGTGGTGGGCGTCTGGGGCAGGGTACATCTTGGCGAATAGCTACCATGCAATACAGAACAACAGAGGGGCATTAACTACACGCAGGCTGCCCGGCAACTAGTCCTTACGACCGGATGTCTCCTCGAACCATTTAGCATAGTGGTCTCTGGCATATTTCTCGGAGATTTTCCCGTCCCACATGGAACGCAGCGATTCCGTCATTCTGGGGTGCAGGGAACCCGTGTAGATGTGCACCAGCAGCATGAGAAAAGCCACTACAAAGGCAACATCATGGACGATGACGAACCACTGGAAAACGGCCGGCGCCAGCGTATCCTTGAGGAACCACATGAAAATACCGGATATCACGAAGAGAACCCCCGTAGCCAGCACGATGAACTCCCACATCTTTTGACCGGTGTTCACGTGTCCCTGCGGCGGCATTTTACTCTCGTCACCGCCGAAGTAATAGTCCGGCGCCTTGGTCAGCCATATAAAGTCGTCCTTGCCCCAGGTAAGCGTCTCTTTGATGAACTGCAGGGACATCCTGGGGTTGATAATAAAGTACACTATAGGCACGCCTACGAAGAATAATACGGCGATGCGGTGGATGGACCGGGTAATTCCGCCAGCCGCGGGACCGCCCAGGCCGGGGAGAAACAGTATTGCCCCCGTGACCAATAGTACCAGGAAAGCCGCCGTATGAATCCAGTGAAACCAGACGGTGCGTTTCCTGAAGCGTTCGACAACTCTTGCTTCCGTCATTCCTTTTCTCCTCCCCTCATCCTGAACCGCGCCGCCAGATAGTTCAGTCCGAAGCCAGCCACCGCCAGGATTGCCAGACCGCCGCCCAGCCAGCTGAGCACGTTCCGTACGATGCCGGTGGGGGGTGTTTCGGGTGCGGCGGGTAGTCCGTATACTTCCGGCGAGTCGTTCAGGACGTACATGACATGAAGTCCGTCCAGTTCGTTAATCCCGTAAGTCGTAGCTTGAACACCGTTCTGTCCCAGTTCGGCAACCCTTGCTTTTGCCTCGGCGACTAAGTCGGCACGATTGCCGTATGTAATCGCCCCGGTGGTACAGGCGGCGGCACAGGCAGGCTGTTCGCCGCTGGTAACGCGGTCGTGGCAGAAAGTACATTTATTCATAATGGCGACGCCGGTGATTTTATTCGTATCCATCTGCGGCACGCCGAAAGGACAGAACTCGGCGCAGTACCCGCAACCGGAGCACTTATCCTTGTCGTACTGGACGAATCCCATGTCGTTATAGCTTAAAGCCCCGGTGGGGCAGACCTCGACGCAGGCGGCGTCGGTGCAGTGATTGCAGGCCTTCTTGCGGGAAGTCCAGACGTTTTCATTCAGCACCGGGTGGAGCGTTGTCCAAACGCTGGGAGCGAGCTCCGGCGGTTCCGTCAAACTGGGCTTGCCGGTTTCCGGCAGGTTGTTGTAGTCCTTACAGGCGGCGTAGCACCACCAGCAACTGACGCATTTGGTAACGTCAATCAGCATCGCCATACCCTCGGAGGTCTGCGAGTCTTTGGCCATGGCACTAGCCGCCGGTTGCATCAGCAGCAGGCCGGTCGCTCCGGCGGCGCCCTTCAGGAAATCCTTACGACTTATCTTCATAATATCTACTTCCCTACTGGTTCAGGCAGTTCGTCAACGATGACGTCTTCATTGGCTACCTTTTCATCGGGTCTGATATCTTCTTCGGTCAGGAACAGTTCAATATCGGTATGGCAGGCATCGCAGCTTTCGTTCTGGGGTGTGTTCAACTGAATGTTATGCGGGGTGGCGTACTTCCAGGTAGAAACTGCATTGAAATCCGTAAGCAGGTCAAAGCCATAGTAATCGCAGGTGCCGGTACAGGTCGGTACGTGACGAAGCACTACGTATTTAAAAGGTCTTTCCGTAGACCTGAGTGGATTATAGCCGATTTCGAACTGCATGACGGACGGCTCGCTGGTGCGGCAGGGCAGTCCTTCAGGATCGATGGAGACATGGCAGCCGTAGCAGTTCTTATAAGAGATGGAGTGACAGACCTGGCAGGAGAGATCTCCGAGGTGCTGTTCGTGCTGGGGATTACCGGAGGTATCCGTCCAGACATCCTCGTGGCAGTCCTCGCACCTGACCACGTCCGGATTATCGTATCGGGTAGCATCAGTGCCTCCGGAGCCGTGGAGTTCCGCGCTGTGGCAATCGGTGCAGAGCATCATCTCCTGGGTCCAGTGGACGTCGCCCGGTATACCCTCGTTTTCGCCCAGGTATTCGGCGCCGACGCGGGAACCATGGCAGGCAACGCAATTATATTTCGTGGAAGGGGTCAGGCGGAATTCATGTCCGGAGACAAGCCCGCCTTCAAGCTCGTCAGGTCGTGAAACATGGCACTGTCCGCAGGTAGTATGGCACTCCTGGCAGTGATTTTCAATGGCGGTAGCCAGCGGGGTACCTTCCGATACGTCGCCGCCCCTGGCTTCCAGGGCGGACATGAAACCGCTGAGGGTGGCGTGCAGGCTTAAATCATGCGTTTGAGCCACGTCCTGGTGGCAGGTATTACAGTCGCCGTCAGACGGGTCTCTGATTACCCCGGCGTGCGCCAGTTCCTTGTCTTCCTGCTGGCTGTCGCCGCCGTGGCAGATTACGCAGCCCACCTTGCCGTGGGTACTCTCCATAAATTCGGCATCCTTGACGAAGACCTTTTCCCATACCTCCAACGGAGGTA
>CAZPAS010000185.1:0-3143 GCA_964584575.1 uncultured Dehalococcoidaceae bacterium | reverse complement strand
TGGCTGGAGTTCATGCGTTATACCGAAGATAACGAGACTTTTTTCATCGTTGATGAAGGTTCGAAGGCGGGTTTTGAAAAAGACTACCTCCGCCCGCACATGGAACCGAAAAAGAACCTGGTGCTGGTGGCGATGGACGGTGACAAGATGGTGGGTTATTTACACGGTGAGGTCAAGGACGTTCCGCATTTTATACACGGGCAGATAGGTTATGTTCAGCATTTATTCGTTACCGAAGCATATCGCCGACGTGGCATCGGCGAGAAATTATATAACGAGATAATAAAGTGGTTCCGCTCCCGGGATATTAAAATGGTCCACCTTGATGCCCTGGTGAAAAACAAGGTTGCCAACTCATTCTGGCGGAAGCACGGCTACAGGGATTTCCAGACAACGCTTTACCGTGAGATTTAGCCAGATTTATTTTTAAACGACAGCGCCCCCGTCGGGCACACGTCGATGCACCGGTGGCAGTCCAGGCACTGCTCTTTACCTATCGGCTCATCCCCGAAGGTCGTCATTACCCTGTCGAACCCCCGGTGCGCAAACCCGAATACCCCGGACTTTACATCCTGCCGGCATACCCAGACGCATCGTCCGCAGAGGACGCACTTGTTCGGGTCGTAGGTAAATAACGGATTGCTGTCGTCCACGGGCAGGTCTCGCAACAGCAGGCGGAGTCGCCTGGTTTTCAGGCTGGCCTTGAGATGCTTGGCGATTTTCTGGAGTTCGCAGTCGCCATTGGCAGAGCAGTGGGCACAGTCCAGCGCGTGGGAAGCCATTAAAAGCTCGAACCCCGCCCTCGCCAGCGCCTGGGCTTTTCCACCCCTGGTGTTCACCACCATGCCCTCGACAACCTCCGTCGTGCAGGCGGTGACCGGACCTTTCATGCCCTCTATCTCCACGAAGCACAGTCGACAGGACGCATGCGGCTCCGGCCTTTCTTTTATGGCGCACAGGTTGGGGATATAGATGTCGTTCTCCAGCGCCACCCAGAGCAGCTTCTCCCCGGCCCGGGCGGTTATCTTTTTCCCGTCGATGGTCAGGTTTACGGTCTTCATTTATCCGGCACCTCGCTCGGCGGCGAAAGCTTCACGATGGCGTTGTACTGCGGCGGACAGGCGGTCAGGCACGTGCCGCACTTGACGCACTTCTCCTGGTCGATAACCTTGATTCGCTTTTTGTTGGGGCTGATTGCCTCCACGGTACAGGTTCCCACACACGCGTCGCAGGAACGCTCGCATTTATCGGGGAGGATGTAGTAGGCGATGAGGTGCAGGCACATCAGGGCCGGGCACCGGCCCAGCTCGATGTGTTCTCTGTACTCGTCGCGGAAATAGCGCAGGGTGGTCAAAATCGGATTGGGGGCTGTCCGCCCCAGCTGGCACAGCGACCCCGCTTTCACCTCTTTGGCCAGTTGTTCCAGGTTGTCGAGGTCATCCATCGTGCCCCGGCCCTCGGTAAATTCGGTCAGTACCTCGAGCATCTGACGGGTGCCCAGCCGGCAGAACGTGCACTTGCCGCAGGACTCACGCTGCGTAAACTCCAGGAAGTACCGCGCGATTTCCACCATGCAGTCGTCCTCGTCGAGCACCACCATGCCCCCGGAGCCCATCATGGCGCCGGCTTCCTGAAGCGAATCGAAGTCCACTGGTATATCCAGCGCCGCTTCCGGCAGACACCCCCCGGAAGGCCCCCCTATCTGGACGGCTTTGAACTTTTTTCCCTTGGGGATGCCGCTGCCGACATCGAAGATAATCTGGCGCAGGGTGGTGCCCATGGGGACCTCGACCAGTCCGGTATTAACTATCTTCCCCGCCAGGGCGAAGACCGCCGTACCCGGACTGCTTTCAATACCGATTCCCCGGAACCAGTCCGCGCCGTTATTGACGATGTGGCGTACGTACGCCAGCGTCTTGACGTTATTGACGACGGTCGGCTTGCCGTACAGTCCGTGCGTCGCCGGGTAGGGCGGACGGTGGCGGGGCATGCCCGCCCTGCCTTCCAGCGAGGCGATGAGCGCCGTTTCCTCGCCGCAGACAAAGGCGCCCGACCCCTGGAAAAGCGTGATATCGAAGTTAAAGTCGCTGCCCAGTATATGACTGCCGATTAACCCGAGTTTCTTCGCCTGTTTCAGGGCGTTTCCCACTCTCTCCACCGCCAGCGGGTATTCGGAGCGTACGTAAATGTAGCCGTGGCGTGCCCCGACCGCGTACCCGGCGATGACAATGCCCTCGATGACCGAGTGCGGGTCGCTTTCCAGTATCGAGCGGTCCATGAATGCCCCGGGGTCGCCTTCGTCGGCGTTGCAGATGATATATTTCGGTGTCCCTTTAGATTCCCGGCAGGTCTGCCACTTCTGTCCGGTGGGGAAGCCCGCTCCACCCCGCCCCCGTAGACCCGTTTTTTTTACTTCCTCCATGACCTCTTCCGGCTTCATTTCCAGGGCTTTAGCCAGGGCGGCGTAGCCGTCGCCGGCGATATACTGCTCAATGTCGGTGGGATCGATGTGCCCGCAGTTTTTCAGGATGAGTTTCTGCTCGTACTGCGCCCGGGGAAAGTCCCCGAAGCTGGGCAGCATGTCGTTGGCTTCCAGCGCCCCGATGACGAACTCGGGACACGGGTTGTCCCCGAGGATGAATTCCTTGACCAGCCTCTCGGCGATGACATCGTTGACGTAGCCGTAGCATATCGGCGGGTAGCCCGGCTTGCTGATGATTACCAGCGGCTCGGCGTAGCAGTGCCCCATGCAGCCGACCTCTATCACCGGACAGTCGAGGTTGCGTTTTTTAACCTCGTCCCGGAAAGCCTGGAGCACTTCCAGGGCGCCTGCCGCCCGACCGCACGTCGCTGCGCCCACCATGACGACCGGCTTGTCCTTGAGCAGCTCGTTACGGTGGGCTTCGGCGTGTTCCTTTATCCCCTTGTAGGCGGCGGTAATCGCCGCCTTTTCATTTGTCTTCACCCTTGTCTTTTTCCTTCTTCTCCGTGTCGTACCCGAAGGCAAGCAGTATCCCGTCCACCCTCGTCGGTTCCACCTGTCCCTCCGGCTTTTCGTCTACCACCGTGACCGGCGCCATGGTGCAGCAGCCCACGCAGGCAACCGTATCCAGGTCGAACTCGCGGTCTTCGGTGGTCTCGCG
>CAZPAS010000184.1:0-3208 GCA_964584575.1 uncultured Dehalococcoidaceae bacterium | reverse complement strand
CAAGAAGGGGTCGATTACCTCCTTCCAGGCGATTTACGTGCCTGCCGACGACTATACCGACCCCGGTGTGGCCACGACCTTCGGCCATCTCGACGGCGTCGTCGCGCTGGAGAGGTCGATTGCCGAGCAGGGCTTATACCCCGCCGTCGACCCCCTTACCTCCACCTCCCGCATCCTCGACCCCCAGGTCGTCGGCGAGGAGCATTACAATGTCGCCCGCGAGGTGCAGCGCGTTTTACAGCGCTATAGGGACCTGCAGGATATCATTGCTATCCTCGGCATCGAGGAGCTGGGCGAAGAAGACAAGCAGTCCGTCGCCCGGGCGCGCCGCATCCAGCGCTTCCTCTCCCAGCCGATGTTCGTCAGCGAGGTCTTTACCGGCCGGCCCGGCAAGTACGTCAAAGTGGAGGACACGGTGCGCGGCTTCGCGGAAATACTCGAAGGTAAGTACGACGACCTGCCGGAGCAGGCGTTCTACATGGTGGGTGGCATCGAGGAAGTGGTGGAAAACGCCAGGACAATGGGAGCCGAAACTAATGCCTAATTTCAAGGTAGATATCGTCACGGCAGAGCGCATCGTCTATTCCGAGGACGTGGAGGCGCTAATCGCCCCCGGCGTGGAAGGGCAGCTGGGAATACTGCCGCACCATGCCCCGCTGATGACGATACTGCAGGCCGGCGAGCTGGTGGTAAGAAGGGGGGCGGAAGAGGACATCATGGCTATCTCCGGCGGTTTCCTGGAGGTGCGCCCTGACCGGGTTATCATATTGGCGGACAGCGCCGAAAGAGCCGAGGAAATCGATACGGAACGCGCCGAGGCAGCCAAGAAGCGGGCGGAAGAGAGACTGAAGGAAAAGCCTGCCGAGGTGGATATAACGAGGGTGGAGGCATCGTTAAGGCGCGCCATGGCGAGGCTGACGGTAGCGGAGAAGATGAGAAGGCGGCGCAAGCTGTAAGTTAGAAATATATTAAATTCATTAAGCCGCCGGATTATTTCGGCGGCTTTTTTACGTTGAGGTCCAGCAGTCCTTCCATGGGTTCGATGATTACGGTACGTTTGGAGAGGTCTATGGACTGTATGACGTCCTCGATAACCGGTATAAGGATTTCCCCTGATTCGCTTTTCACGATGAAATTATCGTTACTTACTCCGGCGAGAATATCAGTGATATAGCCGATATATTCGCCGCCGGTGGTTTCAACCTGAAGCCCGATTATCTGGTCGTGGTAAAACTGACCTTCGGGCAGGGGATTGTGACGGGTGTGCTTCATTTTCCGCAGAATATCATTCAACTTCTGGGCTTCTCGTGATTGAGAGGCACGAGTTTAAAAGGGGGGAGAGTTTTAGCTCTCCGTCTCCGGAGAAGGAAACTGGTCTCGGGGACTATATTACATAATTTCGAGTCTGACTCTAGTAGCGGCTTTCGCTGCTTTAACCCTGAGCAAGGTACGCATTGCCTGGGCAATCTGGCCCTGCTTGCCGATGATCCTTCCTTTGTCGTCATCGGCTACGCTGAGCTTCAGCGTAATGCCCTCCTCGTTGGTCTCCTCATCCACTTTCACTGCATCGGGTTCATTGACGATGGACTTGGCGATGTACTCCACTAGGTCTTTCATGATTACTCCTTGACTGGTTTGAACTTATCCAGAATACCTGCCTTACCCAGTAGCCTGGCAGAGGTATCTGACGGTTTGGCGCCCTGACTTAGCCAGTGCAGTGCTCTCTCCTCCTTGATGACTATCGTCTCCGGTTCGGTCATGGGGTCGTAATGACCTATGGTTTCAACGAACGCCCCGTCGCGGGGTGCCCGTACATCTGCTACTACTAACCGGTAACTGGGTTTTTTCTTGGCTCCTACGCGTCTTAGTCTGATTCTGAGCAATTTATACCTGCCTTCTTTTCATAATATGCCATACGTCACCTATTATGCACTATTGAGATTTAGCTGTCAATGGTAACGTAAAATTTTTAGAAGTAGGCGTGTTCAGACCATTTTTACAGATTGGCGGGTTGCCAATAATCTTGGGCTACGTCTATAATCAGTTATGCGTATTACGCGGCGGCACGGCTGGCAGATGAGTCCGTCGGACGCCATAAAGCTCCAGAAGGAGCTGGCGGCGGAGGTATCCCGAACCGGCGCTATTACCGCGCCACATACGGTAGCGGGGGTGGATATCTCCGTCAACCGGTGGGCGAAAACGGGCACGGCGGCGGTGGTCGTGCTGAACTATCCAGAACTTGAATTGGTTGAGGTGAAGGTAATTACCGATAGTCTCACATTTCCGTACGTGCCGGGGCTGCTTACTTTCCGGGAGGCGCCGCTGATTCTGGCAGCCTGTGAAGAGCTTGCGGTAACGCCGGACCTTATCATGGTGGACGGGCAGGGGATAGCCCACCCGCGGCGTATCGGGCTTGCTTCCCACCTGGGGCTTTTCCTGGATATTCCGACCGTCGGCTGCGCCAAGTCGAGGTTATGCGGCAGTCACGAGGAGCCGGGTAATGAACGTGGCAACTGCGCCGAGCTTACGGATAACGGGGAGGTTATCGGGGCGGTGGTACGCACCAGGACGGGCGTGAAACCGGTCTATGTATCCATCGGACACAAGAGTGACCTGGATTCGGCGATTGCCATGACGTTGGGGTGTTGCCAGGGCTACCGTCTGCCGGAACCCACGCGACTGGCACACATGGCGGCGGGCGGGCATCTTCAAGCGGGTATTAAAAGTCTGGTATAATAAAGCGAGACAATATGCAGGAATTCCACGACAAGGTAAATGATTTAAAAGCCAGAGTTTCCCTGGCTCTGGAGCATCTTTGACGTAGCCGGTAAAGAAAAAGAGATTGTCGCTCTGGAGAAGCAGTCATCCAAAACCGATTTCTGGCAGGACCAGGCAAATGCCCAGAGCGTCATGCGCCGGCTGGCGGACAAGAACCGGGTAGTGCAGCAGTGGCGGGGGCTGGAGGAAACGCTGAACGATATCTCCGAACTGGTGGAACTGGCGGACGAAGACGAATCCCTCCAGGCGGAAATTGATAACGAATTGACCGAGATAGCCTCGCAGCTCGATGAACTGGAATTCCAGCTGGCTTTCAACGGGGAGTACGACAACCGGAATGCCATCCTGGCTATCCATGCTGGCGCCGGCGGAACGGAATCGCAGGACTGGGCGGAAATGCTGATGAGGATGTACCTGCGCTGGGCGGAGC
>CAZPAS010000183.1:0-3227 GCA_964584575.1 uncultured Dehalococcoidaceae bacterium | reverse complement strand
CGGCTCATCAACCGGGTGCGGGGGGAGATAGTCATCCCGCGGGAACTGGTATCGCTGAAGCGCTCGCTGGAGTCCGTCCCCGAACTCAAGGAGATAATCGAAGAAGCCGGAAAGACCAAGTCGATTGACTGGCTTGTAAAAGAACTTAAGCCGTGCAATGAGGTGGTGGAGTTGGTAGGGTCAGCACTCGTCGACGACCCCTCGTCATCACTGGGGGAGGGGGGAGTCATCCGGCAGGGCTTTTCCGAGGAACTGGACAGCCTCAAGCTGGCGGCGGGGAACGCCCGCAAGTACCTCGCCAACCTGGAAAAGCAGGAGCGGGAACGCACGGGCATAAAGAACCTGAAGATAGGCTTCAACAACGTCTTCGGGTACTACATCGAGGTCTCCAAAGCCAATCTGGGGCAGGTGCCGGAGGAGTACATCCGCAAGCAGACATTAGTAAATGGGGAGCGCTATTTCACGCCGGAGCTCAAGGAATACGAGAGCCTGATTCTGAACGCGCGCGACCGCATGGAGGAGATGGAGACGGACCTGTTCCGGCGGGTGTGCCGGCAGGTGGCGACCGCCAGCGAACGCGTCCTGGCGCTTGGGGAAATCCTGGCAAATCTCGATGTGTTTTCCTCGCTGGCGGAGATAGCCGTGCGCTATCACTACGTGCGCCCGGTGCTCGACGAGGGTAATACGATAGATATCAAGCAGGGCAGGCACCCGGTGGTGGAGAGGAGCCTAACCGACGGCGGGTTCGTGCCGAACGATATATACCTTTCCAACGACGATGCTCAATTAATCGTCCTGACGGGCCCGAACATGTCGGGGAAATCCACGTACTTGAGGCAGGTTGCCCTCATCGTCCTGCTGGCGCAAATCGGGAGCTTCGTCCCGGCGGAGTCGGCCAAAATCGGCGTCGTCGACCGCATCTTCACGCGCATCGGGGCGCGGGACGACCTCGCCGCGGGACAGTCGACCTTCATGGTGGAAATGGTCGAGACCGCCAACATTTTGAACAACGCTACCCCGCGGTCGCTGCTGATTCTCGACGAGATAGGGCGGGGCACCAGCACCTACGACGGGCTGTCCATCGCGCGCGCCGTGGCGGAGTTCATCCACAACCACGCCGGGCTGGGCGCCAAGACGGTCTTTGCCACGCACTACCACGAGATGGTGGCGCTGGCGGACTACCTGCCGCGGGTGAAGAACTTCAACGTGGCGGTTATCGAGGAGGCGGGGAAGGTGATATTCCTGCACCGGATAGTGCCGGGGGGCGTGGACAAGAGCTACGGGATACACGTGGCGCAGCTGGCGGGGTTACCCAAGTCCGTGCTGCACCGCGCCCGGGAGGTGCTGGACGAACTGGAAATGGACAGCCGGGATATAAACCCCCACATCCGGAGAACCCACAAAGAACCGTCGGAGCAGATGTCACTCTTTGGGGGAAAATCGGCGCTGGACGAGGAGATGGAGAAGCTGGACATCGACGGCATGACGCCGCTGGAGGCGCTGAACAAATTATACGAGCTTAAGAAGAAGGCAGGAGGAGGGTAGCAATGGAAAAGAAAGTACTGGTGGCACACGCGTCCAAATACGGTTCAACGGCGGAAATCGCGGAGAAAATCGGGGAGGTGCTAAGGCAGGGTGGTTTAAAGGTCGACGTGGCGCCGGTGAAAGAAATCAGGGATATCACGCCTTACCGGGCAATCGTGCTGGGGACGGCGGCATACATCTTCCAGTGGCGCAAGGAGGCGGTGAAGTTCCTGCAGAAGAACGAGCAGGCGCTGGCCGGGATGCCGGTGTGGATATTCATGAGCGGACCGGCGGGCGAGGGCGACCCCGTGGAACTGCTCGAGGGGAAGGTGGTGCCGGAAAAGGTGAAACCGCTGGTCGAGCGTATCAAGCCGGTGGACCTGGCGGTCTTTCACGGTTTGGTTGACTTTAAAAAGATGAACATCATCGAGAGGCAGATGATGAAGATGGTGAAGTCAGCGGAGGGTGACTACCGCGACTGGGACGCCATCACGGCGTGGGCTAAGGGGATTGCGGAGAAGGTGAAGGGATAGGGGGACAATATTGTCTGTCCTGAACCTTAAAATTACGATTCGTTATTCGTTTTTTAAAAATTTTGGTTTTTGCGTAGCTAATTAGCTTCAGCCATTCGTTTTTCGTTATATGTTAAGTCAGCTACAAAATCCGGGTATTCGTTTTTCGATTTATGGCAAGCGGATTAGCCACTTCCCGGACAGCCTATTATATAATGCACCGAAAAGCACGAAGAAGCAAGGGGGTTTTGTCGCTTTGAGGGGGGTTAAGGGGTAGGGGAGAGGGCAAAGGGGATTGTGGGGAAGGTGAAGGGGTAGGGGGTAAAGAAGCTGGACATCGACGGCATGACGCCGCTGGAGGCACTGAATAAATTATACGAGCTGAAGAAGAAGGCAGTGGAGTGAGGAGATTAAAATCTTTATGGCTCTGTTACTTCAGGCATAGACCATGATACCTTTTTCTGCCAATAATCGTTCTATTTCAGCTTGTTCAGGTAAATCATCTGTTAATACACCCGTACTCACACATAATAATTCTACGCCTCTAGGCTTTCCGTTTGCATCATAATCAATACGCCTTTCTTCATCCAAATCCTTCCCATATGCATATGGTTCATTACTTAACAGTATATATACAGCATCAGCTCTCTTATCAAATTTTACTTTCATGTTTATAACTCCTTAGTAGTCAGCTACTGTTATAATAAACCTCGAATCATCTTTAGCTACTACTACTTTTATACCTCTGTTACTTCTAAGCTTTTTCCTATAAACTGGATTTCCCTTTTTGTCAGTATGTTGTGTATCCCATCCAGTTAAACATTCCATTACTTCCGATTCAGCAATTGAGCGTTCTACCATCTGATATTTGGCATGGTTAGAATACTCTATCCTCAAAATGCATACCTAATTACCTATCTATCTATACTAACTATAATACCCCTACACACTAATAGTCAACCTCTTATTGTATTTTGTTACATTATTTTGACATTCACAAGGTTGTCAACTCTCAATCTTTTATCGGGTATCCTTTTATATTTAACATTGAAACACTTCATATAAATAGTATTAGCTATATCAAATTCTAGCCTACTTGCGTTTAAGGTATAATTACCTTTGAAAAAGGGGGACTAAGGGGGATTTTAGTGGCTGGATTCCCGTTTACACGGGAATGACGTGGGGTAGAAT
>CAZPAS010000182.1:0-3268 GCA_964584575.1 uncultured Dehalococcoidaceae bacterium | reverse complement strand
TGACAGCCGAGCACCGGCAGGTCAGGCAGCGCCTGGCCTCGGTAACGCAGGTCTCTTTATCCTTAAAGCCGAGGTTGATTTCTTTGAAGTTGCCCTTCCGCTTGGCAGCCGCGAGAGATTCCGTTCCGCAGCGGTCTTCCTTCTTGTATTCCCTCAAGTGGAACTGGAAGGCCGGCTCCTCGATATCCGCGAGGGTTGCCTCCGGCGGTGCGGGCGGGAGGTCGACGCCGCGCAGATAGCAATCGATGGCTATGGCGGCGTTCTTGCCGTCTGCCATGGCTTCTATCATCAGGCCCTGACCGCGGGCGACGTCGCCGCCGGCATAGACACCGGCAACACTGGTCGCCATACTGCGGTCGGCAGCGGCGATGGTGCCTCTCTTGGTGGCCTTTACCTTGCTGTCCTTCATGAAGGAGAGGTCCACCCTCTGACCGATGGCGGTGATAACCATATCGGCGTCGATGGTCTTGGTCTCTTTCTCGTTGTAGACGGGGGAGAAGGCGCCGGTCTTGGTATAGCAGGAAGTGCAGCGCTTCAACTCCACGCCCTTGACCTTGCCGCCGCTGGCGAGAATCTGCTTGGGACCCCAGCTCATGTCGACCTTGATGCCTTCTTCCATGGCCTGCGCTATTTCATCTTCCTGGGCGGGCATTTCCTCGGGGTCGCACTCAAGGCAGACCACCTGGACACTCCCGGCACCGAGACGCAGGGCGCAGGTAGCGGCGTCCATGGCGACGCTGCCGCCACCGACGACGACTACTTTCTTGCCGACGGCCGGTTTCTTGCCGCTGTTGACGTCTTTCAGGAAAGCCAGCGCCTGGATGACGCCGGTGGAATCTTCACCGGCTATGTTGAGCCTGGCGCTGTTCTGGGCGCCCACCGCGACGAAAACGGCGCTGTAGCCCTTCTTCTTGAGGTCTTCCGGATTCTTCACAGCGCTGTTGGTCTTGATTTCCACGCCCATCTTCTTGATGGTATCGATTTCCCACTTGACTACCTTGCGGGGCAGGCGGTGTTCCGGAACACCGTATGTCATCATGCCGCCGGCACTGGCGGCAGCTTCGAAGACGGTAACGCCGTAGCCCTTCCTGGCCAGGAAGTAGGCGGCGGTCAGTCCGGCGGGGCCGGAACCGATGATGGCAACCTTTTCCTTCCTGGTGCCGGCGCATTTCTCCGGCAGGCACTGCTTCTTGAGGTAGGCGTCCTGACCTTTAAGGCCGTTCTCCATAACGTAGTCAGCTACATAGCGCTTGATATCGTTGATGGCAATGGGGTCGTCCAGCTTACCGCGATTGCATTCCGCTTCGCACGGGTGCGGGCACACGCGCCCGAGCACGCCCGGGAAGGGGGTGTACTGCTTCAGGTAGCGGTAGGACTCGCCCATGTAACCGCGGGATGCCATGAGCACGTAAGCATTGACGTCCAGTCCGGCCGGGCAGGTGTTCTGGCAGGGAGGCATGAACGGCTCGGGCAGAGGTCGGAGGGTGAGGGCATTAGCGGTTGAGTTATATTTCGGGTCGTACTTCTCGCGTCCGATGTTCGGATTGACCGCGCACCGGATAGCCAGACCGCGGTTGAACCGCGCCAGGCAGACATTACAGCGCAGGCAGCGGTTGACTTCGTCGACTTTGCCCTCTTCCCACTTGCGCGGGGTGCGCTGGTCGGCAACGAGCTGGCGGCCCATGGTGATGGCGTCCGCCCAGCCGTTGCGGAGTACTTCCTCGGCCAGATACGGGTCGTGCTGGCCGGGGACGATTAGGGGTATCTTGAGTTCTTTCTTAAAATTCTTGGCATGCCCGATAAAGCAGAACGGGTCCTGGGGGAAGAACCATTTCCTGGCTTCATAGGAGCCGTCGGAAAGGTGGATGTAGCTGGCACCGAGTTCCTCGCACCACTTGGCGACCTGTATCAGTTCTTCCTCGTGGATGGCGCCGGGCATATGCTCGTCGCCGCTGAGGCGGATACCGAGACAGAAGTCCGGGCCGACGCGGCGCCGGGCGCTGACCAGCAGGTTCCTCAGGAAGCGGAAGCGGTTCTCCAGCGAGCCGCCGTAAAGGTCGTTGCGCTGGTTGGAGCGCGGCGACAGGAATTCATGGATAAGGTAGCCGTGCGGGCTATGGAACTCGACGGCATCAAAGCCGCAAATCCTGGCGCCGGCGACGGCGTCCGCGAACGTCCTCTCCATGTAGTCGATTTCTTCGATGGTAAGCACCTTGGGTACGGTGGTACCACCCAGTGTCTGTGACTTGGTCTCGTAGCCGCGGGGCATGATTCTCTGTTCATAGTCCTGCGGTCTTTCGGACGGAATGGCTGACGGCGCTGCCGGCGTCTCACCGGAGAGGCGACCGGAACCCTGTCTGCCGAAGCTGGGGGTAATCTGGATGAACGCCTTGGGTCCCATCTGCTTCATGGCTTCCGCCAGGTTGGACATGCCCTCGTAATAGGCACGGCCGCTGATGCGCGGGTTGCCGAAGCTGGTGGTCTTGGCGCCCCAGTCGGTGGCGAAGGTACATTCGATGGTGATGAATCCGGCGCCGCCTTCACAGCGGGCGGCGTAGGAATACAGGCACTCTTCCGTGATGTACCCGTTTATATCGGCGCCACCGGTGGTGGTACAGGAACCGCCGATTCTGTTCTTGATCTCTAGCGGCCCAAGTTTGATAGGCGAAAATAATATCGGGAATTCAGTAGACATTTTTTCTCCTTTCCTTTCTGTTTTTTTATTTTGAGCGTCGTTTTGACGTATCGATATCGAGTAGTTTGGCGAGATTTTCACCGAAAATCATGCGCTTGACTTCATCGGTCACCGGGGCGAAGCCGTAGCCCTTCTGCAGGTCTTCCGGCATCTCAAATGTTCTCAGGCCTATTGTCGCTTCCCGGAACAGCCCGCCGGGACCGTAGAAATCGGTTCCCCAGACAATGCGTTCCGGACCGGCGAACTGAATCGCTTCACCGATGATTTCGGCTAACCGCCGGGGTGCTGCTCTGTACCAGGGCATGATAAGGCTCAGGCTGATGTATACGTTGGGATGAGATAAAGCCACCATATTCAGGTCATGGCAATGCGGCCAGCCGGCGTGGAAGGCAACGATTTTCAAATCGTAGAAATCGTTCACGACGTCATCCAGCAGGACCGGCAGGCAGTATTTGGCTTTACCAGGGGGGCACCAGCTCCAGCCGGTGTGGATAGAAACGATGACTCCCAGTTCTTCACATCTCTTGTAGAAAGGCCATATCCTCTCGTCGTTGATGTAGGTGTCTTCCGGCG
>CAZPAS010000181.1:0-3274 GCA_964584575.1 uncultured Dehalococcoidaceae bacterium | reverse complement strand
AAAATAACTGGAAGCATGGAAAACCCACGCTTCCAGTCCGTAATCCTTCTTTATCTGTGTTCTTCTAACGCTTGGTGTACTGCGGTGCCTTGCGGGCGCGGCGGAGTCCGGGTTTCTTGCGTTCTTTAGCCCGGGCGTCACGCGTGAGGAGACCGTTCTGGCGCAGCATCGGCTTGAACCGCTCGTCGGCTTTTACCAGCGCGCGGGAGATACCATGAGAGATGGCTCCGCTCTGGCCGGTGACGCCGCCGCCTTCCACTTTGACCACCGCGTTATACTTTTCCGTGGTTTCGGTGGCGATGAAAGGCTGGACTATCGTCTTCTGGTGCTCCAGAGACGGGAACCGCTCCTCGTAGGGCGTGCCGTTCACGATGATGGCGCCGTTCCCGGAGGTCAGCTTGACCCGCGCTACCGCCGTTTTGCGGCGGCCTGTCCCGTAAAAATAGCTCTGTTTATCCATAAATGCCCTGTCCCTTTATTTTGTATCCTGCTTCGTATCGTTCGTAATCTGCGAGACATGTGGATGTTCCGCTCCGGCATAGACCCGCAGTCTTTTTCTCATCTGGTTACCCTGGCGCGTGTGGGGCAGCATCCCGAATACCGAATGCTCGAGGGCGCGCGTGGGGTGTTCCTGCATCATTTTCTCCAGATTAATGCTCTTGAACCCGCCGGGATATCCCGAGTGCCGGTAATACATTTTCTGCTGGGCTTTCTTGCCGGTAACGCGCACCTTGTCTGCGTTAATCACCACCACGAAGTCGCCGGTGTCCTGGCTGGGGGTATAGGTGGGGCGGTGCTTGCCCATCAGCAGGCGGGCTATGTTTACCGATATCCTGCCCAGGGTCTTATCGGCGGCGTCGATTAAGTGCCACTCTCTCTTAACATCAGCCGGTCTGGCGGTATAGGTTTTCATCGTGCATCTCCCTCGAAGTCAGCCGGGTAGTTCACCCGTATCAGGCACAGTCCGTCGGCGGGCGCGGTCGGTCCGGCGAGTCCGGGCGTCTTTGCCTCGACCATGCCGTAAAACTCATCGACCGTCATTTTGTCCTGACCCACCTTAATCAGCGAGCCGACCGTGTTGCGTACCTGGTGGGGCAGGAACGAATTGGCTGCCATATCGAAGACAATCATGTCCCCTTCTCGTGTTATTTCTGCTTTCAGTACCTTCCGTACCGTTCGCTTTTCCCGGGCGGTCTCGACGCTGGAAACGAACGACGCGAAGTCGTGCTCCCCGACGAGCGCCCGGCAGGCGCGGTTCATCGCCTCTATATCCAGTTCGCCTTCCACCCGGCAGGAAAAGTCCTGCCGCATCGGCGAGCGGGTAGGGCTGTTATAAATATAATACTTATATTCGCGACTGACGGCTCTACGCCTGACATCGTACGAGCCGTTGAGCCGGTGCGCTTCTTTTACGGCGATATCTTTAGGCAGATAGTGGTTCATGCCGTCGATAAATGCGTGCAGAGGCAGCGCCGAGTCCGTCCTGAAGCTGACGACCTGCCCGCGGGCATGTACGCCGGCATCGGTGCGACTGGCTGCCTTAATCCTTATTCTCTTTCCGGTTAGCTTCTGCAACGCTTTTTCTATCTCCCCCTGAATCGTCGGTGCGTTAGCCTGCCACTGCGAGCCGTGGTAACTGGTACCGTCGTATTCCACAATCAGCACCACCGTGCCCGTTGCCGTATCCGTAACCTCCGCTCCTCCTCCGGATTCCGGCTTTCGCCGGAATGACACCTGGTTTAACATTACGGGCACCGCTATTCGACCAGCTCCAGCTGGACCATTAAAGCACCGTCTCCCAGCCTGGGTTCCAGCTTGACGAGGCGGGTATATCCGCCGGGTCGTTCTTTATACCTGGGTCCAAGCTCGGAGAATACCTTATCGGTGACTTTTTTATCCGTTATAAACGTCAATGCTTGGCGATAGGAGTGAAGTCCGCTTTTCTTGCCCAGCGTAATCATCTTCTCGGCAATACCGCGTATTTCCTTCGCCTTGGCTTCGGTCGTAACGATTTTCTCATATCTCAGCAGGTCCGTGACCAGGTTGCGGTACAACGCCCGCCGGTGGCCCGTAACCCTGCCCAGTTTTCTGCCGGCTATCTTATGCCTCATGACTGCGGCTCTCCGTCCTCAGATTCTCCTTCATCGGTCTTTTCTTCTTCTGCGGCTTTGGCTGCCTTTTTCCTGCTCTTGGGTTTGGGTGGAGCTTCTTCAACCGGTTCTTCTTCCACGGCTGTTTCCTCCACCGCGGCTGTTTCTTCTTCCGCAGCTGTCTCTTCCACGGTCTCTGCCTCTTCCGACGGCTCCTCTCCCTCTTCACCCTCTTCATCTTCTGACTCTACTTTGGGATTCAGCGACAGGCCTATCGAGGCGAGCCGGTCTTCTATCTCCTGGTAGGACTTCTGCCCGAAGTTCCGCAGTTTGAGTAGCTCCTTGGTGCCCTTGCCGATAAGCTCGCCGACCGTGGTGATATTGCTGCGTCTCAGGCAGTTCATGGTGCGTACGGAGAGGTCGAGCTGCTCCACGGGCATGTTGTACTTCTCGTCGGGGATGGACATGCGGATGAGGCGCTCTTCGGCTTTCATCTGCGAGATTTTTACATATTCGACGAAGGGTGTAAGTTGTTCAATTAAAATACTGGCGGCGTTACTCACGGCGTCTATCGGCGACGTGGTGCCGTCCGTCCATACGTCCAGTATCAACCGTTCGCGGCTGGTCTCACGACCCAGGTGCGTCGGCTCGACGGTGTAGTTGACCTTGCGAATCGGCGTGAAGATGGCGTCGACGGGTATGGTGCCCACCGGCGTGGTGTCGGTGGACTCGGCGGTCCTGAAGCCAGTTCCCAGTTCCACGTCGAACTCCACGTACAGCTTGTTCGCGGAGTCGTTGATGGTTACCAGGCAGAGCTCGGGATTGGTGATTTCAAAGTCCGCCGAGGGCTTGATATCGGACGCGCAGACACGCCCCTCGCCTTCGTATTCAAGTATCAGCGTACCGCTCCGGTCGGAGAGGGGTTTCAACCTTAACTCTTTCACGTTGAGGAGAAACTCCATGACATCTTCCTTGGCATTGGGGATGACCGTGAACTCGTGCTGGACCCCCTCGATTCTTACCTGAGTCACGGCTGCCCCGGGAAGATAACCAAGTAACACGCGGCGCAAGGAGTTGCCCAGAGTGATACCGAACCCCTTCTCCAGCGGTTCGGCGACGAACCTCCCGTAGTTTTCCTCTTGTTCGGTACATTCAATTTTTGGGACTAATAGTCCAGCCAATGA
>CAZPAS010000180.1:0-3303 GCA_964584575.1 uncultured Dehalococcoidaceae bacterium | reverse complement strand
TGGCTGACAGCAGGATATTGATTGTTGAAGACGACCCGAATCTTCTGGCGACGCTGAAATACAATATGGTCAGAGACGGCTACCAAGTCATCACCGCCACTGATGGCGCACAGGCTCTTGAAATAGCTCGCAGCGAGAAACCCGACCTGATTATTTTAGACTTGATGCTTCCCCAACTAAGTGGCTTCGAGGTATGCCGCATCTTGCGGAAAGAAACGACCACGCCCATCCTGATACTTACCGCTCGTGCCGACGAGGTAGACAAAATAGTAGGGCTGGAAATCGGGGCGGACGATTACATGACCAAGCCCTTCAGCATGAGAGAACTGATGGCGCGTGTCCATGCCATGCTGCGCCGGGCTGCCGTAAGCCAGCAGCCAGCAGCCCTGGAACCGGAATCGCTGAAAATCGGCGACCTTGAAATCGATGTCAATCGCCATCAAGCCTTTTACAAGAACTCACCTCTCACCTTAACACCAAAGGAGTACGAGCTGCTGCTTTTTCTCTCCAAGAACAGGGGTTTTGTGTTCAGTCGTGAGCAACTTCTCGAAAAGGTGTGGGGCTACGATTATGCCGGCAATACCCGGACGGTGGACGTGCATATCAGGTGGTTGCGACAAAAAATAGAAAATGACCCCAGAAACCCGGAACATATCCTGACAGTCCGGGGAGTGGGTTATAAATTGGAAGGCTGAGCATGTTCAGCGGTATTCAATGGTGTATCACTATTCCCTTCGTGATACTCATACTCGTTAGTATGGGCGCCCTGGGAGTGTACCTAGTCGACGCTACCGGCGACTATCAACGTGATGCCTTGCGTTCACAGCTTGAGGCCGAAGCCAGAATCACCGCCGAAGCCGCTATTCCGGATTTCCTCGCGGAGGACGAGCAGGCTACCCTGGATAGACTTGCCAAGACGCTCGGGGAGGACATAGAGACACGGGTAACCATTATAGCCCCGGACGGCACGGTACTGGGAGATTCCGAGGAAGACCCGCTGCAAATGGAAAATCACGCCGCCCGTCCGGAGGTAATAGACGCCTTGAGTGCCGGTGCAGGGGAAAGCACCCGTTACAGCACAACCCTAGGACAAAAGATGATGTACGTGGCAGTGCCTGTCTCCCACCAGGGGGGAGTCCTGGGGATTGCCCGTGTTTCCCTGCCGCTGACCACAGTGGAAAGCCTTACTCAAAGGATAACGGTCATTATTTACACAGCCATGGCTATTACCGCCCTGCTGGTGATTCTGGCGGCATGGGTTATCGCCCGTATAACCACCCGGCCGATACGCAGGCTCACCGCAGCTTCCAAGGAGATTGCCTCTGGGGAACTGGGGCGGAAAGTGACCGTGGAATCCAGGGATGAGGTGGGAGAACTAGCCCATGCTTTCAACGAGATGTCCCTCAAACTGAAAGAACTGGTGGAGACAATCTCCGGGGATAGAGCCAGGCTGGCAAGCATCCTCGATAACATGGCCGACGGCGTTATCGTCGTTGATACCGATGATAATATATCGCTGTGCAATAAAGCCGCAGAGAAGCTGTTTTCCATCAAGAATACCATCGGCAAGTCATTCATCGAGGCGGTGCGTGACCACGAGATTAACGACCTGTTGAAACTGTGCCGGAAATCATCCACAATCCAAGATATCCAGTACGAATCCGGCGTGTCCAAGAGGTATATCAGGGCTATCGCCATCCCCGTCGGCAACCGCAAGCGAGAAGGTATCCTGCTTCTTTTTCAGGACCTGACCGATATCAGGAATTTACAGACGACCAGGCGCGAGCTTATCGGCAATATATCCCATGAATTCAGGACACCCCTTGCCGGTATCAAGGCGATGGTGGAAACCCTACGCGGCGGCGCCGTCGATGATAAAAAAGCCGCCACGGACTTTCTGGCGAGAATAGATAACGAGGTGGATCGCCTGACGCAGATGGTGGCGGAACTGACCGAGCTGACACGCATCGAGACCGGCAAAACCGAACTGAAGCCGGAACCTGCTGACCTTAATGCCTTGATTGAAGAGGTCGTCAACCAACTCAGCCCCCAGGCGGAGAGGCAGCAGCTCTCAGTTAAAAAGCAACTCACCCCCGGTCTTCCTTCTGTCCAAGCCGACGTCGCGAGGGTTAAGCAGGTAATCATCAATCTGACCCACAACGCCATCAAGTTCACGTCCCCGGGGGGAAACGTCACCGTTGCGTCCCGCTACGACGATAAACACGTGATGGTGGAAGTCTCCGATACGGGAGCGGGCATTTCCAAGAGAGATTTGCCGCATATCTTCGAGCGGTTCTACAAAGTCGACCGTGCCCGCTCGACCAGCGGCACCGGCATGGGTCTGGCCATCGCCAAGCACGTCATCGAAGCTCATGGAGGAAGCATCCGGGCGCAGAGCCGGGAGGGCAAAGGCTCTACCTTCAGCTTCAGCCTTCCCCGCGAAGAACCTAAATAATTTAACAAAACTTTAACAAAGCCTTAAACCGCCTTTAAAACTCGTGCTCTAAAATTAGAATAGAGTGAATAATAAGGCGGTTCAAGGCTTTTTATCTATAACATACAATGAGGTTGAAATAAAAAAGTGAAAAGTACAAGACCCGTCCTGGCACTGATAGCCCACGACGCTAAAAAAGAAGACCTGGTCCTTCTGGTGAAAGCCCATAAGGAAGATTTCGCTGACATAGACATGGTGGCCACCAGAAGTACCGGACAGATAATTCAGGCAAGAACCGGTCTGCCGGTAACATTAATGCAGAGCGGCCCTCTAGGGGGCGACCAGCAGATAGGGGCACTGGTAGCTAATGGAGACGTTGATGCGGTCATATTTTTACGAGACCCGTTAATGGCTCACCCGCATGAACCCGATGTGTCCGCCCTGCTCCGCGTTTGCGACGTTCATAACATACCCCTGGCCACCAACCTTACCAGCGCTGAAGCCGTCCTGCACCTTATACTCGAACACCCTGAACTGATGGGCGAACACCACCTAATTGCGCAATCTATCAGCGATAAAGCAGCTGTTCATTAATAAAAACACAATAATCAGGAGGAAATATTGAAAACAAGGAAATCAGTAAAATGGCTTGTCATACCCTTCGTATTGATTGCGGCAGCCATAATTATCACCGGCTGTAGTAGCACCACCCCAGCTACCCCATCCGCTCCGGCCACCCCCGCACCGGCTAATGCCTCGGCACTATCCGGCTCGTTCAAGATTATCGGTTCCAACACGGTAACGCCGCTTTCCACGGTCTGGGCTGAAGAGTTCATGAAAGAAAACCCTCAAGTAAGCATCGCCGTGAG
>CAZPAS010000179.1:0-3314 GCA_964584575.1 uncultured Dehalococcoidaceae bacterium | reverse complement strand
GGGTGTCCGAGTGGCCTATGGTGACGGTCTTGAAAACCGTTGTCGGTGCAAGCCGGCCGCGGGTTCGAATCCCGCCCCCTCCGCCAGCCTTCGCCAAGGCTATGGCTGGCAAGCCAACTACTTCTCTATCCTCACCTTGTTCAACTCCGCCAGACCCATCGGGTTTAACTCGTAGCCTTCCACGTAGGGCTTTACTAAAATATAGTTCTTCCCGAACCACAGCGGCAGGCACGCCGCGTCGTCTATCATCATCTGCTCCGCCTGCCGGTAAAGCTCCAGGCTCTTTTCGTAGTCCGCCTCCACCGCCGCTTTGTCCAGTACCGCATCCACCTCTGCGTTGGAATACTCGGCGAAGTTATTCTCCTCGCCGCTATGGAACAGGATATCCAGGAAGTTCTGCGGGTGCGGGTAGTCCGCCACCCAGCCCATATCGAACATCTCGTTCTTCTCTTCCCGCAGGGTATAGAGGAACCTCTCCGGCTCCATCTGGCGGACCGTCACCTCCACTCCCAGGTTCTCCCGCCACTGGGTGATGATAGCCTCCAGAGCAGACGATATCGCGCCACCGTAGCCGGACGTGGTCAGCACGATATCCGGCAGGCGGGACGCCTCCCCGTAGGAGGAAAGAGCCAGCCATTCCTTAGCCTTGGCTACGTCGTACTCCAGCCCGACCAGCCCCTCGTTATAACCGGGTATGCCGGGGGGCAGTATGCCGTCGGCGCGCTGGACGAGGTCGCGGAACATCAACGATATTATCTTGTCCTTATCGACAGCCTGGCTGAAAGCCCGGCGGACATTCACATCGTCGAAAGGCGGTCTGGTGGGATTGAAACCGATGTAGCTGAAGCTCAACTCCGGCGACACCTGAAGTTCCTGAGAGAAGGGACCCGCCGGGTCGGTCACCCGGTCGATATAAATCACAGAAACCCCGGTAACATCTATCTGCCCCGTCTCGTACATGTTCATGGGTACGCCGCTCCACAACTGGAACTCGACGGCTTCGACGCCCGCCACCTGCCCGTAATAGTCCTCGTTCCTTTCCAGTACCAGCAGCGTGTTCTCCTGCCATTCCTTGAGCCGGAACGGACCCGTGCCGTTGGGCGCATGCCACCAGTCACTGCCGCTTCTCACGTTAAACTCGTCCACGACGAACGCCGTAGTATAAGTCAGCTTGGACAGGAAGTAAGACTTGGGGGTATCGATGGTTACCTCCAGCGTATAATCATCGCGGACTTTTACGCCGCTGATTTCCCCTGCGCTGCCGTTGATGACATCCGCTGCCCCGACGATATCGCCGAGATAAGTGGCGGCAACCTGCGAGCCCGTGGCGGGGTCGCAGGCACGCTCCCATGAATACTTGAAGTCGCCGGCGGTGACGCCGCGCCCGTCGTGAAAGACGACATCCTCGCGCAGGTAGAAAGTATAAGTACGCAGGTCGCTGCTGACCTCCCATCGCTCGGCGATGTCCGGCGCCGGTTCCAGGTTATCGTCGAGCCTTACCAGTCCGCTGTAAATCTGGGCGATATAGTCGTGGGAGGTCATTTCCGCCGATACCGCGGGGTCGAGCGTAATGGGGTCGATTCCATACAGCTTGAGCACGCCGCTGCCCAGGACGGCGGGTGTTTCCTCCTCTACCTCCGGCGTTTTACAACCGAACAGGCCTAGCGTACCCAGCAGCGTAATCGCCAGCAATACAAAAATGAATTTTTTCATATCAAAATCAAAGCACCCTTCAGGCACAATATAACACAAAGTCATTCCGTGTGCACGATATGCACGTCGTAGCCGTAAGTATTATAATTTAGGTGGAAAAGAGGTGATTGACAAAATGTTCGGTACTTTACAGTCATACATAAAACGACGCTGGATGAGGATTCAGGGTGCTTTCCCGGGACTCTGGAAGCAATATATCTACCAGAGTCTCCTGGCAGCAATCGTGGTGTTTATCGTCCTGCTGATTCTCACGATTAATAACGCCGTGGTCATCGCGTCCATAGGCGCCACGGCTTTCATTATATTTACCATGCCCCGTAATGTAACCGCCCGACCGCGCCGAGTTATCGGCGGGCACATGGTAGGGCTGTTCTCCGGCTCATTATGCGCCTTAATCCCCCATTCCTCTACGCTGTCGTCCGTCAGCGTTTACGCGCTGGCGGTGGGAATATCCATCTGCCTTATGGTCGCCCTGGACTTCGAGCACCCACCTGCCAGCGGCACGGCACTGGGAGTTGCCATCACCGGCTTTTCTCCCGGTGTGATGCTTGCCGTTATCATCAGCAGCCTGGTCCTGTCGACGGCTCATCACTTCTCCAAGAAATTCCTGAAAGACCTGACGTAGCTGACTTTATCACAGGGCTTTCTTAAGGACGCTCCTGCGCATAGAATTTGACATTTGTCATTATTTGTGCTATTTTTATGTCTGGCGTCTTTAGCAAAGGGGGTAGAAATATGCTGCCGAGCGAAATGATAATCCTGATGGCTACCGTCGTTAATCCCAAGACAGGCAGCAAACTGCTGACCAGTCCCATGGATGTCACCGGTGAATATATCGGGTATCTTTATAACTCCCTGGTAAACCGCGGGTATTTAAAATACCGTGGACCGTCCAGATATCAACTTACGGTAATCGGCAGAGAAGCTATTTCCGACTTTATCAGAAAGAACAAGACCAGGTCTAAAGATGTCATTGGAAGACTGAAAATGCTGGGTATCGAGATAAGCACGGAGCAGGAACATAAAATAGAAAAGCTGGAAAAAGAAACAATCAAGGCTAATTAGGGTACTGCGGCACACAGGGGGGATGCTGGCCTGTGTGACCTCCTTTATTATAGTGAGCTATGCATTGGACACGCATGATGCATAGCTCACGTTTATTATTTGAAATATCGGGAATTTAAGCCGTATAATCATTTAGAATTAAAACGTAAGGAGTAGAAGCATGGTTTCAGAGAAGTACGCCAAATATTATAAAAGCAAACCGGTCGGGGACTTTACCAAGCTTTACCCCCAGCTTACCGCCCCCTCTTTTCATATCTGGGGCAAGGAATGGGACTCCGGTTACAGGATGGACTGGTTCTGCGTCACCGAGCCTTTCCTGATGATAAACGACCCCCATACGCATGACTTCGACCAGTTCCTGGCTTTCCAGAATGCCGACGCCACCAAGGTGAACGAGTTCGATGCCGAGGTATGGCTGTACGTGGGACCCGAGGGCGAGCAGGAAAAGTTCGTGATTACGGAGACCTGTTTCGTTCATATCCCGGCCGGCATGGTGCATACCCCGCTGGAGTTCAAGGAAATCCGCAAGCCCATCG
>CAZPAS010000178.1:0-3323 GCA_964584575.1 uncultured Dehalococcoidaceae bacterium | reverse complement strand
ATCTCCTCCAGGCTGGAAGCGCCGACGGTTGCGTAGTCTGCCTCCTTCAGTTGCCGTGCCAACTGTTCCAGATTGCTGCGGTTACTGTCCACTATTAAAATCAGTGGTTCTGTCATGTGCGTTTATACCTTCTTATTGCTCATTCGAGTCTTTTCCAGGTTTTGCGTGATACGGAATATATGGGCAGGACAGATATCCGGGTTTAACTCTACACGGTTCCATTCCTCCTGCCAGGTGTAGCGGGCATCGCTTAAAAGTTCATGGGCTTCACAGGGCTGCCGCGGGTCAAGTCCCCAGGCTTTTATGGGTACGTTAATCCTGCCGGAACGGGTGTTATGAGAGTCGAGGTTAACAACTACCAGTATGATATTGGAAAGGTCTCCCGCATGCTTGCTGTAGCATATCAGATTATCGTTATCGGTGGCATTAAACCACAGGTTCCGGTTACTCTGGAGTACCGGGTTCTCGCGTCGAATGCGGTTGACGCGGGCGATGAAACTTTTCAAGCTGTCTTTCCTGTTGATGTCCCAGTTCCTTATTTCGTATTTTTCCGAGTTAAGGTACTCCTCGCTGTCCTTCTCTCTGGGGAGGTTTTCCGTAAGTTCGAAGGCGGGACCGTAGATACCGTAACTGGGGCATAAAGTCGCCGCCAGCGCCAGACGGGCCATAAATGCGGGCTTGCCGCCGGTTTGCAGGTACTCGTGAAGAATATCCGGGGTATTCGGCCAGAAGTTGGGACGGAAAAAGTCTTTCACCTCCGTCTGCGTAAGCTCGGTAAGATATTCGGTAAGCTCCGCTTTCTTATTACGCCAGGTAAAGTAGGTGTATGACTGCGTGAACCCCAGCTTGGCGAGACGGTACATGATTTTAGGGCGGGTGAACGCCTCTGCAAGGAAGATAGACTCCGGGTAATCCCTTTTAACTTCGGCGATGAGCCACTCCCAGAAGGCAAAGGGCTTGGTATGCGGGTTGTCCACGCGGAAGATACGCACGCCCTGCTCCGCCCAGAAGGTCACCACGCTCTTGAGTTCCTCCCATAGTTCATGCCGGTTCTCCGTCTCGAAATTAAGGGGATAGATGTCCTGGTACTTCTTCGGGGGGTTCTCGGCGTACTGCACGGTGCCGTCGGGACGCCAGCGGAACCACTCGGGGTGCTCTTTTACGTAGGGATGGTCCGGCGAACACTGGAAGGCAATGTCAAGAGCAATTTCGATGTCGTATTCATGCGCTCTGGCTACCAGGTGTCGGAAGTCCTCCAGCGAGCCGAGCTTGTGGTGGATAGCCTTATGCCCGCCTTCTTCGGCGCCGATAGCCCACGGGGTACCGGGGTCGCTGTCCTTAGCGGCAACGGCATTGTTTTTCCCCTTGCGCATGGTGCGGCCGATGGGGTGGATGGGCGGGAAATAAAGCACGTCGAAGCCCATTTCAGCGATGTAAGGCAACCGGGCTTCACAATCCTTAAACGTTCCATGCCTCCCCGGTTCATTGGTGCAGGAACGCGGGAACATCTCGTACCAGGTGCTGAATCGGGCTCTTTCACGCTCGACCGAGACAGCCAGTTCCTTCGGATAGGTTATCGCCGAACCTCGGTCGGCGTATCTCTCCATGAGGCTGGAAACTTCATTACTCATAACGAGTTTCAATTTGTCCTTCTGCCCGACCCCGTCTGACTTCAAAAAGTCTGCCCATTTAAGGAACGCTTTACCATCCGCTCCCGGAGCACGCCTTGCGGCTTCTCTTATTATCCCGGCACCGATGGCAAGGTGCACCGGCAGGTCTTTCTGTTTTGCCTCGATTCGTTTCTTCAGTTCCTGCCGCCACGTTTGAAATTTATCTACCCGGGCTGAAAGCGTATAGAGATAACGTCCCGTTTCACTTACCTTGAACGACCCTCGCCAGCGGTCGTTTACCAGGAGTTGCATCGGAGCTTCCGACCAGGCTGTTTCATTTTCCCTGCGGTAATAAAGACACGCCGAGAGTACGTCATGTCCGTCGGCGAAAATATCCGCCTCGACGGTTACCTCGTCACCGTCAATCGCCTTGGCCGGGAAGCGCCCGTTGTCTATCTCCGGGCTTACTCTCTCGATGACGATACGCTCATAGCCTTCTTCGAGGTCCAATGCTGTTCTCCTAAGACGCTGATATAGCTAATTATATCGCTTCTATCTGCTTTTGCAAACGGAATAGCCCGGGTGCGGCAGTTACATCTCAAAGGCTGGTAGATACATCTTCTCGCAGTACTCTTTAAGCATCCGGCGCGTATTGAATACGGGCGCATTAGAGCGGATTGACCTTTTCATCATGGCAAGCCATTCTCTTGGCACACCGTTCCTGTCCCGGTGATAGTATAATGGGACTACCTGCTCTTCAAGGAGACTGTAAAGGGACTCGGCATCAGATTGGTCTTCTTCCTCCGGACTGGCTTTAGGAGATTCGTCGCCGATGCTCCAGCCATTGTTACCATTATAAGCCTCGAGCCACCAGCCATCCGGCACACTCAGGTGCAACACGCCGTTAATTACCGCCTTCATACCACTGGTGCCGGAAGCCTCCTGTAAACGACGTGGCGTGTTCAGCCAGACATCGATACCCTGCGCCAGGTATCTCGCCAGCCGCATATCGTAATCTTCGAGGAAGGCAATTCTTCCCTGAAATTCACGGTCTCTGGCCATGGCGTATACACGCTGAAGGAGTTTTTTCGATGCCGTATCGGCGGGATGAGACTTGCCGGCGAATATTATCTGGACGGGACGCCAGGGATCATTGATAATTTTCTTTAGCCGCTCGATATTCTTGAACAGTAAATCAGGTCTTTTATACTCGGCGAATCGTCTGACGAAGCCTATGGTAAGGGTGTCATGGTCGAGCAGCGAACCCATCGCCAGTATCTGCTGAGGAGTCGCTACGTTCTGTGACCACTTCCGTTGAGCGCGCTCTAAAATAATATGAAACAGCTTTCTTTTTAAAAGCAGGTGGACTCGCCATAACTCCTCGTCCGGGATGTCATCGACATGCTTCCAGATATCGGCGTCATCCTGCTTGTCTATCCAGACTTTGCCAAGGTACCTGTCATACAATTGCCGGTTCTCAAGGGCGATCCACGTTGGTGCATGTATCCCGTTGGTGACGTTTTTGATTGGCGCGTCATCCTCGGAGCAATTTAGCCAGAGGTTACACCACATCTGGCGGGTCACCTTGCCGTGAATCTTACTCACGGCATTACGGTGGTTGGAGGTCTTCATAGAAAGAATCGTCATGTTAAACACGTTTTCCCCGCTCCCGGTGGGGCGCCCCAGGTCGAGGAATGTCTCGCGGCTAATACC
>CAZPAS010000177.1:0-3366 GCA_964584575.1 uncultured Dehalococcoidaceae bacterium | reverse complement strand
ACGGGGTCATAGGCCGGGTTGGTGAGTTCGTTGGTGGGGGTTTCCGCGAAGTGGAACGTCATGGCGATGGTGCCGGGGGGTGCCGCGTCCGTCAAGCCGGCTCTGGCGGTCACCTCTCCGCGACGTGAGGTAACCCGTATCATATCGCCGTCACTAATACCCAGCGATTCAGCATCCTTCGGATTTATCGCCACCACTTCCTCGTCCGCGAAGACGTTCAGGCCTCTGACCTTGCGCGTCATGGTGCCGGTGTGGAAGTGGAACAGGGAGCGGTCGGTGGTAAGTACCAGCGGGTATTCGTTGTCGGGCAGCTCGACGGAGGGCCGGTATTCCAGCGGGACGAAATGCCCCTTGCCCCGCGAGAATTGCTCGGTGTGCAGTATCGCCGTGCCCGGGTGGTCTTCGGTGGGGCAGGGCCATTGCAGGGTGCCATTTTCCAGACGTTCGTAGGTAACGCCGCCGTAGCTCGGGGTCAGGGCGGCGATTTCCTCCATAATCCGGGCCGGGTGGTCGAACACGAAACCGTCGGCTCCCATGCGCCGGGCAATCTGGCAGGTAATCCACCAGTCGGGACGGCTGTCGCCCACCGGTTCGATGGCTTTCCTCACCCGCTGTACGCGGCGTTCGGTATTGGTGAAGGTGCCGTCTTTCTCCGCGAAGCTGGTCGCTGGCAGAACCACGTCCGCCATCCGCGCCGTCTCGGAGAGGAAGATATCCTGCACCACGAAGAATTCCAGCCTCTCCATCGCCTCGCGCACATGGTTGGCATCGGGGTCGCTCAACGAGGGGTTCTCCCCCATGAGGTACATGGCTTTCACCTTGCCCTCGTGGGCCAGCGGCATTATCTCGGTGAGTGTCTTGCCGGGTACGGGATTGAGGCTGACGCCCCAGGCGGTCTCGAACTTCTTCCTGGAATCCTCGTTATTCACCGGCTGGTAGCCGGTAAAGACATTGGGCAGGGCGCCCACGTCGCAGGCTCCCTGTACGTTATTCTGTCCCCGCAGCGGGTTGACGCCGGAGCCGGGCTTGCCGATATTGCCGGTAAGCATTGCCAGGTTGGCGACGGCGATTACATTGTCCGTGCCGTGCGAGTGCTGGGTGATTCCCATGGTGTAGCAGATAGCCGCCGGGCTGTTGGTAGCGTACATGCGGGCGGCTTCCATAAGCTTTTCACCGGGCACGCCGGTTATGTCTTCGACGAGTTTGAGCGGGTAATTATAAAGAGCGTCCTTGAAGGCGTCGAAGTTCTCGCACCTTTCCTCGACGAACCTGGCATCCATCAAGCCTTCGTCTACGATTATTTTCATCATGCCCATCAGCAGGACGACGTCCGTGCCGGCACGGTGCTGCAGCCAGATGGCGGCGTCGCGCACCAGGGGTATCTCCAGCGGGTTGGCGACGATGAGCTTGGTGCCCTTGCGCGCGGCTTTTCTGAAGTTCATCCCTATTACCGGGTGGGCTTCCGTGGTGTTGGTGCCGATAGCCAGGATGCAGGCGGCTTCATTCAAATCACTGATGGAGTTGGTCATGGCGCCGCTGCCGAGTGTGGTGGCCAGACCGGCCACGGTGGGGGCATGTCAGAGACGGGCGCAGTGGTCTACGTTGTTGGTGCCCAGCACCGCCCGGGCGAACTTCTGCATGATATAATTGTCCTCGGTGGTGCTCTTCGCCGAGGATATCACCGCTACTTCGTCGCCGTTGTAATTTTTCAGCTTGTTCGCTACCAGGTCCAGCGCTTCGTCCCAGGAAGCTTCGACGAGCCTGCCGTTCTTCCTGATAAGGGGCCTGGTCAGCCGCTCGCTGGAGTTCACGAACTCGGCGATGCCGAACCGTCCCTTCACGCAGAGTCGCCCCTGGTTGGCGGGTCCTTCCTCGTCGCCGCGTACGCCGACTATCTTATCGTCTTTCACGCCCAGGTACATGGAGCAGCCGACCCCGCAATAGGTGCAGACGGTCTTGACTTCCCGTTCCGGTACCACCGTCTCCTTGGGTTTCATGGCGCCCACCGGACAGCGTACCATGCACTCCCCGCAGGAACGGCAAATCGAGTCCATCAACGGCACGTCGCCGAAAGTGGCGACCTTCATGCCGTAGCCCCGGTAAGCCATGTCAATGGCGCCGACTCCGGTAATTTCCTGGCAGGCGCGCACGCAACGGGCGCAGAGAATACAACGGTTGCGGTCAATATCGAAGAACGGATTACTGTTATCGATGGCGCGCGGCACGGTATCGCGCGGGATGCGTAATTTACGCACGCCTATATAGTCCACGACATCCTGCAATTCGCAGTTGTTATTGGACGGGCAGACGACACAGCGGTCGGTCACGGCGACATGCCGCAGGCAGATATCGTAAGGACCGCAACGCTCGCGGCGGTGGCATTCCAGGCAGTCGCAGGGATGGGTACTCAATATAAGTTCCAGCGAGGCGCGGCGCACCTCGTTAATGGCGTCCGATTCCGTGGTGACGACCATGCCGTCCGTAGCGGGAGTCGTGCAGGAGGTCGGCAGTCCGCGCATATTCTCTATTTCCACGATGCAGAGCCGGCAGCCGCCGTACGGTTCGAGGTCGGGATAATGGCAGAGAGTCGGTATGTAAATATCCGCCGACCGTGCTGCTTCGAGCACGGTCATGCCCCTGGTGGCTTTTACTTCCTGCCCGTTGATAGTCAGCGTAATGTTGTCCATTTTCTTCTCGCTCGTTCTATGAAGTTGCCGGGGCGGCCGGTTTTGCCGCTGTTACCGGCACGGGTTCGCCGGGTACTTCCACCGTCTCTCCGGAGACCTTGACCACGGCGCCGAACCTTTCCGGACAGACCTCCAGGCACGTGCCGCACTTAACGCATTTGTCCTGGTCGATGACGTGCACCATTCGCTTGTCTCCGGCGATGCATCCCGCCGGACAGCTGCGCAGGCAGATGCCGCAGCCCTGGCACTTGTCCGGCAGTATATAATACGAAATCAGGCTGGTGCAGGAAAGGGCGGGACATCGTTTTTCATAAATATGAGCTTCGTATTCCTCGCGGAAATAACGTAGCGTGGTCAGGACGGGATTGGGAGCTGTCTGTCCCAGCTGGCACAGCGACCCTGCTTTGATGTTCTCGCCCAGCCGTTGGAGCAGGTCTATATCCTCCGGCTGTCCCTCCCCGCGGCAGATTCTCTCCAGAATATCCAGCATCTGCTTGGTGCCGATGCGGCAGGGCACGCACTTACCGCAGGACTCCGCCTGGGTAAAGGAGAGGAAATACCGGGCGATATCGACGATGCAGGTCTCCTCGTCCATGACGACCATACCGCCGGAGCCCATCATCGAGCCGGCCGCCGCCAGCGATTCGTAGTCCACGGACTGGTCAAGGTAGCTTTCCGG
>CAZPAS010000176.1:0-3376 GCA_964584575.1 uncultured Dehalococcoidaceae bacterium | reverse complement strand
ATCCAGCCCATCTCTACCCGGGTAGGGTCTATATTGAGGCGGGGCATACCGGTCAGTCGCGCCAGCTGCTCGTCGTCGTAGTTGCGCTCGTGCTGCATCCTGGCGGTTAATGCGACCATCGCCAGATTGTGAGCGTTCATGATATCGTTGATATCGCCGGTAAGTCCCATGGAGAACTCGGTCATGGGGATAAGCAGGGCGTTGCCGCCGCCGGCAGCCGTACCCTTGATATTCATGGTGGGCCCGCCCGAGGGCTGGCGCAGGGCGCCGCCGACGTTCAGTCCGCGCTTGCCCATGCCTTCCATGAGACCGCATGAAGTGGTGCTCTTGCCTTCGCCCAGAGGTGTGGGCGTGATGGCGGTAACTTCGATGTACTTGCCGTCCGGCTTGTCCTTGAGTCGGTTTATAATCTTGAGAAAATCGAGCTTGGCGATTCTCCCGTAGGGCAGCATCTCGTCTTTCTCAAGCCCCAGCTTCACCCGCCACTCTTCCGGGGACGGCATATTCGCCTCAGCCGCCTCGGAAATCTGCCAGTCCTTCATCTTGACAGCATCGTAAGCCATTTACTCCTCCTGAAAAGTTTTTCTTTTTAATGCGCTATAATTTGCTGCACGATATATTACTGAGTTCGATAAAAAGGCAATGCGTATACAGGTATAGTATCGTAAGGCCGCTCTCGCGGTTCTCTGTCGGTTACTATTATCCTAATCCTGTACCTTTCTAGTGCCACTATCAGCTCTTTACGCTGGGCTGACGGCTCGCGGACATAAGTCTGTCGTAGATTGCCTTTACCTCTTTCACCGCTTGTGGGGAAGCGGTAAAGAGGGGTTTATTGGCAAGGTCAGCCTGGTTTATGGCAGGGTCATACGAAATAAAGCCGAGGATGTCCGTACCGGGCAAACTCGACCTGATAAATTCCTTGTCCTCTTCGTTCCGTATCTTGTTGCCGACCACGGCGATGCTCTGCAGTCCGAGGTCTTTGGATAGCTGGCTGATGGTCTGGGCGGTCTCGATGCTGCGCCGCCCCGGTTCCACCACGATAATCAGCTTGTCCACGGCTTTGGTAGTGCCCCGGGACAGGTGCTCGATGCCCGCCTCCATGTCCAGTATGACCACCTCGTCTCTTTGCAGGAGCAGGTGTCCTACCAGTGCCTGGAGCAGAGCGCCCTCAGGGCAGTAGCATCCCGTGCCGCCGCGCTTTATCCGCCCCATGGACATTAGCCTGATGCCGTCCATTTTAACGGAGTAGTTGTCCGGGAGGTCGTCGACCTTGGGGTTTAGTTTAAAGAAAGCCCCGGGCGTGCCGGGACGTACGCCTACGCGCTCCTCGATGAGGTCTTCAAGTTCGGAAATGGGGGTGATTTTATCCGGGTTGGGGAACCCGAGGGTCGAGGCGAGGTTGGCATCGGGGTCGGCATCGATGGCGATTACGGAATAGCCTGATTCGGCGAATATGTGTGAAAGAAAAGCTGATAGTAGAGTTTTACCTACGCCGCCTTTTCCGCTAATTGCTATCTTCATTCAGACCTTGTTTGTGGCATAACTGAGTCTGTTAATTACAGGGGGAAGCACTACAAATCGAGATGCTGGATTACCCTGCCACCCAAAGTAATAGTGTAGCTTATATCACTCTGAAAGTCAAGAAAAACAACCGCCTAGGGAACAGCTCTTTCAGCCTATACCGCCAGAGTCGATAAATGCTTGATTCTTTTCAGCATATTGGGGTGCGTGGTGAAGAACTCCATCATCTTGTCGCCGGTGCGCAGACGTACCTTTTTCTCGCGCAGTTCCAGCAGTTCGTCGAAGTCTATCGTGCCGCTCATGTCGCTGTCGACCTGTTTCAGTTCGTTGATTTCATACCAGGCGCGGGAAGGGTCGTTGACGAAGAATGCCTTGACGCCCTCAACCCGTTTGAGGTCCTTGCTGTTCCGGTAGCGCGCGTCGCCGTAAGCCAGTTTATACAGCGCCGTCGCCAGGTGATGGGGCCGGCACCCCAGCTCTACGCTCCCGCGGTCGGCGTAGTATTCTCTGATTCTGGAACCGTAGAGCACCAGGAGATTGGTGATGAAGTAGAGTATCATGGCGCCGAGTCCCACGAGTATCGCCAGGCTGCCCCCGCTCTGCCGGCTGCCGCCGAAGGCGCCCCGGAACATGAAGCTGAAGGCAATCCAGTACATCACCAGCGGTATGGCGGAAAGCAGGGTGATAATCGCCATGTCGCGGTGCTTGATGTGGGAAATCTCGTGCCCCAGCACCGCCTTGAGTTCATCCTTGTTCAGCAGGTTCAGGATACCGCGGGTGACGCACACCCGCCCGTCGCCCCGCGTGCGCCCGAAGGCGAAGGCATTGGGGATATCCATCTGTGATATGCCCACCTTAGGCTTGGGAATTCCGGCGGCGGACGCCAAATTCGCCACCATGTTATGCAGTTCCGGCTCCTCCTTTTCGGACACATATTTGACTTTCATCGTCCAGCCGACCATCGCCGGGCCGATGAGGTACTGGAGACCGAGGAAGACGAACGCCAGTACGATATATATATAGGAAAAGTTAGTGCCGCCGAAAAGCACGCCGATACCCACGATTACCCCGTATAAAATGCCGAACATGACCGCCATCAGCAGCCACATTCTCGTTTGAAGCCACATATTACCCTCCTTACCATATTGTATAGTATTGGATTACCGCGGGCAATATACCAGAATTGTTGTCTTTTAATCGTCAACTGACTAGAATAGCATTGAAGACCATGAAAGGAGTCTATGTATGGCTAAATATGATTATCCAATGTGTGCCAAGTGCCCCACCCGGGTATGCGAAAATATGGGCGCCAAGGCAAGCGACGGTCCCATATCGCTGGAAAAGGCGCCCGCCTTCTGCCCCATGAAGCTCATGCCCGAGGTGTATGACGAGGCAATGGCTGAATATAACAAGCCTGAAATTAATGAATTCGCCCGGCTGGCTTCCATTCAGGAAGCCGAGTGCTACGAACGACTGCCCGACGGACTGAGAACACGGCTGCCCCGCGTGGAGGAGTTGATTCAGTTCTCGCGGAAGTGCGGCTATAAAAGAATCGGCATTGCCCACTGCGGCGGACTGTTCAAAGAGGCGGGTCTTCTTACCCAGATACTGGAGAACAACGGGTTCGAGGTCGTCACCGTGCAGTGCAAGACGGGCGCCGTCCAGAAGGAGGAAATCGGCATACCGTCGGACAAGAAGATAGCATTGCCGGACGACTGGGAGAGCATGTGCAATCCTATCGTCCAGGCGAAGATTATCAATCGGTCGAAGGTAGACCTGGCGGTCATGCTGGGACTCTGTATCGGGCACGATACCCTGTTCATCAAGTACTGCGAGGTGCCGCTGACGGTTATCG
>CAZPAS010000175.1:0-3377 GCA_964584575.1 uncultured Dehalococcoidaceae bacterium | reverse complement strand
TTTGCGGAGATACATTCCCTTCGAAGCGATATTCAGAGCACCCTGGCTCAGTCTCCCCTTGCGGGATGTAATCATCGCATCACCTCCTTCTCAAGCATACCTCTAGCAAGGTACACTTCACAATAACTATAGCATATACGGGCTATTTGTCAAGGCTTTCGCAAGGTAAATTAACATAATTTGAACTAAATTGGCGCGATTTTTTTCAAATTCTGCTTGTTACCTTATTTATTATAACGCTGTACCTTTAAAAAGGATAGTTTAAGAGTGTTAATTAATTATGAAGACACGCCGGTAAATTGTTAATATTTAGCCGGAACCTTTAAGCCTTGCCGGCAGCTTGCCGATAGCAAGCGTTTCCTGGCTGGCGTTTGCCATGTCCCGCAGGACCGCCGTGCCCGCTTTCACCTCGTCCTCCCCGATTATCACCGTATAAGGCACCTGTAAAGAGTTCGCCTGCCGCATCTGGGCTTTGAGGCTCTTGCCGCCGGAAGTAGTCACGGCGCTGATGCCCGCCCCGCGCAGGTCCGCCGCCAGTTTTACCGCTACCGTCCTGGCGGCGTCCCCCAGGTAAGCAACGAGCACCCGTAGCCCCGGCGCCGCTGGTACGCTGACGCCCTCTTTCTTGAGGTTGATGATTATCCGCTCGATGCCTGCCGCGAGGCCGATTGCCGGCGTGGGCTTGCCGCCCAGCTCTTCGATGAGGTCGTCGTACCTGCCCCCGCCTCCTAAAGTGCTCTGGGTGCCCTCTTCCTCCGGCTGGACTTCAAAAACGGTGCGGGTATAGTAGTCCAGCCCCCGCACCAGGCGGTGATTAAGCTCGAAGGGAATGTCCATCTGCCCCAGGTATTCCTGCACCTTATCGAAGTGCTCGGCGCACTCCGCACAGAGATGCCCGGTATTCTTCGGGGCGGACCCCGCTATCTTCTGGCAGGACGCCTGCTTGCAGTCGAGGAGACGCAGCGGGTTTTTCTCCAGTCGGGTCTTGCAGTCGGCGCAAAGGTCGCCGGCGTATTTTTGATAATGTTCCTTAAGCACGGCAAGATAGCCGGGACGGCACTGCCGGCAGCCGATGCTGTTGAGCTGCAGCGTTATCCGGGTGAGTCCCAGCGACCTGTAAAAGCGCCACGCCATGTCGATTACCTCCGCGTCGATGGCGGGGTCGGCGTCGCCTATCGCCTCATAGCCGAACTGAAAGTGCTGGCGGTAGCGGCCTGCCTGCGGTCTGTCATAGCGGAAGATAGGGGAGACGTAGTACAGCTTCACCGGCTGGGGGAGGTTCTGTAAGCCGTGCTGGATATAGGCGCGGCAGACCGGCGGGGTGCCCTCGGCTTTCAGAGTCAGGCTGTTGCCGCCGCGGTCGTCGAAGGTGTACATCTCTTTCTGGACGATATCGGTGTACTCGCCGGTACCGCGACGGAAAAGGCTCGTGTCCTCGAAAATCGGGGTGTCGATACGCCCGTACCCGTAGAGTCGGGTGATATCGGTAATCACCTGCTCTACGTAACGCCAGTAGGGCTGTTCCTCCGGGAGGATGTCCGATGTGCCGCGTACTGCCTGGTACAAACTGAAACTCCTGTACTTTCTTAAGGCTAGAATACAGGATTACACCCGTATTTGTAAAGCCAGACATGCTTACGGGTTGGTCTTTCAATAAAGCCGGTTTAGTAGTAATATGGGGCAGATAAATAATTTTTTGGTAAAGTGGGAGGATATCTCGTGATGGCGGGAAGCAAGTATGACAGGTATTTCGTGAAAGAACCGCTGTTTTTAAAGGGCGGATTTTTCCCGGTGGTGATAGCCAACGGCGCCGAGCACTATGACGGGTCCGAGTTTTCCTTCAGGATACATTACATCACGGAACCCGGTATCCTGGTGAAAGAACCTCATGCCCACGACTTCGAGCAGTTCTATTTCTTCCTCGGGGCTGACTTTGCCAACGTTAAAGAGTTCGAGGCGGAGGTGGAGTTTTCCCTGGGGGAAGAGGTTGAAAAGCACGTTATCACCGTCCCCACCACCGTCCATGTCCCCGTCGGGATGGTCCACGGGCCCTTGAACTTTAAAAAGGTGGCTAAACCTATTATCTTTATAGATACCCTGTTATCAGCACAGTATGCAACAAAATAGTCGTCCCCACCCACCTCAATGATATCTTTACCCACCCTGACCACCCTCGTATCATCCGCGGCTTAGCCTTCTAAGAAATCCCTCTCACACTCCTTCAATTTTACACACCTCCCCTTTTGGGATATACTGAAAATATCTCTATTTATGTTATTAAAGGAAAAAGAACACTCGATTTCCGGCTTATGGCGGGGTAATATGGAATTCACCAAGCTCCTGGAAAAAGCCCGTGAGTACCTTCCGGCGGAGAAGCTATCCGTCGTGGAGGAAGCGTATAAATTTGCCGCTGAAAAGCATGAAGGGCAGCTGCGTCTCTCCGGCGACCCGTACCTGGAGCACCCGCTGCAGACGGCCTACATCCTCGCCGAGCTTCAAATGGATGCCAGTTCGCTGGCGGCGGCGCTGCTGCACGACATACCGGAAGACACGGATGTTCCCATTGAAGATATAGAAGCAAAGTTCGGGCAGGAGATAGCTAAATTAGTCGACGGCACTACCAAGTTGGGCAAGGTCTCCCTGGTCACCACCGGAGCGGGGGACGGCGCCACGCAGGCGGAAAACCTGCGCAAGATGCTGGTAGCCATGGCGGAGGACCTGCGCGTGGTGTTCATCAAGCTGGCGGACCGTCTCCACAATATGCGCACCCTCGACGCCCTGCCGAAGGAACGCCAGCTCGTCAACGCCCAGGAAACGCTGGAGATATACGCGCCGCTGGCGCACCGCCTGGGAATCTGGGAGCTGAAGTGGCAGCTGGAAGACCTCTCCTTCCGGTATCTTCACCCGCGGGAATACCAGCGCATCGCCCGACTGGTGGATATCCGGCGTCCCCAGAGCGATAAATTTCTTAACCGGGCGATTGATCTTTTGAAGAAAGAATTTGAAAAAGTGCACCTGACGGCGGATATCTCGGGTCGACCCAAGCACATTTACAGCATCCACCAGAAAATGGAACGGTACTCCGCCATGGGCAGGCACTTCGACGAGATACATGACCTTCTCGCTCTCAGGGTGCTCGTCGACACTATACCGGAATGCTACAACGCTGTCGGCGTTATCCACAGCCTCTGGCACCCCCTCCCCGAGGCCTTCGACGACTATATAGCCAATCCCAAGCCTAACGGCTACCAGGCGCTGCACACCGCTGTCATGGCTCTCGGCACCACGCCCCTGGAAATCCAGATTCGCACCCGCGAGATGCACCATGTCGCCGAGTACGGCGTAGCCGCCCACTGGCGTTATAAAGAGGGCGAAAA
>CAZPAS010000174.1:0-3426 GCA_964584575.1 uncultured Dehalococcoidaceae bacterium | reverse complement strand
TCAAAATAATATGGGTCTCCTCTTTCCGGACTATCTATGCCTATTAGTCGTACAGATTCACCAGATTCGATAACTATAGTATCTCCATCAATTATTGCGGAAACTTTTACTTTACTATTAGTATTTTGATTTACTACGAATGTAATGCCGATAGCTATTAAAATTAAGGCTACCGCAAGCGTTGAAAATAGTGCGTAGTAACGCCAACGTTTTTTCATCACACACCTTGTTTAGTTACCCCTTACTGGAAACTGCTAGCCCCTTACAGTAAATGGGCGGGGTCCGGAGGAAGCTGCTTATCCACCGGCTCTCGCTGCCGACGGCGGCGATGTCCTTGAGTATCTTATAAATATTTCCGGAGACCATGGTATCCTTCACCCTGCCCACTATTTTACCATTTTCCACCTTATAACCGAGCAGGACGTTGCCGCTGAAGTCCCCGCCGAGGATGTTGCCCTGCTCTGCCCCCATGAGCTGCTCGACGACCAGTCCTTCCTTGATATCCGCTATCATATCGTCGAATCCGGTCTTGCCCGGCCTGACGATAAAGGCGCTGGGGCCGGGGGCGGGCAGACCGCCGCGATTGCGGCTGCCGTTGCCGGTGCTCTGAGTGCTCGCCAGCGCCGCCGTCTGCAGGTCGTAGAGGAAGCCTTTTACGACGCCGTTTTCAATCAGGGTAGTACGCTGGCTGGGGACTCCCTCGTCGTCACAGGGGCGGCTGCCCGTGCAGTAGTCAATCACGGGGTCGTCGTACAGACTGAACTGCTTATCGAACATGGTCTTGCCTATCTTGTCACCCACCGGAGATGCCCCTTCCAGGACCACCTTGCCGTTGAGGGCGGACATCAGCGGCAGGATAAGGGCGCTGCCGACGCCGTTGGAGGTAAAGACCACGGGCATCTTGCGGGTCGGGGCTTTGGCGCGGTACTTCGCCAGTTCCAGCTGCCGCAGGACTAAATCCGTTACTTTTTTTGATTCCTTCAGGGGATGGCATGAACTTTCGCTCTCCCCGACGAACAGCATATCCGTTGCTTCTATCAGATTACCTTCCACATCAAGGCTGAAAAAGCTCTTGCGGTATTCCGCCGCGCCGCCGCGGGAGTTGATAATACGCACCGAGATAACACCCCGGCTGACGCCCGCCTCGCACATGATGCCCTTCGTATGACCGGTGACGGCGGCAATCATCTCCTTGCCGAGGTCGATCATCTCCTTGATGGATACGGACTCCACGGCGGGGTCGTAAACGTTCACCTCCGGGTAGTCCTTTACAGCGGGCATATGAAACCGGGCGACCGTGCCGAACTCGGCGGTCTCCGCAGCGTTCCCGACCAGTTCGTCCGCGTCCCTGGTGCCGGTGGTCGTGGCGTAGCCGATTCGTCCGTCCTTGATAATACGCAGGGCGACGCTCGTGGTCTGGTTGGTCTGTAATTGTTTGAGTCGGTTGGCTTCGAACCTGACCTGCGTTTCTTCCGAGGAGACCTCGAAGACTTCCGCTTCTTCCGCGACCTTTTTAGCACTCGAGAGAATTTGCTCCATTAACTGCCTCCGACCAGGCACTGCCGGATGCGGATATGGGGACTGCCGTTGGAGACGGGGAGGGGCATCTGTCCGCCCTTGCCGCAGCCGCCGCCCTGGTTCATATCCAGGTCGTTGCCGATGGCGTCGATGTTTTTCAGGGTGCTGAACACATTGCCGGTAAGCATGACGGGTCGGAGCGTTTCGGCGATTTTTCCGTTGCGTATCATGTAGGCTTCGCCGGCGGAGAAAGTGAACATCTCCATGCTGGTCATGCCGCCGTACCAATTTTTAGCGTAAATTCCTTCTTTAATATCGGCGATGATATCCTCGAAGGACATATCGCGCGGTTCGATGTAGGTATTGGTCATGCGCACGATGGGCGGGTAGCGGTAGTTGATGGCGCGGGCGTTGCCGGTGGGCTTTTCCTTCATCCTGGCGGCGGTCTCCCGCGAGTGCAGCCTGCCTACCAGTTTGCCCTCCCGGATGAGGTAGGTCTTGACGGCAAGGGTGCCCTCGTCGTCGTACTTATAACTGCCGCGCAGTCCCGGCTCGGCGGCGGAATCGACGATGTTCAAGTCTTTAACGCCGAACTGCTTGCCCAGCTTCATGACGTCGCGTAATCTATCGTTCTCGTAAACGAAGTCGGACTCGGATAAATGCCCGAAGGCTTCGTGCACGAAGACACCCGCCAGGACGGGGTCCAGCACCACCGTGTATTCGCCGCCCTTCGCCTGCGGCGCCGTCAGCAGCTCTACGGCATGCTTAGCCATTTCTTCCACCTGCTTGTGGAGTCCTTCGATGGCAGCGAAGTTCCCCCGACTCCCCAGGCTCAAACCCACCTGCTGCACCTCGCCGTCTTTCGCGGCGATAGCCGTCAGCCGCAGGGAAACATCGGCACGTTCCTGCGTGATGAAGCTTCCTTCCGAGTTCAGAAAGACCACCCTCTTGCGGCTGTCCGAGTAGCCGATGGTCGAGGTCTGTATCTGCGGGATGCTCCAGATGATTTCGTTATATTCGTCCAGCAGTTTTTTCTTCTCCGCCAGCGGGATTTCCACGGGATTTTTCGCCACCCCGCTGGGCACTTCTTCCACTGCCGGTTCTATTTTCGCCAGCTTGCTCTTGCTGTTGCCGGCGGACCGCGCCTGCTCCGTTGCCAGGGTAACGCGGTCGGACACGTTATCGAAGCTGTTGAAGCTGGTGAACCCCCAGCCCCCCTTGACCATGGCGCGCACGTTGCCGCCGCTGGCGGTAGCCCTGCCGATGGATTCCATTCCCTTGCCGCGGTAGGTGATATGGCTGGTCTGGCTCTCTTCCAGGCGCGCTTCCGAGTAATCGGCGCGGGACTTTTTAAGCTCGGCGGGCAGGCTATGGGCGATGGTATCAATGTCCGGCATAATAAACGTCCTCAATGGGAAAAACAAGACGGCTTATAATTAAATAAGTTTACCGAACGCCGCAACGTATTGTCAATTTAGGGGGAGGGGCTTGTTCGATAGCCTTTCAGCCTTGACACATACGAGTCCGTTAGCTTAAACTATTAGAGGAATTTTTCTTCTCAAATCCGGTCCCCTTAGTCTCAATTTGATGAGAACAGGTACGCTATCCGAATCATCCAAGCGAACAGAGAGGAGATAAGACCGTGACTTACAAGACCATACTCTACGAAAAAGCCGATGGCATCGCCAAGGTTACCCTCAACCGTCCGGAAGCGTTAAACGCCCTCAACAGTAACGTCTATAACGAGCTTTACGACGTCTTCGAAGCGATTGAAAACGACGAGAGCGTGCGCGTGGCGGTCCTGACCGGCAGCGGCGAGAAGGCCTTTGCCGCCGGCTCGGATGTTGCTGAAATGGCGAATATGGGTCCCATTGAAGCCCAGAAATTCATGGCGACCATACGCAAGGC
>CAZPAS010000173.1:0-3427 GCA_964584575.1 uncultured Dehalococcoidaceae bacterium | reverse complement strand
AGCATGATATCGCGGGCGCGGGTATTGACGGCTAAAGCCGAGAACAGTGTACCCACGGCGGCAAAGCCGATGAGCGCCAGCACGATGACGAGGGCAAGTCGGGGCAGAAATACGGGCAGGTTAAAAAGGGCGAGGAAAATGGGCGTTACCACCACCGCCACGGCCAGCATGAAGGTAAAACTGCCCGCCAGCTTTCCCCAGTAGATAACGGCGCGGTCGACGGGACAGAGCATCAGCCCTTCCAGGCGCGAGTTCTCCTTTTCCACGGCGAAGGTGCGGTTTAGTCCGATGACACCCCCGAAGGTCAGCGCCACCCATAATATGCCGGGCGCCGCCAGTTCCGTCACTTCAGCCCCCGTGCCGAAAGCGAAGCTGAAAATCACCAGCACCAGCAGGGCGAAGACCAGCACCGAGATGATAATCTCCCTGGTTCGCACCTCCGTCAGCATGTCCTTCCAGAATATGACGAATATCTTACTGAAAGCTTTCATCAGCCTGTTTCCGTGTGTTCGTTATAAATCTGCCGGAAATCCGCCGTGTCCAGTTCCTGCCGGGACGCCTGATATACCACCCTGCCCCGGTTAAGGATAACGACGTTATCACCCAGCGCCAGTCCCTGCTCGATATTATGAGTGGTCATCACCACCGTCCGGCTGCCGGAACCGATGCTCTTTAAAATTTCACCCACCATGGCCTTGGCGCGCGGGTCGAGGCCGACATCCGGCTCGTCGAGGAAGAGCACCGGCGGGTCGTGGAGGACGGCGCGGGCAAAAGACGCCCGCTGCTGTAGTCCCCGCGACAGCGTGCCCGCCCGGTCGTGGAGGCGCGACTCCAGCCCCACCCACGATATGACCTCGCGGATTCTGTGTTCCAGGTCGGCGACGTCGTACATCCTCCCGTAGAACTTGAGATTCTCGTAAACGGTAAGGTCGTCGTAGAGGAAGGTCTGGTTGCCAACCAGGCTGATTTTACGCCTGATTTCCGCCGGTTTCTCACGGATATTTACGCCGTCGAGCCGCACGCTGCCGGCGGAAGGCTTCATCAGGGTAGCCAGTATTTTCAATAAGGTAGTCTTGCCGGCGCCGTTGGGTCCGAAGATTACCAGGCATTCGCCACGGTTCACCGCAAGGTCGATACCTCTAAGGGCGCGCAGCTCCCCGAAGGTCTTCTCAATGCCCCGGACTTCGACCGCTTGCGCCGACGATACCGGCGTATCCTTACCCATTATTATTTGTCTTCCTCGTTCTTCTTATCATATAAACGGCTATCGCCACAACCGCCACGGCAATAAGCACCCACTGAATATAAGGGGGATAATCGCCGCTGCCGGAATAACCGGAAAGGCGTACGTTTACCGCCTCGCCGGGGGAAAAGCCCTGGCCCTGAAAGCAAATATACTGCTCGCCGGACTCGGCAATGACGGGGTCGACCGGCGCCAGCTGGCTGACCGTAACCTCGATGTCACCCCCCGCCACCATGAGCTCGAAGGCGTCCGTTGGATAATCCACCGGCAGGGCGATATCGAGTTCCCTTGAGTCCGGTCTGTCCAGTCGGTAGGAGTAGATAAGCTGCCGCTCGCCCGGTGGAAACGGCACGAGGTAAGTCAATCTGTTATCGCCCAGAAGCCGGAAGTCTACCAATAGGTCTTCCGGGGCTTCGAAACAGCACACCCCTTCTGGCAACGTAAAAAACAACACCCCGTCTGCCCCAACGTAAGTCCTGTCGCTGTCGTTTACCAGCCAGTAGACCTCGGTGACGAGCAGCCCTTCATCATCGATGTTGATTATCTTCCGGGTAAGCCCGACCCATATATATTCATCGCTGTCGGTCGTATCGCAGACCCCCACCTCCACGTAAGCCGTCGTCTCGCCGGACTCGAACACCACCGGGTAGTAATAGTCCACGTCCAGGTACTTCGCCGAGACCAGGTAGGTATTCGCCATATCGACATCGTCGAACTGAAAATAGCCTTCCGCGTCCGTCAAGGTGGCTACCGTATCCGCGAGCTGCCCCTCGACGTAGCTTATCAGGGAAACCGGCACGCCCCCCACGCTGCCCCCGTCCGCGGTGCCGTTGATGACCTGCCCGCTGACGGTCCCTTCGACCGGCTCCTGCGCCTGCGCTCCCGCCGGCATTACGGTAAGCAGGAAAACAAGCATAACAGCAAATAAGTAACGCATGGTTATTCCTCAACCCCCGCCGGTTGTTTTTCCCGCCAGGTAATCGCCAGGGCGCCCCCGACGAGGAAGAACGCGCCTCCCGTCCATATCCAGACGACCAGGGGATTCACCAGCACCCGGAAGGTAGCCGCTTTATCCGCGGGGTCGAAGTCCGTCCAGACCAGTGAAACGAACAGGTCCTCCGCCGCTGTGGTGCGCACCGCCACCTCGGCGAAGATATCGTCGTGACTGAACCAGTAGGCGTAGCTGGGACGCATTACCGCCAGCGGCTTGCCGTCTACGCTTACCTGCATGTCGGCGACCGCGCTTATCCTGACGCTGTCCTGCTTGAACACCAGTTCATTATAGGACAAAGTGTACTTACCGGCACTCATCGACTCCCCGATTTCGAGCGTCGCCGTTTTCTCCACGTTGTAGAAAGACGAGGCGATGATGCCCAGCGTAATAATGACGATGCCGATATGCGCCAGCATGCCCCCGTACCGCGCCCGGTTGGCGTTGATTACAGCAAAAAAGGCGCTGACGCAGTTCTTCCCCGTGCTTTTGCGGCGGGCGGCGGTCCCCCGCCACCACTCGCGGAAGATTACAAAAAGCGGCAGCCCGCACAATACCACCACGGCGATATACCAGTTGCCGATTCTGGTGAGTATTATCGCCACGCTGACAACGATTAACGCGAGGATATAGAAAATAATATTCCGTCCGGCGTGTTTCCATACCGACTTGCCCCACCCGAACAGCGGGCATACCCCCATGATAAAGACCAGCAAGAGCATGATAGGTCCGCAGGTACGGTCGAAGAAACTGCGGTCGATGGCTATCTTCGCCCCTCCCAGCGCCTCGACCACCCGCGGCAGTACCGTGCCGATTAGTATCACGCCTACCAGCACCACCAGGATGATATCGGTCAGCAGGAAGGCGTTTTCCCGGGACAATAAAGAGGTATGTTTCCCTGCCTTCGTTAAGTCGCTGCGGCGGAGATACAGCAATACCATCGAAGCTATTATCACGATTATCATGGCTCCCAGTATGAAAGGCGGGAAGGGCGAGCCGTAGAAACCGTGCAGGGGCGACTCTATCCCGCCGTGGGTAATAAAGGGACTCAACAGCGTAAAAACAAAGGTAAAGACAACCAGGCAGAAACTCCAGACATTCATAAAGTCGCGCCGTCCCCACACGGCAATGGAGTGCAGGAACGCCGTTCCCAGCAGCCAGGGCATCAGCCCGGCGTTCTCCACGGGGTCCCA
>CAZPAS010000172.1:0-3443 GCA_964584575.1 uncultured Dehalococcoidaceae bacterium | reverse complement strand
GCATCAGGCGACTGCGCTTCGACCATGACGAGATGACGCAGGAGGAACTGGCGAGCCGCGTCGGCTGTACCCGGCAGACCATCATCGCCCTGGAGCAGGGCAAGTACGTGCCGTCGATAGAGCTGGCTTTCAAGATTGCCCGGGCTTTCGGCGTTAAGCTGGAAGATGTCTTTCAGTACGAGGAATAAAGGAGTAGAATAACCAACATGAAAAAGGTACTCGTCCACGTCTGCTGCGCCCACTGCGCCGCTTATACCGTGGAACACTGGCGGCGGGAAGGCTACGAGGTCGGCGGTTTCTGGTACAATCCCAACATCCATCCCTACACCGAGTATCAAAGCCGACTAGAAAGCATGAAAACCCTGGCGCGGGAGACGGACCTGCCGCTGATAATCGCCGGGGACTACGACATGCCGGAGTACTTCCGCAGGGTGGCGGGTCACGAGGACGAGCGCTGCCGTCACTGCTTCGATTTGCGGCTGGCAAAGACGGCGGAGGCAGCTCGCGAGCACGGCTACGACGCCTTCACCACTACCCTGCTCATCAGCCCCCACCAGAAGCACGACATCCTGCGGGAAATCGGCGATAAAGTAGCCGCGGAACAGGGAGTCGAATTTCTCTACGCCGACCTGCGGAAACGCTACTCGGATAGCCGCCACATCACCAAGCCGCTGGACCTCTACCGCCAGCAGTACTGCGGCTGCATCTACAGCGAGTGGGAACGCTACGCCGAAGAAAAATAATCTAAAAAAAGAAAGAGCCCCGATAGTTCGGGGCTCTCTGCTTACTTTCCGTTTTTACAGGTCTTTACCCTGTCTTTTTTTCGTTCATCAGTCGGCTATGGCATAAGCTATCTGGACATTGGTGGTTACTTCTATTTCGCCGGGGCTGATGGGTGTTTCTACCTTAGGCGCTGACTCGGCCGCAGCAATCATGTCACCGCGGTAGATAGGGCCCGGAGTATATGAGCTCTCGGTTATATAGGTGGCTTTACCCAGTGTGACGTTAGCTACTTCGGCAAGGGTCTTTGCCTTGGCAGCGGCATCGGCTACCGCCAGTTTTCTGGCTTCAGCCTGGTAAGGAGCCGGGTCATCAACCGTGAAGCTGATGTTGTTGATGCGGGTCAGGTCGCCGCCGGCATCAGCCACGGCATCGATAACCGCACCGGCATCTTCAACTTTCCTGATTTTAGCCGTGACAACGTTGGTCACTCGATATCCAATGACTTCCTCCTGCCGTTTTTCGTCGTCCCAGCGTGTCACGCGATTGATATTGAAGTACTGCGTCTGGATATCTTCGTCCTTGACGCCCGCGTCCTTGAGGGCGTTCATGACGTCGTCCATGGCTACCTTGGCTTCATTATTCGCCTCGGAAACCGTGGCTTCCTGCGCCTCGATGCCCACGCTGATGATAGCCACATCGGGCACCGCCGTTACCTTGCCCTCGCCGTTGACCCAGATGCCTTCCTGCTGGCTGTTGAGCTGCCCCTTGAGTTCGAGGGTACCGTCAACGCCGCCGGCGCATCCCGCCAGAGCCACCACCCCGATAACCATTACCACACCGATTACTGCCAACCACATCTTTTTCATTGTATAGCCTCCTTTTTGTTTTTCTACTATATATAACGAAAAAGTCGCCGCCGGGTTAGCGGCATGCTTACACTTTTTATTTAAGAATAAGGGAAAACAGACAGGAAAGATGTAATTTATGTCACAAGACGGGGGATATTAACTAAAGATATCGGTGAGGGACTATCAACTATTCCAGGTTCTTGAGGACTGCCTCGTAACCGTTATGGGCTACCTCAAGCGTCCGGTGCAGGGACGTCTTTACTGATTCCGGTACCCTTTGCAGCAATTCCTCTAGTTCCTGGATATTCTCCCAAGCCTGGTTAAAAACGTCTATCCAGAGTTGCTCCTGACTATCGACTTCACCTTCTTCCACAGCACTGCCGATCTCCGCTGCCCTGGGTGCCGTGAGTATAGGCTCTTTTTCCGGTACCACTGGTTGTGGCACCTCGATTACCGGCGCCGGAGCTTCTTCCTGTACAGTTGCAAGGGCAGGTTCCGGCTCGGGCGACGGTGCCGGGGCAGGTGCAGGCGCTGGTGCCGGTCTGGGTGCCGTGGCTGGCTCCGGAACCAGAGCCTCCGCTACCTCAATAGGAGCTGTCAACGTCCACGCCTCACCTTTATCACCAGGGTCAACCAGGCTCGCCATGGCAATCAGCTGGTCGTTCATGCGTTCGGTCGCTTCTTCTACCTGTTCGACTTTGCCCTCGTCCGCCATCCTGATTATCTCGTTCACCCTTTCATCGGCGAATTCGGCATACAGCTCCGCCTTGCCCATGTCCGACGGCGTAAAGGCAAGCCGCACCGACTCGGTGGCAAGCTTGACCTGGTATAAAGACTCATCGGGCAGGCTGCCGAGGGACGCATACGCGGTGCCGGTAGCCGCCAGGAGGACAACGACAACTGCGGTCACGACGGTAGCCCACCGCGGGAACACCGCGAAGAAGCCCTGCCCTCTTGCCGGTTCCATATCGCGGATAGCCGCCTGGAAATCACGGCTTGCCCTCTCGCGGAAGTCCGGTCGCGGCTCGACGGCGGCTGCCTCGCGGGCACTTGTTACCGTGCGGAGCAGCGGTTCGAGTTCATCGGCATGTTCGTGGTACGCCGCCAGGCATGCCTCGACGGTCTCGCCGCTGATAAGCCGCTCCAGGCATTCGTTCAGTATATTATCAAATTCGTTATTCTTGCTCATGATGTCGCCTCTGCCGCGAGCACCTTACGCAGGGCTACGACGGCGCTGTGCTGCAAAGCCTTGACCGCCCCCACGCTCCTGCCCATGACCCTGGCTACCTCGGCGATGGGCATGTCACCGGTAAAACGCAGCGAGATTACTTCCTGCTGCGCCACGGTCAGCTGCTGCGCCGCCTGCGCCAGCTCCTCTATCTGCAGTTTCTTTTCAGTCGTATGTTCGGGGTCGTCCCCGCCGCTGGCAATCGACTCGTCGAGGGGGACGGTAACACGCCGCGACCTTTTTCTATGGTAGTCGACCACCTGGTTATGGGCGATACGGTACAGCCAGGAGGAAAAGGGCATGCCCTTGAACTTGTAGGAAGAGATGGACTTCAGGGCGTTGAGAAACACCTGCTGCGTCAAGTCCTCCGCCTCCATCCTGTCACCTATCTTGAGAACTACATAGCGATAAATTTTATCGAAGTTCTCCTCATATAATTGAGTTAAAGCCACCTGGTCGCGCTGCTGCGCCCTCCGGATAAGGCTTTCCTCGTCCTGCACGTGACAACCCCCGTTAGGAGCCGGACTATCAGATTTTTACGCTCGTCCGGCCGGCAATCTAGGTGTTACCCTGTGCATATAGTATAACGAATGGAAGGGTAAAAAGATAGCTTTTTCGGCTAAACAGTGCGGTGTGCCGCCTGC
>CAZPAS010000171.1:0-3563 GCA_964584575.1 uncultured Dehalococcoidaceae bacterium | reverse complement strand
CGCGGGTTACCGCATTATTGAGCAGGTAGAGTTCTTGTAATGGCGTGCCCCCGAACCCGTTGATAAGTAAGGCTATTTCTTCCTTTGTGCCGTTTTCTATTCCCAGGTCTTCCAGTAAAGCTGTCACCATTCTGCGTGATAATTCGTCCGCTGTGGAGATTTCCTCGCGCCTGATACCGGGTTCACCATGGATACCAACACCATACTCTATCTGCATCTCACCGAGATCAAAGGTGGGGCTTCCTTTAGCCGGAACCGTACAGGAAGTAAGCGCAAAACCGATGCTCCGGACATTCGCTATAGCTTTTTCCGCTACGACTTTGACCTCTCCCAGTGTCATACCTTTCTCAGCGGCGGCGCCTGCTATCTTGTGAACAAAAACGGTACCGGCGATTCCCCGGCGTCCTACGGTGTAGAGGCTGTCCTGCACCGCGATATCATCATCTACTTTCACGTAATCAACTTTGAGGCCATCTTCACCGGCGAGGTGTGCGGCGTTCTTGAAATTCATCATGTCGCCGCTATAGTTTTTGATAATCAGCAGAGTCCCCTTGTTACCGGCGGCGGTCTTTATCGCCTGATAGACCTGGACCTGAGATGGTGATGCGAATACATCACCGCATACCGCGGCATCCAGCATGCCTTTTCCGACAAAACCCGCATGGGCCGGTTCATGGCCGCTGCCTCCGCCGCTGATCAAACTTACCTTGTTCTCATCTATCTTTTTCTTTTTAACGATCTTGTACTTCTTGATAAATTCCAGGTCAGGGCATGACAGCACCATGCCGGTGCACATCTCGGTAACAATGTTCTCCGGTTTATTGATTATCTTTTTCATTTGCAGGCTTTCCGGTTTTTATAGTCTTTCCCTATTTTATCGGCTACCATGATCGCAGATGATACATTGGCTGCCATTATCGGAAAAGGCATCGAATGGATCGACTCTTCGGCAATGCATGATTTTTCTGCTACGGCTGCAAGTTCTTTTTCCGTAATATTGCCGACGCCTATGTCGGCAAGGCAAACAGGAAGTCCGACTTCCAGGCAGAAATCCAGGACTTCGTGAATCTCTTCTATTGGGGAATTCTCCAGTATGAGTTGTGCCAATGTGCCGAAGGCGACTTTTTCTCCATGATAATATTCGTGCGTTCCACCCAGGATAGTCAGTCCATCGTGGATGGCATGAGCGCCGGCTAGCCCACCGCTCTCGAAACCAAGCCCGGAGAGCAGGATATTGGCTTCGATGATGTTCTCAAGCGCTGGTGTAACCATGTTGAGATCGCAGGCCAATTTGGCTTTCAAACCATCTTTGATAAGCGTCCTGTAGCAAAGCGTGGCCAACGCTAACGCGGCATTTGTACCTTTGGCCGGTCCGCAGGCGCCCTCGCGGTACCCACATGGCAGCCCTGCATTTACGTTGGAGTAAGAATTGGCGGTCGCCCGGGCTTCAAAGTAAGTAGACAAGGCATCACCCATGCCGGACACGAGGAAACGAGTGGGAGCCCTGGCTATAACAGTGGTGTCAACCAGGACAACGCTCGGACTTTGTTTAAAATAGTCATAATCTTCGAAAGCGCCTTCAGGAGTGTAGATGACCGCAGAATGGCTCGTCGGGGCATCCGTAGCGGCAATGGTCGGCACGATTATCAGGGCTTCTCCCCGGGCTACGCATTTGGCGGTATCGATGGCTTTGCCACCGCCAAGACCGATCACACAACTGCAGCTTTGTGCTACTGCTATTTCCTTCAACCTCTGGATTTCCGGACGGGAACACTCTCCGTTGAATCCACTCTCAACAAATGTAACCCCGAACCTGGTTGCGGTATCATCCAGTTTGTCTTTGACACGCGTCACATCATCGGGATGAGCAATAAGCAGGGCTGATGCGCCAAATGTCTTGACAAAATACCCCAGGTTTAGTATTTCATCTTCGCCTTGCACGTACTTCGTCGGACAAATAAACGATTTTCGCATTTATCTCTTACTCCTTGTACTTTACTACCAGGTAATAACTGTCTCACAGGCAACTCAAGTAACGATGGCGCTTCTGTGGAAAACAATCAGCGACAGATCTAGAGATGCGCAACCAACCATTGTTCCAGGTCAGCCATCACTATCGGATACTCCGGTTCATTGAAAATTTCGTGGAGTAATTCTTCATATAACTTAAGCGTTTTATCGCCGGAACCGATATATTCATACAAAATCTGGCTCCGCGCCCCGTCCGGACCTCCATTCCCGGCCATGATGAGTACCGGAATAGTTATACGAGGTACGATTTCCGGGATTTCACTAGCCGCACTGAAGAGTGCCAGGTCCGTGGGGATGGGACCACGATAGACAAGGGGATCATTCTCATAAGCCTCAATGACGGACGGGTCACGACTCAGCATCGCGGAAGGAAGAGAGTCGCCGGCGGGACGCCGGGGCATCGGGGGATCTCCCGGCCTTGCCATACCGCCACCAGAAGTAACCAGCCCGGCAAGCTCCTGCTGATATTTGGCGGTGTACAACAGAGCAATCATGGAACCCATACTGTGACCCACCAGGTATATTTTATTATCAGGCATTTCCTGCCGTACGATATTAAAGAATGTCTTCAGGTCATCTACGTAATCATAAAAACTCTCTGTCCGCACTCTCTCACCGTCCGATCTGCCGTGACCGCGGTGATCAAGAGCATAGACGGCGTATCCCTTTGGCACGAAATGATTGACCACGTTGGCATACCGGCTGCTGTGCTCGGCGAAGCCATGGGAAATCAACAGGACAGCTTTAAATTTGGCAGAAGGGAGCCATTTCTGGTAATAAATGTTTAAGCCTTTCAAACCTTTAAAGCTGGATTCTTCGTGCTGCATTACATCCCCCTGCTTTCTGTATTAGCCCCATTAATAACATATTGGACATTTATAGTCAATATGTCCATTTTCAACTGCATTACTGCTGTGGAGAGGTTATAGTAAGACGGCTGCATGATGTATAATAGGCCACGAAAGGTGGTAAAGGGTTAAGACGGAATGAGTAGTATCGACCGGAAAAAGGCACTGATACTCGAAGCTGCTTTTAAGTGTTTTTCATTCTACGGCTATACCAAATGCTGTTTCAGGGACGTAGCCCGGAAGGCCGGCATTTCCCGCGCCTCACTGTACACCTACTTCAAGAACAAGCGTGACCTGTTCATCACCATGAACCACGAAATAAATGCCGAACACTTCAGGAAATCCATGGCGCTACAGGCGTCGACTCTGAATGACAGGGAGAAGGTAATGGGTGTTATCGATGAATGGACAATCAAGCCCTATATCGATATCCAAAGGACACCACAAGCGAACAGTTGGCTTGATGAGCTTGTTTCGATTTCAAGAGAGACCGAGAAAAGCTATCGGGACCTGTTCATTAGTTGCCTGGAACCAATCATCGGCGAGGAGCGAGCGGAAATTACCGTATACTCAATCAGAGGATTGATGAATGACAGGCCTGCCGCAGATCTCCTGATAAAAAGAATCAGGATTCTCGTGGACGCCATGGTCTAAGGGCTAGTTCCACAATAGTTGGATAACGGC
>CAZPAS010000170.1:0-3586 GCA_964584575.1 uncultured Dehalococcoidaceae bacterium | reverse complement strand
GGATTAATGCCAAAACCACTCATGCTTAATCCCCCGCGTCTCCTCGCGGGGGGCGGGGATGGTCTCATATAGTCTCTATCGTTTAAGGGCAATATACAACTCCGTAATCAATGTCTCTACATCAATTATACCAGCTTTCCGTACGTGTGGATAGCTTGGCAGGCTTGACTTGAAAGGGTGAAAAGGCGATAATATTCAGGATTAGGCAACACTTTCCCCAGTAGCTCAATGGTAGAGCGGGTCCTTCACGGGTGAAGGATTAACCGCTAGGTCGTTGATTTTAATAAATAATAAGGAGAAAAAGCACTCCCCAGTAGCTCAATGGTAGAGCGGGCGGCTGTTAACCGCTAGGTTCTTGGTTCGAGTCCAAGTCGGGGAGCCAAACAGTAATATAATGGGGGCTTCTAACAAGGAGTCCCCTCTTCTATTTGCATTTGATGTCACCAACCGCCTATATTAATAGCACACACCTGTATTCGACTCAAATGTCGTTATTAAGGAGGCTCTCATGGCAGGCATGGATGACCTGAAGAACGTTGTACGTGAACCGAATGTCGTCGAGTTAAAACCGTGGAAATCTATTCACGAAGAAATCAAAGAGCCGATGGTTACGGGACTGGGTACCATGGACATCCCCGAATCCGTCCTCGCGATGGGTTTCGCCCGTGTCACCGAGCCGGTATGCATGGGCATGCCCACTCACAAACACCCCTTCGACCAGTGGATTTACCTCATCGGCGAAACTAATAACTTCGCCGACTTCGACGCCGATATTGAAATGACTCTCGGCGACAAGATTGTAAAAATCAATTATCCCTGTTACATCTTTGTTCCCAGGGACATAATGCATTGTCCGCTGGATGTAAAGCGCGTCGGCAAACCATTCATCTTTATCGATGCCAGGATTACCGAAGAGGCGTCGGTGCGCCCCGACAAAATAAAAAAACACGCGCCCATCAAATACATCGCAAAAAAGAAGAAATAAATATTCGCAGAACAAACTGAAGGAGTCACCTCCAGCTCTATTTGGTATGCGTACCGTAGGCGATGTGCGTGCCGCCTTCCGGATATTTGAACCCGCTGGCGGCTATCTTGACCATTTCCTTGCCGAGTTCCTTCGTCGCTTTCATGCACTTCTCCAGGTCTTTGACATCGCCTTTGCCGCCCGCGTACGCCGCGATGAAGCTCGCCGGGAGCATGCGGCGGGTAATCATGTAGAAATACAGGTCTTTCACGGCGTCGACGAGCCCGAAGCTGCCCGCCACGGCTACCACGCCGCCTACTTTGTTCGCCAGCCTGCCGCCAAGGGCAATCGTGCGGTCGATTACGGTCTTGCCGGGTCCGGTCATATTGTAGAAATACACCGGCGTGCCGAAGATGATGCCGTCGGCTTCCAGCAGCTTTTGATAGACTTCCTGCATATCGTCCTTGATATGACATTCGCCCGCCTTGCGGCAGCCCCAGCAGCCGTCGCAGGGCCTGATGTCCTTACCGGCTATTGAATAGAGTTCCGTGTCAGCACCTTCTTCCCTGGCGCCGCTTAATGCCTGGTTGAGTAAAACAACCGTGTTGCCGTCTTTACGGGGACTGAAAGAAAGACCGAGAATTTTCATACGCTGCCTCCTGACTTAAGAAAGATAATGATGACACATTATAACATCGGGCAACCCAACTATGAAAGATAACCCACATGAGAATCATCATCTATACCTCACCCCTACCCCTCTCCAGCCTGTAGCATCATAGAAAGCGGAGTTCATTCCGGCTGGAGAGGGGATAAAAAGAAGAGGGGGCTGCGCCCCCTCTTAAACACCCCCTTGCTGTATTTTGCTGAATTAACATTAGCGGAAAATAAAAAGCACAGGACTACACCTGTGCTTTTCCGACCTGACATGAATCAGGTCCTGATAATAGTAAAGGGCTTAAAGCTGAATCTCGGTAAGGTCGGGGCTGACGATTAATTTCGGTTCCGTTACGGACTGTATATCCTTGGCGGTAAGCCCGGAAAATACCTCCTTGAGTACCATTCCCTTCGGCGTAATTTCTATCACGGCAAGGTCGGTGAACAGCATGCTGACCATGCCCATGGCGGTGGCGGGATACGATAACTCCTTGACGACTTTATAGTCGCCGTCCCGGGTGGTATGTTCCATGGCGATGAAGAGCTTTTTGGCGCCGGCAACCAGGTCCATCGATCCGCCGATATTGCCTACGAAAAGACCACGGGCAGGATTAGACCAGCCGGCGTAGTCGCCCTTGTCGTTAATCTGCAATGCCCCCATCACCGCAACATCAATATGCCCGCCGCGAATCATCCCGAAGGACTCGGAAATATCGAAATAAGAAGAGCCGGGCAGTGCGGTTACCGCCTGGCAACTGGCATTAATCAGGTCCTGGTCAATTTCTTCACCCACCGCCAGCGGGCCGGTCTTGAGCATCCCCACCTCGGACTGAAGGGTAATGTCCCGTCCTTCAATCCAGTCTGATATAAGAGTCGGTATGCCGATACCGAGATTGACATAGGTGCCGTCCTCGAGCTCGTTAGCCACCCGCAGCGCAATCAGCTCCCTTGAAAGTCCCCTGATTTTTACTTTTTTAGACATCTTTAGTTGCCCTTCCCGCTAGTCAATTGTTATTGCAAATTGAGGCCGGCCCACCTTAACCACCCGGTGCACGTATATCCCGGGGGTCTGCACGTCATCACCATCAATCTGCCCGGGCTCGACCAGGTTTTCAACCTCGGCGATGGTGACTTTTGCCGCGGTTGCCATTACGTGGTTAAAATTCCTGGCAGTCTTGGCATACTGCAGGTTGCCTTCCCGGTCGCCGATGTAAGCATGGACGAGGGCATAATCCGGTCTCAAAGCATACTCCAGTACGTACTTTTTACCGTCTATCATTCTCGTTTCTTTGGGCACCCGGTTGGCTTCGATATTGGTTACCACGCTTTCCTCTATCACCGAACCGACTCCGGTAGGGGTATAAAAAGCGGGGATACCGGCTCCGCCAGCCCGGTACTTCTCCGCCATGGTACCCATGGGATAGACCTCGAATTCAATTTTACCAGCCCTGACCGCCTGCTCGAATGGGTCTTCCATTCCCTTGCTGGCAGAACGGAACAGACCGTAAGAATCGACGACTTTTTTAAGCTGGCCGTTTTTCACAAGCTTCGTAAGCTCATCAGCGGCACCGAGTAAGGGGCCGCAGCCGCAGGTAAGTGTTAGATCCTTGATGCCCTTCCGGATTATCGCCTGGAGTAAATCCCTGGGGACACCACAGGCAAAAAACCCCGGGACGGCAATTACCGCGCCGTCTGGAATGTCAGCCACGGCTTCATCAACACTGGCTATTACCTTGTCCAAATTTTAGTCCTCCTGGCTTTATTCCTTGGGGTAGATTTTACAGCCAATTATGTCAAGTGCGGCTTCCAGGGCAAGCTCCATACAACTGAAATTCTTAGCCATACTGATGTCTGTAATCATTGGTTCCAAAGCCCGGGCCAGAGCTGTCTGCATACCGGCAACCACACATTCCGCCCCCAGCAAACGGACAGCACGTACCGTCTTTTTCAGTTGTTCGGCGACCT
>CAZPAS010000169.1:0-3609 GCA_964584575.1 uncultured Dehalococcoidaceae bacterium | reverse complement strand
CACCTCCACCTGATTTGGTCGCTATAAGGAGCGTTCAAATCCCTCCACTCACCCCCATACCACTTTTATTTAACCATCCTTTTATCCACTCCCCGCCGGTGGTTGGCGGTCGTCCAGACGCGCGCCCTCTTGATGAAGTCATTGACCTCCGCGTCCGTGCGGAAGTCTTCCGGCTTGCAGCAGTTGTAATGCACCATCTTTTCTTTATCCCGCATCAGCTTCCTGGAGGTAAGTTTGTAAGCGGGATAGCCCAGCGCCATCATGTCGTATATTTCCAGTTCCGGCGGAATGCCCAGCAGGTCTTTGGTCATGCAGTGAGGGTAGGCGGTCGCTACGGAGGACACCCATTCGTTGGCAAGCCCGAGGGTCGTGGCGGCGAGGCTCATGTAGAGGTAGGCGTTTGTCAGGCTGGAGACGTGGATCGTGCGGAGACGTTCGGCGTCGTAGCGCATGGCGGTGGGCAGTCCCTTGAGCGTGCGGGTATCGCCGAGGACGAGGATAAAGACCGGGGCGATGCGGTAGTCCATCTCGGGGTCGTGGGAAGGACGCTGGGGCACGCGCTGCCAGGGTTCGCGGGCGCCTTCAGTTTTCATTATTAATTTATGATAGTCGCGTATCCACCCGACGATGGCGTCCCTGATTTTCTTGTCCTTGATAACGACGAAGTCCCAGGGCTGCATGTTGTAGCCGGAGGGCGCCCAGCGGGCGGCCTCGATGATTTTATCCACGTAGTCGTCGGGGATGGGGTCGGGTCTGAAACGCCGGATGGTGCGGCGGTGTTTGACCAGGTCCAGAAAACTGTCGTAATCCATATGAGCCTCCGTTATCCGTTGATTTACTTTCAGTATAAGTACAACGTTGTCTTAATTCAATCAAATATCGCCGAGCGATGGTCAATCTTGAGATTATGGGGTATAATTGAGCAGGGTTCGGCGCCTGTAGCTCAGTGGACTAGAGCACCGGTCTTCGGAACCGGGTGTCGTGGGTTCGAATCCCTCCAGGCGCGCCATTTCCCTGCGTGAAAATACCTTGTGAAAGGAAACCTGGTGATGTCCCGAATTAAGAGCTTAACACTAACAGGCATACTTGTGCTGATGCTGACAGTTGTTTTTACGGCGATTCCGGGGTGTAAGTCCACGGCGGAGCCGGAGGCGGTAACACCGGAACCCTCTGCCCCCGCGCCCGAATCTTCGCCGGAACCGGAGCCGGTAATACCGGAGGAGCCGGCCTCGGAACCCGCACCATCGCCGGATGTAACGGAGCCGCCGGTTGAAGGACCGTCCACAGGAGAGCCGGAGTCGGAAGAGCCTGCGGTGACGGGATTCGCCGCCCTGGACCTGCCGGACGAACCGTCAGCCGAAATGAGGCTGAACGTGGAGAAAATATATTCCGGCGGCGATGCTCCCGGACTTTGTTATCTGGGGAGCTATGCCATGCTGGCGAAGTATGCCGATAACGATATCGAATTTTCCGACGTTATCGCCAATTGCGGGATAGCGACGAGCGCTTTCTACGTGCCGGAAATTAACCTGATGCTGAACGGGTTCGAGATTGGAAGCATCGGCGTCGCTGCCGGAAACCAGGGGTTCGATTATTATATATCGGCCCTGAAAGGCGCCCAGCTTACCGACGAGTTCCTCGCGATGAACCTCGTCTATGACGCGCGGGAAATTATCTCTACGGACAGCGGAGAGGAGTCGTTCCTGCTGTTGAAGCGGCTGATATCCGGGGGGATACCGGTAATGGCGCACCTGGATATCGATTATATCAGGGAGCCGCTGATAGAGTATTGCCCGTACTGGGCGAGTATCTTCAGCTGGCAGGACACCCACATGAGCGGGGTGCACATCGACCATTACATGACGGTCAACGGTTATGACGGCGAGTATGTGTACCTGAACGACCCCACGGAAAAACAGGAGGACCTGGGCACCGATATTCCTGTCCCCACCGCCGATTTTCTGGCTTCATGGGAAAACGGCGCTCATCCTTCTTTTGCCGAGGAGTCTCTTATCGGGCCTTACTGGATGCTGTTCCTCGGGGAGAGGGGGACGGCTAAGAGCGTGGCGGAGCTGCTGGAGTGGAACCGGGAAATCGCCGCGGAAGCCATTCCCGCGATAAGGCAGGCGGCGGAGAATCCCAACGTAAGCGACCTGATACACTGCAACGAGATGGGACGGTCGAGGGGGGAATTCGCGGCGTTCCTGAAGGAGAACGGACTCGCGGAGGCAGGGGAAATATTCGAAGAAATCAGCGCACTTTTCAAGGGGCTGTGCCAGAGCGCGAACCAGCGCGCCGACCTGCAACGCATAGCCGACTTACAGGAGGAGGCGTTATCCAAATTTTAGGTACTTTTTACGAGTCTTTCCAGACGTGTTTTAGGTCTTAACCTTTTTTGTACATGTTGGTGGGCCCGGTGGCGAAGTACCAGATTGGCCTGTCCACCCTGTGGAAATATATCGGGGCATGTTTGAGTCCCGCCGGGATGAAGATGGCGCAGGTCTCCGTGATGACGTGTTTTTCACCGCCCAGCCATACCTCGACCTCCCCGCCTAAGTCGAAGACATCGTCCGGATTGGTGCCGAGGAATCCCAGATATTCATCGAAGTCGTGTGCGTGTTCTTCCGGGGGCGCGCCTCCGGGGGGAGGTTTTAAAATCCAGTTGCCCATGAAGTAGTAAGCCCCCGGCACTACCTCCTCGTCCACGTACATCGAGAGGCTGGTGTAATCCGTATTACGCTTGAGCATTTCCGCCTTGGGCCTGGTGACGATGTATTTTCCAAATTTAGATTCCGCCATTTGCCATACTCCTTTACAGGTTTTTAAGGAATATTACTATAATGGCGGAATAATGACCAGTTCAGAGGAAATGATTTGGATGAGCAGGCTCACTAAGAATAGCAGACTTTCAGGAGGAGGCGGTGGGAAAGATATGAGGGAGTGACTTTAGGAGTTGCATCAGTTTGTAAAGATTAAGTTAACACGATTTATTAATACATAATTGATGAGGACGTCATTATCTTATAAACACGATATGAATGATTGAGTGATGTCTAAATATTAAGTAGATATATCTTATTAGTCCGAATCTATATCAACGATAATCAAATAATAATCAAACGTTGATTTTATACGTTCTATTAGTTGATTTTTCATACTTTGAGGAAATTTGCCTCTATACTCTAATAAAACTGTTTTCCGTTTAAAAGACATACTGATTATTTCAATATCTATGTTCAGAATACCGCGTATGTCTGAGATAATGAAATTTTTTATTTGAGATTCTAGTTGTGAATATGACTCGGAAGAACGTTGCGTATGTCCATATATCTCTGTAATATTTTGTCGTAATGTATCTATTTGATATGTCAGATAATCTAGCTTTGAATCAGTGTTATTCTCGGCTTGGTAAGGAACGGCTTCTGCCCTAAATCCGAAGTGTCTCCATAGGGTATTTTCCCCTTTACTCCTATCAGCTGACGTTTTTAGGTGGGTTGTGATTTTTTCTATTTCACTTTCGAGTTTCCATGGAGCCATCGAGCTATCATATTCTTGATGGTTTAGTATTCCCGTATCAAACGGGACTTGAGTAGTCAGTTCGTCTTTTAC
>CAZPAS010000168.1:0-3644 GCA_964584575.1 uncultured Dehalococcoidaceae bacterium | reverse complement strand
GTTATCTATTCCCACCCTCCTACGCCAAGGCTACGGAGGGTAAACCGCCCTGCATCATTCTCCGGCTTAGCCCGTTAATCTGCCCCGCCAAAATCCCTCTCGGTCTCCCTTTACCAAAGGGAGAAGCTATTATGATTCTCTCCCTTTTTAAGTTTCCCCCTTTGTAAAAGTCCCGATTCACTCTGTTCATACGAGATTCCGTATGAAATCGGAAGGGGATTAAGGGGGATTTTCTTTTGTTTATCCCGCAGGATAATCCCATCATTTCCTTGCCACTTGAAACTTGCTACTTGACACTTTCCCCTTCAGGCAACTTCCCCTTATACTCACACTTGCTGCACCATGCCTGCTTGCCGTGCTGGGTAAGCAGTCCGCCGCACTGCGGGCAGGGCTGGGGGAGGGGTTTAAAATTGGTAATAAAGTCACAGTCAGGGTAGCCGCTGCAGCCGTAGAACGTACGCTTCTTCTTGCTTACCCTCTGCACGATATCTTTACCGCACCTGGGGCATTTGGCATCCACCTTTATCTGGAACGACTGCGTGTACCGGCACTCGGGGTAGCCGCTGCAGGCGATGAACTTCCCGAACCGCCCCGTCTTGACCACCAGGGGCTTGCCGCACTGGGGACAGGCGTCGCCGGTCTCTTCATCGGCAAGCTTCACTTTCTCCGCGGTCTGGAGCGCCTTCTGCAGGTCTTCATCGAACGGGGTATAAAAGTCCCGGATTACCCCGGGCCAGTCGCGCTCCCGGCTGGCGATATCATCAAGCTCGTTCTCCATGTCGGCGGTGAACTTGACGTTGATGATGTCCGGGAAATGCTGGACGAGTAAATCGTTGACCGCCATGCCCAGTTCCGTGGGCTGAAAGATACCTTTTTCTTTACTGACGTACTCGCGGTCCTGAATCGTGGATATGGTCGGGGCGTAGGTACTGGGACGCCCGATGCCGTTTTGCTCCAGGGTCTTGACCAGCGTCGCCTCGGTATAGCGGGCCGGCGGCTGGGTAAAGCGCTGCTCCGGGAAAATCCCGAGTAGTTTAAGCGCATCGCCCTTGCTTAAAGGAGGCAGGGACTTTTTACCGTTCTCTTCCTCGACTTCGTCCTTCCCCTCGCTGTAAAGCGTCATGAAACCGGGGAAGGTATTAACCGAGGCTGCCGTCCGCAGCAGGTAGTCGCTGCCGTTCTTAGCTTCGATATCGACAGTAGTATTATCGAACAGCGCTGCCGCCATCTGGCTGGCGACCATCCGCTTCCAGACAAGGTCGTACAATCGATACTGGTTATTATTAAGATATTTCTTAATCACGCCAGGCTCGCGGCGGGTGCGGGTAGGGCGAATTGCCTCGTGCGCCTCCTGCGCCCCCCGGGCACGGGCAGTAAAGGCGCGGGGTTTGGACGGCAGGAATTTCTGTCCGTACTTTTCGCGGATATATGCCACGGTCTCGCCGATTGCCGAATCCGCCACGCGGGTAGAGTCGGTGCGCATATAGGTAATCAGACCGACATTGCCCTCGCTGCCGACGGGCAATCCCTCGTAGAGTTGCTGGGCGATAGCCATGGTCTGCCGGGCGGTGAAGCGGAGCTTGCGCCAGGCTTCCTGCTGTAAAGTGCTGGTGGTAAAGGGCGGCGCCGGCTGTCGGGTCGCTTTCCGGGTGCTCACCTTGAGCACGTCGTACGCCGATTTCTCCAGCGCGCTTTTCACTTCATCCGCTTCTTCCTGCGTGTGAATATCCAGCTTTTTCCCGCCGACAAAGCCTATTAAAGTCGCCCGGAAGGACGCTTTTTCCGCCTGCTTGTTTAACTCGGCTTCGATTGACCAGTACTCCTCGGGTACGAACGCCTGTATTTCACGTTCACGGTCGACGATTATCTTGACCGCCACGGACTGCACTCTGCCGGCGGAGAGACGTTTCCTGACCTTCTTCCAGAGCAGGGGACTGATTTTATAGCCGACGAGCCTGTCCAGGATACGCCGCGCCTGCTGGGCGTCCACGAGCTGCATATCGATGTCGCGGGGGTTCTGGAAGGCGGACTTCACGGCGTCTTCGGTTATCTCCCGGAAGACGACGCGGTAGTAGTTCTGCTTATCGTTTCCGGCTACCTCGGCGAGGTGCCAGGCGATAGCTTCGCCTTCGCGGTCGGGGTCGGTGGCAAGATATATGGCGGAGGCACTCTTCGCCGCCTGTTTTATCTCGTTGACCAGCTTTGTCTTTGCCTTGGGTACGACGTATTTAGGCGTGAACCCCTTTTCTATATCGACGCCTATCTGCCCCCTGGGCAGGTCCCTGACATGCCCGAGTGAAGCCTTCAGGCTGTAGCTCTTGCCGAGTATTTTACCCAGCGTCTTGGCTTTTGCCGGTGATTCTACGATAACAAGTTTTTTTGTCATATTTTAGTCAACTCTCACACGATATTCCTGACGCAACTCCCGCGCCAGTACGTAGTTCATGGTGCCCACCTGCTTGACGAGTCCCTTCAACTCCATCATCGCCAGCGTGCCGCTGACCTCAGCGGCGGACAGACCGCTCTTGCGGCAGACCTCGTCGATATGGGTCGGCTCGGCGCCGAGCTGCTTGAGCAATGCGGATTCGGTCTCGGATTCCGGAAGTACCTCTCTCATTTCCATCTGGCGGGTTACCGCCGTCAGGTTCAGCTCTTCCAGTATGTCCGAGCATTCCCTGACCAGCTTGGCTCCTTCCTGGATAAGGTGATTGGTGCCGCGACTCACCGGAGAAAGGATGCTGCCGGGAATAGCGAACACCTCCCGGTTCTGTTCCAGCGCCATGCGGGCGGTAATCATGGCGCCGCTGGTCTCGTCGGCTTCGGTAACCATGACCCCCAGACTCAAACCGCTGAGAATACGGTTCCTGCGCGGAAAATTCTCCGCGCGCGGTCGCGTGCCCGGCGGGTACTCGCTCAAAACAGCGCCGTTTTCCACGATATCGCGCGCCAGCTTCTCATTCTCTGCAGGGTAGACCATGTCCAGTCCGCAGGCGAAAACGGCTACGGTCCTCCCGCCGGCTTCCAGGGCGCTACGGTGGGCGATGGTATCGATTCCCCGGGCCAGACCGCTGACGATGGTGATTTTATTCCTCGCCAGGTCGGTCACTAACTCTTCGGTTACCTGCTTGCCGTAGACGGTCGCCCGCCGCGTGCCGACCACCGCCAGACACCATTCGTCCTCCGGCAGCAGCGAGCCGCGCAGGTAAAGCACCGGAGGATAATCGTAAATTTCCTTGAGTCGCGCCGGGTAACCGGAATCCTGGCAGATAAGCACCTGGATACCGAATCGGTCGAGCTTTTCCATCTCGGCATCGGGGTCTATTTTCTCACGCCACTGGCCGATGGCCCGCATGGCGGCGGTATCAAGTCCGGCACGTTTCAGTTCGCCGGGGGGAGCCTGCCACGCCTGCTCCAGGCTGCCGAAATAGCTTTCCAGTTGGGACAGCCTGACCCGTCCGATGCCGGGGATGTTGTTGAAGCCTACCCAGTACTTGATGTCCTCTTTCAAAGTAACTTTAATTCTAGCACAGGGTTAGACCGATGACAATTTAGGACTCTGATGGCTTGCCAGCCGTAGCCTTGTTCTATAGCTGGCTTGCCAGCCGCAGCCTTGTTCTATAGCTGGCTTGCCAGCCGTAGCTTTG
>CAZPAS010000167.1:0-3647 GCA_964584575.1 uncultured Dehalococcoidaceae bacterium | reverse complement strand
GCTTCATTATCTTGCCGGCGGCGTTCTTGGGCAGGGCGTCCATGAACTCCACCGATTTTGGCGATTTATACCCCGCGAGGTTCTTCTTGCAGAATGCAATCAGTTCCTCGGCGGTAGCGCTGGCGCCCTTCTTCAGGCTGACGACGGCATGGACTTTTTCTACCCAGTAGGGGTCGGGGATGCCGATTATCGCCGCTTCATGAACGGCGGGGTGACGGTAGAGGATTTCCTCCACCTCTCTGGGGAATACGTTCTCGCCGCCGGTAATTATCTTGTCCTTTTTACGGTCGACGATGTACACGTACCCGTTTTCGTCGTAGCAGCCGATGTCGCCGGTGTGCAGCCAGCCGTCGACGATGGTGCTTTTCGTGTCCTTAGGGCTCTTCCAGTATTCAATCATGTTGTGTTTGCTGCGCACGATAATCTCGCCCATTTCACCGGGGTCGATGTCTTTATTCTTGTCGTCGACGATTCTTACCTGTACGCCGATATCCGGCTGTCCGGCGGAGGAGAGTATTTTTTCCTGCGGTTTACCCAGCACGTCGTGGTCTTCCTTGGGCAGGTGGCAGATGGCGGGACCGCTCTCGCTCATGCCGTAGCCCTGTCCGAAGACATTCCCGAACGTCGCCAGGCCGTTCTTCAATACCTCCAGCGGCATGGGGGAACCGCCGTACCAGATATACTTCAGGTGGCTAACGTCGTACTTTTTTACATCGGGCACGGCGAGCATGGCGACGAGGTGGGTGGGCACGATGGACATGTGGGTGGCTTTTTCGTCCTGAAGCAGCTGCATGACGCCGGTGGGGTCGAAGTTTTTCACGATGACGTTACAGCCTCCCACGTAGAGAATGGAGCGGTAAATGGTGTCTCCGGCGATGTGGAACATGGGGGAAACCTGGATATGCCGGTCGTCCGCCTGTATACTCAGGTTGATGATGTACGTGCGGGTATCGTCCCAGGCTTCTTTGTGGGAATACACCGCGCCGCGGGGCAGGCCGGTGGTGCCGCTGGTATAAATGATATAGAACCCGTCGTCTTCGTCCACCTGGACATCCGGTTCGTCTCCGGGCGCGGAATCAATCAGGTCGTTGATGAAGGTCATGTCCTTGGTTTTTTCTTCCAGGGATACGGCGTTCTTGACTCCGGTAATCCTGGGACGTAACGATTCGACTACGGGCACCAGTTCCGGACCGACGAACAGGGTGTTGACCTCCGAGTAATTAATCAGGTGGTCCAGTTCCTCGGCGCCGAGGCGGGGATTGAAACGAGAGAGCAGGTAGCCTCCCTTCATCGCCGCCCCGTAGACGATGCAGTAGTCGAGGCAGTTCCAGGAGAGGATACCGATGGAGTCGCCTTTCTTGACCCCTAGTTTCTGCATGGCATTGACCAGGCGGTTGACTTTGGCGTTGAACTGGGCGTAGGTCAACCGCTGGTCTTCGTAAACGTACGCCTCCTTGTCCGGGCGCAGGAGCGAGTGGCGGTGGATGATATAAGCAAAAGTGCCTATTTTATACCGGGATAGTTCTTTTAGTATCTGACCTGCTGGCATTCTATTCCTCCATATTCGCGGGATGTTTCTAACTCCGGGCTGACCGGCGCAATGGTATATGATTCAGGCTTACTTTATGGATTCGGGGAAAATCGTTCGGCGTATGGATGTTATGCAAGTACTCTCCTCGATAGTAAGTGGTGGGCCACTCTGGGTTCGAACCAGAGACCTCAGTCTTATCAGGACTGCGCTCTAACCAGCTGAGCTAGTGGCCCGTGTACCAAGTATATATTTTAATTGAAGATTGATTTTTAATCAAGGGGCGCTGTTGCCGCGTATCCAGAACCGACCGTAAACAAGGCAGGCCAGGCCGATTACGTCCACGGCGGCGATGGCAATGGTACGCGCCGAAGAAGGCTCGAAGACGAACTCGTTGAGGATGAGCCCGAGCGTGGCGAGGGCAATCAGGATAAAACCGATGCCTTTGATAGTGTCTCTCATCGCGGTGTTATTCGGCGGGTATGATTTCTACGAGTTCTATTTCAAAGATAAGTGTTTTTCCGGCGAGCTCATGGTTGGCGTCCACGGTGACGGTATCATCCGTAAGCTCGATGACGGTGGCGATAGCCATATTGCCGCCTTCCAGGTTTACCACCAGCTTATCGCCGACCTTCACTTCCAGTCCCAGCGGCAGTTCGTCGCGGCTGCCCGTCATTATCAAATTACTGTCGCGTTTTCCATATGCCTGCTCAGGGGGCAGCGTCACCGTCTTTTTCTCTCCGGGTTTCATGCCCCTGACGGCGTGGTCGAAACCGTAAACGACTTCCATGTCACCTATGGTAAACGTCAACGGCACGCCTCTGTCGTAAGAAGAATCGAAGACCGTGCCGTCCTGGAGGGTGCCCGTGTAGTTAACGGATACTTTGTCCCCCTCCTTGGCCCCTCCGCCGCAGCCGATGACCGCCACGGCTGCCAGGATTATCACAAATGCTAAAACAATGCGTTTTATTTTCATGGGATTATTATAACATGATGTGGGTGGCGGGTGAAGGTCTGCCGCCTGGTTTGTCCGCAGGGGAGGGGATTTTTCCGATTCGTTATTCGTTTTTTTATTTTTCCCGGTTTTTCCGCAGCTAATCAGCTTCGGTGATTCGTTTTTCGTTATATGTTAAGTTAGCTTCAATTCCAGGGGTATTCGTTTTTCGTTATATGTTAAGTTGCGCCGGGGTGCATGGGCCGGGGTGAGGTTCTTCTTAGTTTATTTTAAACGGAACAGGGGGTATGGGCAAGGGATTTTTGTCGCGTGCGGGGGGTATGCGGGTGTTATCTATTCCCACCCTCACCTGCCTGCGCCAACCTGCCGACGCTCATTCTGAGCTATGGCAGGCAGGGGCTTCGGCGGGTAAACCGCCCTCGTAGCATCAGCGGCTTATGGCAAGAGAAAATCCCCCTTGGTCCCCCTTTTTCAAAGGGGGAAACTTAAGAAGGAATATAAACCATAATAGCTTCTCCCTTTAGTAAAGGGAGATAAGAGAGGGATTAAGGGGGGTGAGGTGTAATAAAGAATTTAGAATGGATGAGGTACTTATATATAGCAGAATTAACATAGACAGATTTGTATTGATAAGCTAAAATACTCAAATCAACGTATATAGGTGTGCTTAAGAGGAATGGGAAAAAGTAGTATGGAAAATTTCATAAGTGGATTTGGTGCGGCAGTACAACTCCTGAACAGAGCAGGGAAGAATGGTTACTTAGTTGAATACGTATGTTTAGCAACCTCTGTCATTGATGCGATGCTACGTATAGGTTTGATTTTAAAACATCAGATAATTAGTAAAACAGATGAAATCTTAGAAAGACTCATATGTATGGAAGATGAGGACAAACCAATTTATGAGCGTGATATTTATAAGGATGCGTTAAATCAAGAAATAATTAGTAATCAGTTGTTTATATTGCTGAATAACTTATACGACCAAAGAAATAGGGTAATTCATCGATATGTTACAAGTAGAATCAGCACACGTGATGTTTTAGAAATTGGTATTCAGTATGAAACAATAATACCTAAAATATTTGAGGAGATTTCTAAACTTGAGGAAAAACAAATAGAGCTTGGCATAGGAATGTGTATTAGAAAGTCAAATACTTCACG
>CAZPAS010000166.1:0-3675 GCA_964584575.1 uncultured Dehalococcoidaceae bacterium | reverse complement strand
GCCGTCAACGAGAACTTCTCCCACCGGGAGACGCGCAAGGACTGCTTCCTGCTCATCCAGCCCCTTTACCATACCGGCGGCAAGATGCACTGGTTCGGCAGCCTGATTGCCGGCGGACGCGCCGTGATGACCACCGGCGGCGAGCGGGTCACCGCGAAACTCATCCTTGATACCATCAACACGGAAAAGATAACCATCTGCATGCTGCTGGTGCCCTGGCTGCAGGACATCGTGACCGCCCTCGATAACGGCGATATAAAACTCTCCGACTACGATGTCAGTTCGCTGAGGCTCGTCCATTCCGGCGCGCAGCCCATTCCCCCGGTACTCGTGAAACGATTTATGAAGTACTTCCCGGACATCGACTATGAAGAGAACTACGGACTTACCGAGTCGGCGGGGCCTTGCATGCACCTGGGACTGGAGAACTTCCACAAGCTTGGCTCCTTCGGGTATCCGCGTATCAACCTGGACGCGCGCGTCGTTGACGATAAAGGCAACGACGTCCCGGCGGGCGGCGTCGGCGAGATGATTATGAAGGGCGCCAACATCATGAAATGCTACTATAAGAACCCGGAGAAGACCGCCGAGACCCTGCGCGACGGCTGGCTGTACACCGGCGACCTCGTCAGGAGGGACGAGGAAGGCTTCATTTCCTATATCGATAGAAAGAAAGACCTGATTATCAGCGGCGGCGAGAATATCTTCCCCGTCGACCTCGAAGCGGTGCTCATCGGGCAGCCCAAGGTCAAAGACGTGGCCATCATCGGCGTGCCGGACGACAGGTACGGCGAGGTGGTTGCCGCCGTCGTTCAGCCCAAGGAAGGCGTCGACCTTACCGAGGAAGAAATGAAGGCATACTACGAACCGCAACTGCCCAAGTACGCCTGGCCCCGGATTATCCTCTTCGGGGAAGTGCCGCGTAATCCTACGGGCAAGATTGAAAAACCCAAGTTGAGAGAGCGCTACGCTGATGTCAGGTGGGAACCCAAGAAATAATACCGGAGTAATTCAGCAAGGAGAACCAAGATATGGACTTTAAAGAATGTATCGATTTCGCTAACGCTAACAAGACCTGTTATCTGGCCACCGTTGACGGTGACCAGCCGCGGGTCAGGGCGTTGGGTATGCACTACGCCGACGAGACGGGGTTTTACTTCAACACGGAAAATACCAAGGCTCTGGCAAAGCAGCTTGAGAAAAACCAGAAAGTGGAAGTGTGCTTTTTCGCGGAGGGCAAGATGCTGAGGGTATCCGGAAAGGTGGAATTCATCGATGATATGGCTATCCGTAAGAGGTTCTTCGATGAAAGGCCTTTCCTCAAGGATGCCGGCGTTAAAAGCCCCGAAGACCCGTTCCTGATGGTATTCGCTCTGCGCAAGGGAGAGGCGTTTATCTGGACATTTGCCGACAATCTGAAAGAGGCGGATTTACCCAGAGTAAAGTTCGGGTAGGGACAACATCGGGTGTGATTGAAAAATTCTGGACATTACACTCGATATCGTATATAATTCTTAGGTGGCAACAGTCGCAAATGACTTGACGGCATAGAGCAGGAGTCAATATACCCCTGCTCTATTTGTTTTTATATCAATATTCAAAACGAGCCAGGCGGGTGATGTTTCCGGTTATACGGAAGACCCGCCGGGAGACATAAAAACACAGCACATGAGCAAATTCTGCTCTGCTAGAAAAGGGGGAATATGCTACCAGGAATATTTTGGATAGTGCCCGCGGCGGGGGTGATTACAATTATCTTTGCCGTGGTACTTGCCAGGAACGTACTCAAGCGTCCCATGGGGACGCCAAAAATGAGAGAAATCGGCGATATTATTTTCCAGGGTGCTTGGGCATTCCTCAAGCGCCAGTACACCACCATAACCATATATTCGTTAATAATCGCTATCGTCATCGGCGTTCTGGTGGGCGTACTGGGCGGCACCGAGGTGGAGGGACTGAGCGCTCTGGATATCGGCTGGCGTACGGCCGTTGCCTTCCTCGTGGGGGCTTTCTGCTCCGGTCTGGCCGGATTCATCGGGATGTACATCGCGGTGAAGTCCAACGTACGCTGCGCCGCCGCTGCCCAGCAGAGCCTCACGCAGGCAGTTGATGTTGCCCTCCGCGGTGGCGCCGTTTCAGGTTTTCTTATCACTGCTCTCAGCCTCATCGGTGTCACCGTTATCTTCTTCGCCTATGGTGGAAATACCAACCCGCAGATTGCCCCGCACCTTATCGTCGGCTTCGGCTTCGGCGCCAGTTTCGTGGCGCTTTTCGCCCAGCTCGGCGGCGGTATCTATACCAAAGCCGCTGACGTCGGCGCCGACCTCGTAGGTAAAGTCGAGTCAGGTATACCGGAAGACGACCCGCGTAATCCCGCCGTGATTGCCGACCTGGTCGGCGATAATGTCGGCGACTGCGCCGGGCGTGGCGCCGACCTCTTCGAGTCCACCGCCGCCGAGAACATCGGCGCGATGATACTCGGTATCGCCGCTTATCTCGCCACGGATAACGTGGCGTGGATACTGTTCCCGCTCTGCGTGCGCGGCTTCGGCATGATTGCCAGCATGATAGGCCTGGTCTGCGTCAGGGCAAAAGAGAATGAGAACGCCATGAATGCCCTCAACCGGGGTTACTTCGTGGCTATCGGCCTTTCCGTAGTCGGACTGGCGATTACCGTTTATTTCATGCTGGATAACTGGTGGCTCTTCGGAGCCGGCATGATCGGTATCATCGCCAGCGTTGTTATTGTTTTCATCACCCAGTACTATACCGAGTCGCGTTATAAACCGGTACGGGAAATTGCCGAAGCATCCAAGACCGGCCCGGCAACCAATATCATCATGGGGATGTCCGTGGGTTTCGCGACCACTTTCGCCACGGCGCTCGTAATCGGCATCGCCCTCCTGCTGTCTTACTGGATGGGCAACGAGAGCGGCGTCCACGGCGCCGGGGCCTTCGGGACGGCGGTAGCCACCATGGGCATGCTGATGACCTGTCCTTACGTGCTCTCCATGGATACCTTCGGGCCCATTACCGATAACGCCAACGGCATCAACGAGATGGCGGGAGCGGGCCCTGAAATTCGTAAAATCACCGACCGCCTGGATGCCGTCGGCAATACCACCAAAGCCCTGACCAAGGGCTATGCCATGGTTTCCGCCGGTCTAGCCGCCTTCCTGCTCTTCCAGGCTTACCTGGACAGGGTCTCCTTCATCAAGTTCGGCGAGAGCGGACTCTACACCGTCGTAGACATCGCCCGCATCGAGGTCTTTGTCGGCGCGCTGCTCGCCGTGATGATTGTTTACCTGTTCAGCTCCTGGGCTATCAAGGCTGTCGGCAAGACTGCCTCCAAGATTATCGAGGAGGTACGCCGACAGTTCCGCGCCGACCCCGGCATTCTGGCGGGAACATCCAAGCCCGATTATGCCCGCGCGGTGGATATCACCACCCGTGCCGGCCTCAGAGAAATGATAGCTCCCGGACTGCTGCCGGTGCTGGGCCCGATAGTCATCGGGGTTGTTTTCCGCTATATACCGGGAGGCTATGACGCTGCCATGGTCGTGGCCGCGGTGCTCATGGTGGGCACTATTAGCGGTATCATGCTAGCGTCGTTCATGAATAACGGCGGCGGCGCCTGGGATAACGCCAAGAAGATGATTGAGGACGGCCAGCTTA
>CAZPAS010000165.1:0-3737 GCA_964584575.1 uncultured Dehalococcoidaceae bacterium | reverse complement strand
TCGACCCCGACCTGACGGAAAAACAACTGAAAAAGATAAGCGAGGCATTACTGTCTGTGTAACAGGTGATATGGAATGAAGATTTTACAGCTAATCGACCTTTTCTGTCCGACCGGCGGCGGCAGCACCGATATCCTCCGCAAGCTCGCTTATGCGTTTACGCAAAAGGGACACGAGGTCACGATATATACCAGCGACTACCATCTCGACCGCGAGTATATAGCTTCCCTGGAGGGGGTGAAGGTGCACCCCTTCCGCGGCTGGCTTAATCCGCTGGGTATTTTCCTGACGCTCGGTATATTCCCGGAAGCGAGGAAAAGACTCAAAGACTTTGATATCGTCCATATGCACTGGCACCGGAGCTTCCAGGCGATTGCGATTCACCGTTACGCTAAGAAATACGGCATCCCCTATGTGGTGGACGACCACGGTACTCCCCGCATATCGCTCGGCGCAAGGGGAATCAAGCAGCTGCTCTGGTGGTTGTTCGATGTCGCTTTCGGCTACCGCATTTTAAGGGACGCCGACAAGGTAATCGCCGAGAGCGGCGTGGGAGTCGATGAATATAAAGACCTGGGTGTCAAGGAGGATAAAATCGCCGTAATCATGCCGCCGCTCGATGTCGGGGAGTTCTCCCGTCTCCCTCCCGAGGGACTCTTCAGGGAAAAATACGATATCAAGCAAAAACACATCGTCATGTTCCTGGGCAGACTGCACTGGATGAAGGGCGTCTATTTCTTAATCGAGTCCTTCTACGAACTGGTAAAGTCCAGGAGCGATATTGTCCTGGTAATAGTCGGCAACGATGACGGACAGAAAGCCGACCTAATAAAGCTGATTGAAAAGCGTGACTTGACAGATAAAGTCCTGTTTACCGGATTCTTCGGAGGCGAAGATAAACTTTCGGCGTTAGTCGATGCCGACGTCCTCGTCCAGGCCTCCGTGTACGAACAGGGCGTGCGGGTGCCTTTCGAGGCGATTTTGTGCGGTACACCTATAATATTCACCCGACATACCGGCGCCGGTGAAATTCTCAGCAGAATAGACGCCGGGTACCCGGTAGAGTACGGAAACAACAATGAGCTTAGAGATATGATACAATTAGTTCTAGACAATCCGGCGGAAGCTGCCGTGAAAACGCAAAAGGGCAAAGATTATGTAAATAATAACCTGTCTCTGGAGAAGGGAATAGAGAAATACCTGGAGCTTTACCGCGAGTTGATTTCAAGGAGGCGTGAATGACGAAAGATAAGAAAATCCTCATCACCGGGGGCGGAGGATTTATTGGCAACGCCCTGGCGGAGAGACTTGCCGGGCAGAACGAAGTAGTTCTTTTCGACAGGAATTTCAAGCAAAATTCCTTTGCCTTTTCAGCTTTAAAGGACAATAAAAATATCAGTCTCGTTGAAGGGGATATCTTGGACCTACCGACGGTGACGCGCATCGTAAAGGATGCCCAGGTGGTGATACACACCGCGGCCATCCTCGGTGTGCAGGAAGTCATACGCCATTCAACGTATACGCTCGATGTTAACTACGGGGGCACTTCGAATATATTAAAAGCGGCGGCGGATAATCCCGACTGCCAGCGAGTTATCTACTTCTCCACGAGCGAGATTTTCGGCGGAGATGCTTTCCGGGCTACGGAAAACTCCCGGACCGTGCTCTCCTCGATTCAGGACGCGCGGTGGTGTTACGGCATCGGCAAACTGGCCGCCGAGCAGCTTGCCCTGGGTTATTTCCGCGAAAAGAAGCTGCCCGTAGTGGTCATACGCCCCTTTAACGTTTTCGGCCCGGGGAGAGTCGGCGACCATGTTATGCTCCGTTTCATTGTCAACGCCCTGAAAAACAAGGACCTGGAAGTCTACGGCGACGGAACGCAAATCAGGGCCTGGTGCTATATTGACGACTTCTGCAAGGCCATCCTCCAGTGCATAGATATCGAAGGGGCTGTCGGGCAAGCCTTTAACATCGGAAACCCGCTTAATACCCTCACGATTTACGACCTGGCTAAAAGGGTGGTCGCCCTCTGCGGTTCCAAATCAAAAGTAATCTTCAAAACGCTCGACTTTATAGATATCGATATACGGGTGCCGAATACCAACAAGGCCAGGGATGTTCTGGGATTTGTGCCTGTAATCGAGCTGGAGGAGGGTGTATCCAGAACCATAGACTGGGTTAAGAAACACGCCGATGAAATCGACTCGATGACGAGTTGAGAAAGGAGCGCGCCCGGAACATGAAAAAACAAGCCCGCCCGGTTGATATCGGGGCGGTCAACGATATTCCCACCAAGACCCTGCGGGACATGTACGTAACCATGTTGAGGATACGCCTGGTCGAGGAGAAAGTATCCGACCTCCTCACTAAACACGAGATAATCTGTCCCTGCCAGCTTTACATCGGCCAGGAGGCGGTCGCCACCGGCGTTTGCGCCAACCTCAGGAAGGACGACTTCGTGTTCAGCAATCACCGCTCTCATGGACATTACCTCGCCAAGGGCGGCGACCTGAAGGCGATGATGGCCGAGCTCTATTGTCGGGAAACCGGGTGCTCCCGGGGCAGGGGCGGTTCCATGCACCTGGCCTCGCCGGATATCGGGCTGCCGGGCAGCACCGCCATCGTTACCGGGTCGGTACCACTGTCTGCGGGAGTGGCTCTGGCTTTTTCCTTACAGAAGAAGGACGCGGTATCTGTAACCTTCTTCGGCGACGGCGCCGTTAACGAAGGCGTCTGGTACGAGACCCTCAACTTCGCTTCCTTGAAGAAATTGCCGATTATTTTTGTCTGCGAGAACAATCTCTATTCCACCCATATGCCGATATCTTCCTGCCTTGCCGATACCGAGATTTACAGAAAGGCCAGCACGCTGAATATGCCCGGTATTAGAATAGACGGGAATAACGTCGTGGAAGTATATCGCACGACAAAAAGGGCAATTGATGCCGCCCGCAAAGGTAAAGGCCCCACGTTAATCGAGTGCATGACCTATCGGTGGCGCGGTCACGTCGGACCTAGCGATGATATTGACAAGGGCTTGCGCAGTAAGGAAGAACTGGACTACTGGATGGCAAGGTGTCCCGTTAAAGCTCTAGAGGAACACCTGATAGAAAGCGGCGCTATCTCCGAGGCGGACAAAGAGAGGATTCGACGCGATATCGAAAATGAAATCGAGGAAGCCCTCGTGTTCGCTAAAGCCAGTCCCCTCCCCGACGGTGACGAACTTTTAAAAAACGTATTTAAGACTTAGTCGGTGGCTATGATATGAGAAAACTATCCTACGTCCAGACGATAAACGAGACACTGCATCAGGTGATAGCCAGGGACAGCCGTGTATTTCTCATCGGGCAGGGGGTTACCAGCCCCTGGTACGTGGGCAGCACGACTGTTGGCCTTATCGACCGCTTCGGTTCGGAACGCATCATCGATACACCCGTATCCGAAAACAGCGTCACCGGTACGGCCATAGGTGCTGCCCTTGCCGGCATGCGGCCGATACTGGTTCACCCCCGGATGGAATTCATGTTTTACGCCATGGACCAGATAGCTAACGAGGCGGCGAACTGGCACTACATGTTCGGCGGACAGCTCAGCGTTCCGTTGACCATCTGGGCGATTATCAACCGGGGCGGCGAGCAGGGCGCCCAGCACTCGCAGGCGCTCCAGGCGGTGTTCGCCCACATACCGGGCCTCAAGGTCGTTATGCCCAGCACTCCGTACGATGTCAAAGGGCTGCT
>CAZPAS010000164.1:0-3740 GCA_964584575.1 uncultured Dehalococcoidaceae bacterium | reverse complement strand
TGCCAGCGGACAGGCGATTTCAGATTCGTAGTCAGGTAAACTACTCTTGACCTTAAAGAAGATGTTTCCGGTAGCCCTTTGTCAGCGGTAGCCCGTCGTTTGTGCCAGATCTTGCTTTTTGGCTCGTATATGATACGATATCCCTTTTTTCGGGCGCGCAGTGAGAAATCCTGGTCCGCCCCATACAGGGGTAGGTTTTCAGCATCCATCATGCCGATATCTTTGAAAATATCGGTGTTTATCAGCACGTTCATGTTGGCGCAGGGCAGTTCCTGCTGTCGGTCATATTGTCCCCGGTCAATTTCGCCATAACCGGCTGGATAAGAAAGAAACCGTAAACATCGTATCTTGTAACCTGCCTGCTCCAGCTTTTTCGGGTCGTGGTATTGATAAGTCTTACCAGTAATAAGTGAGTCGGGATTTTTCTCGGCGGTATCGACGAGAGCCGTGATGAATTCAGGGTCTACGACAGTATCGTTGTCTATAATTAATACGTATTTAAAGGCCATCTCGATGGCTTTCTTGATGCCCTCGTTGATAGCTCCGGTCCACCAGAGGTTGCCATCACCCTGGAGTAATAATACATGCGGGTATTCCCGTCTGAGCATCTCTGCGGTACCGTCCGTTGAGCCGTCGTCGATAATGATGACTTTATAGCTGGGATAGTTGACCCGCTTCATTGAATCCAGAAATTCACGGGTGTCCTCTTTGTTGTTGTGCACCGGAACAAGCAGAGCTACCGCCGGCGTGGTGGTCATTTAGTCGTGCGCTCCGTTCTTGATTGGTTATCCATGAAAGTCCTGATTTTCTCACAGACGAAGGAAATCTGCTCCTCGGTCAGCGTTACCGACGAGGGGAGAGATAGCCCGGTTTCATAGGCTTTGATTGAGTTGGGAAATTCGCCTTTGACGTCGTAGCACGGCTGCAGATGCAGGGGATGGAAAAACCGCCGCGAGCCCACCTCGTTTTCGTTGAGGTAATTGCTCAAAGCTTCCGGGTCTTCCACCAGAATATTAATTCTGAAAGGTACATTGAATCCCCTGGGGTCAACATAGGGGAACCTGACGCCTTCCACATCCTTGAGGAGTTCTCTGTAAAGGCTTTCGTTCTTTTTCTTTCTCTCGATGATAGTGGGGAGTTTTGACAACTGGCCAAGTCCGACGGCGGACTGAAGGTCGGTCAGGCGGAAATTAAACCCTATGTATTCGTGGAAATATATCCCCCGGCCTGTCCTGCCCTGGTGTTTGAGAATCAGGCACTTTTCAGCCAGGGTGTCATCATCGGTCAGCACCATCCCGCCCTCACCGGTAGTCATTGTCTTATCCGCATAAAACGATAGGCACCCAACCTCGCCGAAGCTGCCGACGGGTTTACCATTAAATGTAACGCCTATGCCCTGCGCAGCGTCCTCAATCACGTACAGGTTATGCTTTTTCGCTATCTGGCAGATTACGTCCATATCTGCGGTCTGTCCGTAAATATGCACCGGCATGATTGCTTTTGTTTTCGGGGTAATGGCCTTTTCAGTGCAAGCCGGGTCGATGTTAAAGGTACGTTCGTCGATATCGACAAATACCGGCGTCGCCCCTGCCATTACCACCGAATTGGCGCTGGCGATAAAGGTGAAATCCGGCACGATAACGTCGTCGCCCTCGCCGATGCCGAGTATCTTGAGACCGACATACAGCGCCAGGGTACCGTTGCATATCGCTATGCCGTGTTTTACCCCGCAGATTTCGGCGATTTTCTTTTCAAATTCCCTGGTCTTCTCTCCACCGGTTATCCAGTTAGCCCGGATGCATTCGGTTACCAGAGCCAGCTCTTCTTCTCCCAGCCACGGTTCAAATTGAGGTATCATCTTGCCTTCCTGTCATCAGTTATTATCCAGGTACCACTGGACTGTTTTTTTAATCCCTTCTCTCAAGTTTGTGGGGGGCGTCCAGTTAAATACTTCCTTGAGCCTGGTGTTATCCATAGTCTTATGAGGAGCTCCATCCGGTTTTGATTTATCCAGGACAATTTTACCCTGATAACCAACGGTTTCCTTGATTATCCTGGCGAGATCGAGAACAGAAATCCCTTCGCCCACGCCGACATTAATGGGTTCGGGTGTATGTTCGATTTCAAGGGCTTTTATAAGGATATCCGCCCCATCGTCCACGTAGAGCCATTCTCTAATCGGTTTGCCGGTGCCCCATACGACGACCTGCGGTTCTTTCTTCCTCTTTGCTTCCACGAATTTCATTATCAAGGCGCCGAGGGCATGCGAGCGGCTCTCGTCGAAATGGTCGCCAGGGCCGTACATGTTGGGCAGAATCAGATTGATGGTTTTAAATCCGTACTGCTTGTAATACGCCCAGCTTTGCACCCAGCTTGCCTTCCTGGCGAAACCGTAAACCATTACCGATTCGTGCAGCGGGCCGTCCCACCATTCTTCTTCCTTGAAGTCTTTAGTTAAGTGACCGGGGTAGGAACAGTTGGAAATCGGGTTGGCAAACCTCCTGATGCCGGTCAACCTTGAAGATTCCATGAGATTAGTTAACATTAAGATATTGTTATAAAACAGTTCTCCCGGTTTTTCGTACCCCCACTCTATACCCCCCACGAAAGCGGCGCAGTTGATTACCGCATCGAACTTCTCTTTTTCGAATAGCGCCCGTGTTTGGGCGACATCGCGGAAATCAACACCGTCACGCAGGGACAGAGAGACGAAGCTGGCGCCTCTCTGCTTCAATTTCGCCACCACTCTCTTCCCAAGAAAACCGTTGCCGCCCGGGACGAATATCTTGTTATAGGGCATACTAGTCAACTTTCCACCATCTATCCGGGAATTTTTTCTTTAACACTTTATCGCCATCGCCGGGGGGCTCCAGACCCAGCTTGCGCATGTCAGCATCCACCATTATTTTGACTAAATCCTCATATTTAACCCTGGGGTCCCAGTTCAGCTTTTCCCGCACCCTGGCAGGGTTGGCGAGAAGGTTATCTACCTCGGTCGGTCGAAAATACCGTGCGTCCACCTTCACGTATTTTTGCCAGTCGAGGCCCGCGTAAGAAAAGGCATCTTTCACAAAGTCTCCCACCGAATGAAATTCTCCGGTTCCGACGACGAAATCTTCGGGCTGCTCGCCCTGCAGCACCCGCCACATGTATTCCACGTATTCCGGGGCGTAACCCCAGTCTCTCCGGGCTTCCAGGTTTCCCAGTTCCAGATAGTCCTGGTTCCTGGCAAGAATATTGGCTACTCCGCGAGTAATTTTTCTGGTTACAAAGGTCTCGCCCCTCCGGGGAGATTCGTGGTTGAATAATATCCCGTTGCAGGCAAAAAGGTTATATGCTTCCCGGTAGTTGACTACTATCCAGTGGGCGTACAGCTTCGCCACCGCGTAAGGACTCCTGGGATAAAAAGGCGTATCCTCATTTTGGGGCAGCTTTTCAGCCCCGCCGAAAAGCTCGGACGTAGATGCCTGGTAAAATTTTGTCTTGAGGCCGGTCTCTCTGATGGCGTCCAGCAGCCTCAAAACTCCCAGAGCGTCAACTTCGGCGGAGTACTCCGGCACTTCGAAGGAGACCTTGACGTGGCTCTGCGCTGCCAGATTGTAGATTTCATCCGGTTTGATTCTTTCCAGTATCCTGTTCAGGCTGGATGAATCAACCATATCCCCGTAATGGGTCTCCAGACCGGTCCCGTCTATATGGTCTATCCGGACGGTGTTGAAAGTGCTGGCCCGCCTGATAAT
>CAZPAS010000163.1:0-3812 GCA_964584575.1 uncultured Dehalococcoidaceae bacterium | reverse complement strand
GTATTCCACCTGCTTTTCAGGTGCCCAGTACTGCCCGCAGACGGAGCATTTCTTCAGCTTGAACTCCATCCTGTTATGGGGCCACTTGATAACCCGCGTGCCCCTCTTGTCTTCCATGGTGATGGCACCCGTAGGACAGCTGTAAGCACAGGAGCCGCAGCCGATACAGGCTTCGGTAAAATCCTCGTTGAACGGCGTGGTCATTTCCCTTTCCACGCCGCGCCTCGCCAGGCTGATTGCCGCCACGCCGACGACCTCCTCACAGGTGCGGACGCAGTTGGCGCAGAGGATGCAGTCGTTGTTACCCTTCTGCTTCACGAAGCGTGTTTTGGTAACGCCGATCTTCTCGGCCAGGTCCTTGATTACCTCTGATTCCGGGCACCTTGCCAGTAGCAATTCCATCAGCATCTTGCGGATTCTCTGAATACGCTCGGTGTTGGTCTGGACGGTCAGCCCTTCCTCAACCTGGTAGATGCACGATGTGACCAGTCGTTCTCTGCCACTGGCGGTCTTGATTTCCACCAGGCAGAGCCGGCAAGCGCCGTAGGGAGCCACGGCTTCGTTCTCGCAGAGCGTGGGAATATAGATGTTATTATCGCGGGCGGCGTACAGTACCGTGGTGCCCTCTTCCGCTGTGATTTTACGTCCGTTTATCGTTAAATTCACCATTTTCATCGTATCCTTACTTTACTTTTACCGCCTCGAAGTTGCAGACGCCGGCGGGGCACTCCTTTTTGTTGATGTGGGCTTCGTACTCATCGCGGAAGTGCTTAATCGTGCTCAACACCGGATTGGACGCCTGCTGCCCCAGCGCGCAGAGCGATGCATCGACCAGCGTCGCCGCCAGCTCTTCCAGCAGCTCGATGTCACCCTTCTTGCCCTGCCCCTGTGTAATCCGGGTCAGGATATGCTTCATCTGCTGCAGGCCTTCACGACACGGCAGGCATTTGCCGCAGGACTCTCCCTCCAGGAAGGAAACGAAGTAGTTGGCGATGTTGACCATGCAGGTCTTATCGTCCATGACAATCATGCCACCGGAGCCCATCATCGAGCCGACCTTGGTAAGTTCGTCGAAGTCTACCGTCAGGTCGAGCAGGCTCTCCGGTATAACGCCGCCGGACGGACCGCCCGTCTGCACCGCTTTGAATTTCCTGTTCTTGGGAATACCGCCGCCGAGGTCGTAGATAATCTCGCGTAGCGTAATGCCCATGGGTACCTCGACGAGGCCGGTATTGACGATATTGCCCACCAGCGAGAATATCTTGGTACCCTTGCTGTTCTTGGTGCCAATCTTGCCGTACCATTCGGCGCCGTTATTGATTATCAGGGGCACGTTCGCCCAGGTCTCGACGTTGTTGAGGTTGGTCGGCTGTCCCCAGAGTCCCTGTTCCGAGGTATGGACGTACTTGGCTCGGGGTTCCCCTACCCTGCCTTCCAGCGAAGCCATCAGGGCGGTGGACTCGCCGCAGATAAAGGCGCCGCCGCCGCGCTGTATTTTAATATCGAAACTGAATCCCGACCCCAAAATGTTCTTGCCCAGCAGCCCGTGGGCTTCCGCCTGTGCGATGGCGGTCTGAACATGCCTGACGGCCAGGGGGTATTCGTTGCGGATGTAAATATAGCCCTGGTTGGCGCCGATGGCGTAAGCGCCGATAATCATGCCTTCCAGGACGCTGTGCGGGTTGCCCTCCACGACGCTCCGGTCCATGTAGGCGCCGGGGTCGCCTTCGTCGGCGTTGCAGATAACGTACTTGGTCTTGCCTTTGGCTTTGCGGGTGCTTTCCCACTTGTTGCCCGTGGGGAAGCCGCCGCCGCCGCGTCCCCTCAACCCCGCCTTCTTTACCTCGTCGATAATCGCTTCCGGCTTCATCTGGAGTGCCTTGGCTAAAGCGGCGTAGCCGCCTACCGCCAGGTAGTCCTCGATAGAGGTGGGGTCGATTAACCCGTTATTGCCGAAAACGAGGCGTTTCTGTAGCTTATAGAAAGGCACATCGTGCTCATAGGTAATCTTCTTGCCGGACGCGCGGTCGGTATAGAGCATCCTCTCGATAACGTTGCCCTTGCCGATAGTCTCGGTAAGAATCTCTGGCACGTCCTTGACCCTGACGCGCTGGTAGAAAATATCCTTGGGCTTGACAACCACCAGGGGGCCACGCTCGCAGAAACCGTGACATCCGGTAGCCCGGATGTCCACCTTGTCTCCCAGTTTCTGTTTCCTGACCTCCTCCTCAAAGGCAGCTGTGACGGCTTTACAGCCGTGGGCATGACAGCCCGTGCCGTTGCATACGGTGATAACCGCCTTCTTGGGGTCTCTCTTACCCGTTATCGACTTTCTTAGAGCCTCCAGTTCACCCACGGATTTTAGTTTAGCCACTGGTGACGTCCTCCACTCGTTAGTTATATTCCTTCAGCACGGAAACGATACCCTCGGGCGTCATCTCTCCGTGATAGTCTTCTCCGACGATTACCATAGGACCGAGGGCGCAGGCGCCCACGCAGTTGACCGTCTCAAGTGTAAATTTGAGGTCCTTGGTGGTCTCGCCCCTCTTTACCTTCAGTTCCTGCTCGATTTTCTCCAGTACCTTTACCGCCCCGCGGACATGGCAGGCGGTGCCCATGCAGACGTTAATCAAATGGCGCCCCCGTGGCGTCAGGCTGAATGCCTTGAAGAAGGTGGCGACGCTGTATACCCGGCTCAGCGGGATGCCGAGACCGGCGCTTGTCTCCTGCAGTACCTCTTTGGGGAGGTAGCCGACTTCCGCCTGGATATCCTGCAGGATGTCCACCAGCAGCGCTTTATCGTGCTGATGCTTTTGCAGTACTTCTTTTGCCTTTGCCTTTAGCTGTTTTGGTGACATTAGCCTTCTCCAGTAGTTTTTGATATTCCAGTTCCACTCTTGCTTGTATCTGCTCGATGATATCGTCGCTCAGGTGGCGGAACCTGCCCTGTATTTTCAGGTAGTCCTTGACCGGTCTTAGCTTGGGCAAGTCAAGGCTCATCTTGTACACGCCGTTTTCCACCTCGTAAAGCGGGAATACCCCCGTCTGCACCGCCAGTCGTGATTGTCTTATCACCGTGTCCGTGGCGCTGCGCCAGCCGGTGGGGCATACCGCGAGGATGTGCACGTAAGCCGGACCCGGCGTGTCCACCGCCTTGCGGACCTTCGCCATAAGGTCGAAGGGGTACCCGTGGGTGGCGGTAGCCACGTAGGGTATGTTATGTGCCGCCGCAATCTCCGGCATGTTCTTTTTCCAGCTGAACTGCCCGATGCTCTTCTTGCCCACCGGTGAGGTGGTGGTCATCGCCCCGAAGGGCGTCGCCGAAGACCTCTGGATGCCGGTGTTCATGTAGGCCTCGTTATCGAAGCAGATATAGGTAAGATCGTGACCTCGCTCCAGGGCGCCGGAAATCGCCTGCAGGCCGATGTCGCTGGTGGCGCCGTCGCCCCCGATGGCCACTACTTTCGTGTTCTCCGGCAGCGCCACGCCCTTCCTTCTCATGGCTTTATAGCCCGCCTCGATGCCGGATGCCACTGCCGCTGCGTTCTCGAAAAGGGTATGTATCCAGGGCAGTTCCCACGAGGTAAGCGGTAGCTGTGAGGCGAAAATCTCCATGCAGCCGGTCGCGTTTACGACGATTACGTTATTATCGAGGGCTTTGAATGCCTGCCGCATCGCCAAAGCTTCGCCGCAGCCGATGCAGGCGCGGTGACCCGGCGCGAAATTCTCCCGTTTCTTGACCAGTCTGGGTACGTATACCGCGTATTTTTCCATTATTCCCTCACCCCGTAAATCTCGTATTCGTTCTTGCT
>CAZPAS010000162.1:0-3851 GCA_964584575.1 uncultured Dehalococcoidaceae bacterium | reverse complement strand
AAGTGATAAAATACTCAAAATGGTATAATAAATGCGAGGGGTTTAACCGCCATGCCGTCCGATTCCATAATCGTTAAAGGTGCCCGCGAGCATAATCTTAAAAACATTGATGTCTCCATACCCCGCGACAAGCTGGTGGTGGTTACGGGCGTTTCCGGCTCCGGTAAAAGCTCCCTGGCATTCGATACCATTTACGCCGAGGGACAGCGTCGCTACGTGGAATCGCTCTCCGCCTATGCCCGCCAGTTCCTCGGGCGGATGGAAAAGCCGGAGGTAGACAATATCGAGGGGCTGAGTCCGGCGGTCTCCATCGACCAGAAGGGCCCCAGCAAGAACCCCCGCTCCACGGTGGGCACGGTCACGGAGATATACGATTATCTCCGCCTGCTTTTCGCCCGCGTGGGGCACCCGCACTGTCCCAACTGCGGCCGCGAGATTACCATGCAGACGGTGCAGCAAATCGTCGATGCCGTCCAGAAGCTGCCGGAAAAAAGCCGTATCCTGATACTGGCGCCGCTGGTCCGCGACCGCAAGGGCGAGTACCAGTCCATCTTCGAAGACCTGCGCAAGTCCGGCTACGCCCGCGTGCGGGTCGACGGCGAAATACACGACCTCTCGGAAAATTTCCAGCTTGATAAGTATAAACAGCACTCCATCGAGGTCGTCGTCGACCGCCTGGTAATCGAGCAGAGCGGCGACCAGTCACGCATCGCCGATTCGGTGGAGACGGCTCTCAAGGTCGGTTCCGGGGTAGTGCTGGTATCCATCATCGACGGCGAGGAACTGCTCTTCTCGGAGCACTTTGCCTGCGTCCACTGCGGCATCAGCCTGGGGGAAATCGCCCCCCGCACTTTCAGCTTTAACACTCCTTACGGAGCCTGCCCCGCCTGCACCGGATTGGGCTTCAAGCAGGAAATCGACCCCGACCTCGTCCTGAATAAGGAATTGTCCATCAGGCAGGGGGCCATTCGCCCCTGGGCAACGCACAAGTGGTTTCTCTGGCGCGTCCGTCCGCTGACGCAGAAGCATGGATTTTCCCTGGATACGCCCGTGAAAGACCTTACTAAAGAACAGCTTGACCTGCTGCTCTACGGTGAGGGATGGGAAAGGGAGCCATATCGTCGTTTCGGTCGTGTAATCCGCCGCTGGGAGGGCTTCGAAGGTATCATTCACACCATGGAACGCCACTACCGTGACACCCAGTCGGAGGGTTCCCGCCAGAACATCGAGCGCTACATGGTCAACAAACCGTGCCTGGAATGCAACGGCAAACGGCTGAAACCGGAATCACTCGCCGTCACCATCGGCGACCTGAACATCATGGATGTCAGCGGCATGCCCGTCACGAAGTCGCTGAAGTGGATTGGTGAAATCGATAAGAAAGTCCTGACCGAGCGGGAGAAAATAATTGCCCACCAGATAATCAAGGAAATCAAGACCCGTCTCGGCTTCCTCGCAGACGTCGGGCTGGACTATCTTTCCACCGACCGCGCCTCAATGACCCTTTCCGGCGGAGAGGCACAGCGAATCAGACTCGCCACGCAAATCGGCAGCGGCCTGATGGGCGTGCTCTATGTCTGCGACGAGCCCACCGTGGGACTTCATCCCGCCGACGACTACCGGCTGATTCAGACGATGCAGCGTTTGAGGGACCTGGGCAATACCATACTGGTGGTGGAGCACGACGAAGCCATGATGCGCGCCGCCGACCATATTATCGATATGGGTCCCGGCGCCGGTGAGCGCGGCGGTCATATCGTCGTCGCCGGCACGCTTGACGATATTATGAAGTGTAAAAACTCCTCGACCGGCCAGTACCTGAGCGGCGCCCGCACGATACACCTGCCGGAACAGCGCCGTCCCGGCAACGGCAAGGAACTGGTTATCAGGGGCGCCCGCCAGAACAACCTGAAAGATATAGACGTGCATATCCCGCTGGGCAAGTTCGTCTGTATTACGGGAGTCTCCGGAAGCGGCAAAAGCACGCTGGTGGACGAGATTCTCTACCGTAAACTCGCCCAGATATTTTATCGCGCCAAGGACAGGCCCGGCGATTGCGATGAAATTGTCGGCATCGAGAACATCGACAAGGTAATCAACATCGACCAGTCGCCCATCGGGCGGACCCCCCGCAGCAATCCCGCCACTTACACCGGCACCTTTACCCCCATCCGCGAGCTTTTCGCCACCGTCCCCGAAGCACGCCTGAGAGGTTATAGGGCGGGGCGGTTCTCCTTCAACGTCCGGGGCGGGCGCTGCGAGGCGTGCCGCGGCGACGGATACATAGAAATAGAGATGCAGTTCCTGCCGGACGTCACCGTGCCCTGCGAGGTCTGCAAGGGACAGCGCTATAACCGGGAAGCCCTGGAGATTCAGTTCAAGGGCAAAAACATCGCCGAGGTGCTGGACATGACGGTGTCGGAGGCGCTGGTCTTCTTCGAGAACTTCCCCGCGTTGAAAAATAAGCTGGCGACCCTCAACGACGTCGGCCTCGGTTATATCCACCTGGGCCAGCCCGCCCCTACCCTGTCCGGCGGCGAGGCGCAGCGGGTAAAGCTGGCAACCGAACTCTCCAAGCGCTCGACGGGCAGCACGCTGTACATCCTCGACGAGCCCACGACCGGACTGTCCTTCGAGGACGTGGCGGCACTTTTACTGGTACTCCAGAGGCTCGTCGATGCCGGCAACACGGTAATCGTCATCGAGCATCACCTTGACGTAATCAAGAATGCCGACTATATTATAGATTTAGGTCCCGGCGCGGGGGACAAGGGCGGCTACGTCGTCGCTACCGGCAGCCCCGAGGAGATAGCCCTGAAAAAGAAGTCCTCCACCGGGCAGTATTTACAGAGGGTGTTGCGGGGCGAAAGCGGCGTGGCGGGTGGTGTAAAACATGCTACGAAGACATAAATCCGGCATAATCATAATCGCTGCGTTAGCGTGTCTGGTATTATTTTTCACGTTAAGCTGTTCCGTTGGTGAAGCATCCCCGGAGTATGCCGGTAACCCGGTAGTCGAAAGGGAAACGCTGGCACAGATATCAACCATCGACGCCATCCTCGGCGGGGTCTATGACGGCGTCATGACTTACGAGGACCTGGCGGGCTACGGGGACTTCGGCATCGGCACCTTTGCCGCGCTCGACGGCGAGATGATAGCCTTCGACGGCGACTTTTTCCAGGTTAAAGCCGACGGCATCGCTTACCCCGTTTCGGGCAGCATGGAGACGCCTTTTGCCGCCGTCACCTTCTTCGACGCCGACGATACAGCAACCGTACCGGAGGGGCTGGATTATCAGGGATTCCAGGAATTTCTGGACGGTATTTTGCCTACCGAAAATACCTTCTACGCCGTCAGGGTAGACGGCACTTTCAGCTACATGAAGACCCGCAGCGTGCCCGCCCAGCAAAAGCCCTACCCTCCGCTGGTGGAGGTGACCAAACATCAGCCGGAGTTCGAGTTTCACGATATCCCGGGGACGATTGCAGGATTCCGCTGTCCGCCCTACGTTGCCGGTGTGAACGTGGTGGGTTATCACCTTCATTTCCTGACCGACGATAGAGACGCCGGCGGACATATACTTGACTTCAACGTGCGGGAGGCGACCGTCTCCGTGGACTATACCAGCGATTTCCTGATGATACTGCCGGACGACTCCAGCGATTTCTACGAAATTGACCTTACCCCGGACAATCAGGAAGAGCTTGAGAAGGCGGAGAAGTAACTCGTAAAAACTGCTATATATGTGTTTCTAGCATCTCATCCCCCCTCGTTTCTTATCTTTTGCCACCCACACCCACCTGCGCTAAAAGCTCTCGCCTGCCAAAGAACTTGTTCGGCGAGCAGGTCGG
>CAZPAS010000161.1:0-3872 GCA_964584575.1 uncultured Dehalococcoidaceae bacterium | reverse complement strand
GCACGCTTGATTACCTCTTCGCTACTCAACCTGGTAGTTGCCGATAGTCTTAGCATATTGCCCCCTCCTCTCAAGCGGGACGTTTAAAAGAAATACGTGTACCCGGCTTCGTTCGGAAATTGCAGCTGCTCGCGGAGACGGCTAACCCGGGGATATCAGGCATCCCCGGTGCGAGCGGCGTTGCCGGCCGTACCGCCAGTTATTCGACGATGACCTTACCCGTTATATCCTTATGATAAAGGTCGTAATATTCGTACACACCTGGCTCGTTGAAGGTGAAGCCCATGCGCTGCGTTACCGGTATCACCCCGGTATCGGGGGTCTTGGTCGGGGAGGATACCCACCAGCGGCGGTCGCCCTTATTGTACCAGACTACCCTTCCACCCACGGGTATGGTTACCTCTTTCGGGTAAAAGTCATCGGTTATCTCAACCACCGCATCGGCAGTGGGGTCCGTAATCGGCTCATCCGGTATGGTAACCTCCGGTGCTAATGGTGTCGGCTCGGGTTCGGAAGGAGTTACCGGCTCGTCCGTTCCGCCGCCGCAGGCTACAACAAATATCATGCTGGTAAGTATGAAGACGGATAACACTGCCAGGTAGACTATTTTTTTCATCCTTTACCTCCCTTATTTGATATTCCTTATTATGTAGATATTATCATACCAGACCGGCTTCCCGGTGCTTTTGCTCGATGCCGTCGGCGAGCCTGTCCAGTGCCTGGTAATCAACCTCTTTGGGGAAGCCCTTGCAGAGCACGGGGTCGAGTATTTCCACCTTGAGGTTGGGCAGCATGGCGGCTAACTGCTCCACCGCTTTGCCTCCCCAGCCGAACGAGCCGATTACCGAGGCGAACTTGGCCTTGGGTCTCAGGGCATTAGCCAGGAAAGCCGCGTGGGCTACATTCGGATGCGGCCCCGTCAGGACGGTGGGCGTGCCGATAACGATTGTTGCCGCGTCAACCAGTGCCATTGCCAGCTTCCCGATATCGGTAACGGCGATGTCGAATTGCTTCACCGTTACTCCCTTTCGGGACAGGGCTTCGACAAGGTAGGAAACCATCTCGCGCGTGCTGCCGTGCATCGAGATATAAGGCAGCACCACTATGTTCCCCGGCTCATCGTAAACCCAGTTTTTATATGCCTCCAGAATTATTTTTGGTTTATTATACATCGGGCCGTGACTGGGTGCAATAATGTCCACGGCATAGCCTTCCAGTTTCTCCAGGTTCTTCTGGATATTCGTCCGGAAGGGCATCATGATTTCCGCATAGAACCTCATGGCGGCTTCGTGCGCCTGGCATTCGTCGGTGACGAATAAGTCCGTGGTAGCCAGATGGGAACCGAAGAAGTCGCAGGAAAAGAGGATTTTGTCCTCTTGTAGGTAGGTGACCATCGTCTCCGGCCAGTGCACCCAGGGGGTATGGACGAACTCCAGCGTCCTGTCGCCCAGCGATATCGTTTCTTTATCTTCGACTATCTTAAATTTTTCCACGGGAATCATGAATCTATCCGTAAGAATCGTCTGGCACTTGGATGTGCATACCGCCTTAGCTTCCGGGTATTTCGCCAGCACCGCCGCGATGGCGCCGGAATGGTCCGGCTCGGCGTGGTTGAAGACAATGTAGTCGATTTTCTTGACGCCCAGCTGCTCCAGGTTATTGAACAGTACGTCCTCAAAGGGAGGGTCGACGGTATCGATTAATGCCGTCTTCTGACTTCCCTTCACCAGGAACGCGTTGTAGCTGGTGCCGTCGGGAAGGGGTATCAGGGAGTCGAACAGCCGCCTGTCCCAGTCGATAGCCCCCACCGCATAGATGTCTTTCTTAATCTCTCTCGGTTTCATATCTTTATCCTCCCCCCTTTTTGTATCATATATCTATTATTGAACCACTATCAAAGCACCAATGCAAAGACAAAGGTCACAAAATATCATAAGATTACCGCCCGTCCAGTCGTGAAGGCATCTTTACGTACGCCCCGAAAAACGCTAAAATGGAAGTGTCAGAAAACCCCCGCGAAATGCTTAAAGAGTAGATTAGCAGGCGATATTTTTGGAGAAAGAAGTCCTCGACTGGTTGCTGGAAGGCCCCTCCTGGCTAAGGTATGCCGTGGAACTCCAGCTTCTGGACAGGCAGCCGGACGTCACGCCGGTACTCCGCGACGATTCCATCATTAAAATCATCAGCAGGCTGAAAGGCAGCGACGCGGGCATCCCCGCCCTCAAGACTGGCAGAGTCCACTATACCCAAGCCGGCAAGGCTTACTGGGACCTCTTTTTCCTGGCGGATATCGGGCTTACCGTGCGCGACCTCTCACTGGAAAGTGAGGCGGAGGCAATCTTCCGCTTTCAATCGGGCAGCGGCTCTTTTACCATTCCTCCGAATGTCCAGGAAAATTACTACTGCATGTCCGCCATCCTGATATCCTCGCTGGCGAAGATGGGCTACAAAGACGACCCCCGCATAGCGAATTATATCCGTGACGCCATGAGCACGCAGATGTCCAACGGCGGCTGGGACTGCTACGGCGACGACTTCGGCGGGGAGTCGTGTCCCATGGACGACCTCAATATCCTCATGCTGCTGGGACAGTACGGGCGGTACCGGGAAAACCCCGCGCTCAACGGCGCCATCGACCTGCTGCTGTCCCACTGGGAGGAAAGGACGCATATGTACGGGTTCGGCGTGGGTAAACGCTTTAAAAGCCTGCAATACCCCGCCGTCAAATATGGTGTCCTGCGCGTGCTGGACGTGCTCTCCCTTTTTCCTTACGCCGTGGACAGCCGGGCGTTTCGGAGTATGCTGGACTTCGTGCATAAGAAAACCGCGGACGGCAGATACCGTGCGGAAATGACCGAAGGCGCTTACGCGGAGTTCGACTTCGGTCAGACGGCGGAACCCAGCCGCTGGATTACGTTTTTAATCAACCGGGTGGATAGACGGACGGGCATGTAGTGGTTTATTATATAGGAGAGTGAGGAATTGGCGTTGATTCGTATAGAGGTCTCGGTTAAGGAAGGTTTCACGGACCCCCAGGCGGAAGCGCTGGAGAAAGACATCCTCGACCTCGGTATCAAGACCGTTCGGCGCGTACGGGTTCACAGCGTTTACCTGCTCGAAGGCAATATCAGCGAAGCAGAAGTCCTGAGAATCTGCCGGGAACTGCTCACCGACCCCATTGTAGAAGAGTTTACTTATCAGGAAACGCCGCCCCCCGCCGACGCCCGCCTCGTCGAGGTCGCTTACAACCCCGGCGTCATGGACCCGGTCGAGGACAGCGTTAAAAAGGGCATCATCGACCTCGGCATCACCTCCGTTGAGGCGGTCAGAACAGCCAAGAAATACCTCCTCTGGGGCGACTTCCCCGGCGATACTTTACAGTCCATCTGCGATAAGCTGCTGGTCAACAGCGTCGTCCAGCACATCGTCTCCGAGGAAGAAGCTGTTTCTCTTCCCCCCGCTACCTACAAATTCAATCTTGAAACCATTGATATCGACTCCATGGACGATAAAGCCCTCATGGACCTGAGCAAGGACCGGTTCTGGCTTAACCTTAAAGAAATGAGGATAATCCAGGACTATTTCCGCAAGCTGGGCAGAAAACCCACCGACGTGGAACTGGAAACACTCGCGCAGACATGGTCGGAGCACTGCATTCACAAGACATTCAAAGCTAAGATTAAACTCGGCGACAAGGTAATCGACAACCTGATGAAAAGCACCGTGATGAGGGCCACCGGGGAGTTGAACAAGCCCTGGTGTCTCTCCGTATTTAAGGATAATGCCGGCGCCATCGACTTCGACGGGCGCTACGCCATCTGCTTCAAGGTGGAAACGCATAACCATCCTTCGGCGGTGGAGCCTTACGGCGG
>CAZPAS010000160.1:0-3963 GCA_964584575.1 uncultured Dehalococcoidaceae bacterium | reverse complement strand
TAGTTATTGGTGAGGGTGATGAAGCGGAAACATACACTATCACTTCTACCACATGGGTAAATATCCCCGCAGGCGTGATGCATTGTCCCCTGGATTTCAAGAGAGTGGATAAACCGATAATGTTCGGTCACATTATTCATGCACCCTCTTTCAATTCAGCCATGATGGGTAGAGATTTCACACAGCGGAAATAAGTGACATAGCAGGCGCAAAGGATGAAGGGCATCAAGAAATGGGATAAAGAGTACGACGTGGTCGTGGCGGGGTACGGGGGTGCCGGGGTTTCCACGGCTATCACCGCCCATGACGCCGGCGCCAGCGTCGTGATACTGGAAAAGGCGCCCTACCCGGGCGGCGGACAGACAAGGACGTCGGGCATCGGGGCGGCGTTTGCCATCAATCCCGAAAGCGCCGCGGAGTATCTATACACGGCAAGCTCCAACGGACTGGAAGACGCGGACGTGTCCTCGCAGGTCTCGGTGGTGCCCAAGGAAGACTGCCTGACGTTCATGAAGGAGCTGGCGAATAATCCCGACTGGCTGACATCGATGGGCGTGGAGCATTCCATCAGAAAGGGAAGTTCCGCCCAGTTTCCCAGTTTCCCGGGGGCGGACTCCTTCGGTCACGTCGTCATCAAGGGCTGGGGCATCCGGTTCCTGGAGACGATGAAAGGTCAGCTGGAAAAACGGGGCATCGAAGTCCTGTACGAGACCCCAGTCATCGAACTGATACAGGACGGCGAGACCAGGGAAATAAAGGGCGTTTATGCCACCAGCAACGGGAAAAAGATATCCATAAAAGCCAGAAGGGGAGTCGTCCTGTGCACAGGCGGCTTCGAGTTCGACGAGGAAATGAAAGCCAACTACCTGAGGCCCTTCCCGCTCAAGTTCGCCGGCTGGCCGTATAATACCGGCGACGGCATCAAAATGTCGCAGCGCGCCGGCGCCGACCTCTGGCACATGAACACGATGGTCGGCTACCTCAATATCTGGGTGCCGGAATATAAGACCGCCTGGCTGCTGGTCTTCGGGCGGGGCATATGGGTAAACAAGTACGGCAGGAGATATACCGACGAGGGCGTGAATATCAAGAGCCATAACTGGTGGCTGAAACACAGTGATTTTAACCTGGACGAACCCGGCTATGCGGACATTCCGACCTACCTGATTTTCGACGAGACCATACGCCAGCAGGGTCCCATCGCGGCTAACTCCGCTTCCAGCGGCGCCTACCTGCTGGGCATCCAGGCTTTCCCCGCCGAACTGGGCGGCTGCCCGGAGGGGTGGAGTAAAGACAACCTGCGCGAGGTGGAAAAGGGCTGGATAAAGAAAGCCGATACCGTTAAGGAGCTGGGACGGCTCATCGGCGGGAAGATGGACCCGGCTGTTCTCGAAGAAACAGTGGCAAAGTACAACGGCTACTGCGAGCAGGGAAACGACCCCGAGTTCGGCAGAGGAGCCGCGTCTCTGAAATCCCTGGCGACCCCGCCTTTCTATGCCTGCGCCCTGTACCCGGGGGGCATCAACACCTGCGGGGGGCCCCGCCGGAACGCTTACGGGCAGGTACTCGACCCCTTTAAAGAGGTTATTCCCAGGCTTTACAGCGCCGGGGAAATGGGCTCGATTTGCGGCAACATCTACGCCCTCGGCGGGCTCGATGCCGGGGAGATGCTGGCGTCGGGCCGCCTGGCCGGTAAAAGCGTCGCCGCTCTCGATGATTGGGACTAAATAACATGAGCATAGTTTTAGTAATAATTGTCGCATTTCTTTTTGTACTCTTATTAGGATCAATTTCAATTGCTGTTTTTACTAAACAATTTTTCCTGCATCCTCCCACCATATTATTATGGATAAATAGATACTGGCCCGGGGTGGAAAAAGGAGATGAACTTATCAGAGAGTTAGGTAAGGGGATTAGCGACGAGCGAAAGTATTCTCTATCAATTTGGTTTGTAAGAATAGCTGCAATTATAATAGCATTAGCAGCAGCGTTTCCTCTTTGGTGGATTTTAGTGCATATATAACACTTAACAATTATGGTTATTTTATGATAACAGGACTACCGGCTCTCTTGCAGGTAATATAGTGGCATCTCCGAGTAACTGGGGCTAGGCTATCCAGGCGTTAAAACGCAGCCCCGAAGCGGGGTCGTACTCTTTCTCAAAGGCTTCCGGATATTGATTTCGCCACTCTTCCATCTGCTCCATGGATACGCGCTCGACTTCAACCAGGTAGCCGCTCGTGGCCATTCCCGGGCAGTGTTTGGATACTATCCCGTCGGGCGATATTAAATTAATGGCGCCGCCGCGGTCGAGTTCCCCCGGTACTATCCAGTCGGTTCTGGCGCCGTGGTCCATGTACACCACGCCCGGCCTTATCCTTTCCCAGACGATTGCCCCGCCGAGCACGGAACCCCGTTCGTTGTACGCCCGGACGATGTCCCCGTCATTTATACCCCTTGTTGCGGCGGTTTCGGGGTGTATCCAGAGGGGTTCGTACATGTAGCCGTCGAAGCCCTTGACCTTGCACGTCCTGATTTCCCTCGTCCAGGAAATATCGTCGCACTGGGCGTGCATCCGCCACCTGCCGTGATTGGACATCATCAGCAGGGGATACCTGGACGTACGTTTGCTGGAAATCCGTTCGTCGTGGGTCTCGCTGTTTTCCACCCACTTGGGAATCGGCTGCCTTTCCCTGTCGTCCGGGAAATAACGTGCCAGCCTCTCCGAGTATATCTCCAGCTTGCCGGAAGGCGTATCTATGGGGTATTTCTCCGGGTCTTCGTAGAACTTCCGGAAACCGGGCGGGTCGTTTTCCCAGTCTTCAGCGACCGGGAACACGAAGTACTCTTTGTCCTTGAATTCTTCCCAGCCGATGAACTCCGGCAGACCTATGCCTTCGTAGGTGTACTTTATCCAGTCCTCCAGCGACCTGCCGCCGGTGACCTCATCGTACTTGCCCATCTTTTTCGCCACTTCCAGCACGGCTTCGTAGTCGCTCTTGGACTCGCCGACCGGCTGGATAGCCTGCCTCTGGAGCAGCACGTTGATGAACTGCACGCCCTGGGCGCTGTTGGTCATGATGTCGTCCATCTCGTAGAGGGTGCTGACGGGCAGGATAATATCGGCTAAAATCGTATCGTTTTCCAGCCACTGGTGCTGCGCGACGATGCACTCTATCTTGGGACTGCGGTACGCCTCGGCGAACTTGTGCCCCTCGTTCCAGCAGGTGGTCAGGCAGGGGTTGTCCGTCCATATCATGTGCACTTCCGAGCAGCCCTCGACGGGATATTCATATTTCACGAACTGGTTCTCCACCCGCTCCATGTTGGCACTGGAACCCCAGAAAGTGACCGGCGGATTGAGGATGGCTTCCTTGAAGAGGGTCTTGGGAAAAAACTGTTTCTGACTGACGCGGGCGCCGTGGCAGGAAGGCATCAGGATACGGTCGGTAAAGGCGAGGTCGGTAGCCATATTTACCCAGGTATATTTGTTACCCGATGCCGTGACGCTCCGGGGCATGCCGAGGTACGTCATGATGCACTGGTGCACGCCGGGCCCGCCGAGTCCCTGCATGGCGAGGAGTACGCCTTCCAGTCGGGCGGGTTCGTGGGAGTAAGGTCCCCGGATATAGCCGCCGCCGAAGTAGTGGGAGATAGAAGTGACCCTGGCGGCGAACTCCCGCGCCAGCGCCTTAATCGTCCACACCGGCACGCCGCACTTGGGAGAAGCCCAGTCCGGCGTCTTGGGCACGCCGTCTTCCCTGCCCAGGACATAGTCCTCGAACTTGTCGAAGCCGACGGTATGGGTAGCGACGTATTCCTTATCGTACAGGCCCTCGGTAATCCAGACATAGGTTATCGCCAGCTGCAACGCCGCGTCGGTATTGGGCAAAACCGGTATCCATTTGTCGGCGTGGACGGCGGCGCCGTAGTTAAGCTCGGGGCAGATGTATACCTGCTTGA
>CAZPAS010000159.1:0-3963 GCA_964584575.1 uncultured Dehalococcoidaceae bacterium | reverse complement strand
GCCCATCGAATCGTCGGCGGCGACGTCCCCGAGACACTGGAAGACAGACGCCTGATAGCGCTGGACATGGGGTCGCTGGTTGCCGGGACGAAATACCGCGGCGAGTTCGAGGAACGGCTGAAGAAAATAATCGAAGAGATTAAGACCGCAGGCAACTGCGTCATATTTATCGACGAATTTCATACGATGGTGGGCGCCGGAGCCGCCGAGGGCGCCGTCGACGCCGCCAATATCCTCAAGCCTTCGCTGGCGCGGGGCGAACTCCAGTGCATCGGTGCCACCACGCTGGACGATTTCCGTAAGTATGTGGAGAGGGACGCCGCCCTGGAGCGCCGCTTCCAGCCGGTACTGGTCGAGGAGCCGTCGGTGGACGATACGATGGCGATTCTGCGGGGTATCAAGGAACGTTACGAAGAGCACCACCGGCTGAAGATAAGCGACGAGGCATTGAACGCCGCCGCCAACCTGGCTTCCCGCTATATACCCGACCGCTTCCTGCCGGACAAGGCAATCGACCTTATCGACGAGGCGGCTTCGAGGGTGCGGATACGCCACCGGACCATGCCGGTTACCCTCAAGCAGGCCAAGGAACAGCTGGAGAACATCCGCAAGGACAAGGATGCCGCCCTGGCTACGCAGGAGTACGACCTGGCGGCGCAGCTGCGCGAGCAGGAAGTACAGTTCGAGGAGAAGGGCAAGCAGCTGGAAGAGGAGTGGCGCAGCGAGCAGGAGCAGGAAGATGTGGTGGTCAGGAAGGACGATATCTCCGAAGTGGTGAGTATGTGGACCGGCGTGCCGGTGGTACAGCTTGCCGACGACGAGACGAGCCGCCTGCTCAACATGGAAGAAGTATTACACAAGCGCATCATCGGACAGGATGAGGCTATTGATACCATCGCCAAGGCGATACGCCGGGCGCGTGCGGGACTTAAAGACCCGCGGCGGCCCATCGGCAATTTTATATTCCTCGGGCCGACGGGCGTCGGCAAGACCGAGCTCGCCAGGACCCTTGCCGAGTTTATGTTCGGCAGTGAGGATACGCTGATACGCATTGACATGTCCGAGTTCATGGAAAAGTTCGCCGTATCGCGCCTGGTGGGCGCGCCGCCGGGATACGTGGGCTACGACGAAGGCGGACAGCTTACCGAGGCGGTAAGGCGCAAGTCGTACAGCTGCATTCTGCTGGACGAGATTGAAAAGGCGCACCCGGATGTCTTCAACCTGCTCCTCCAGATATTCGACGACGGGCATCTGACCGACGCCAAGGGCAGGCGGGTGGACTTCCGCAACAGTGTAATTATAATGACCAGTAATATCGGCGCGGAGCTTATCAAGAAAGGCACGGTGCTCGGATTCGCCTCCCGCAGCGACGAAGCCAAGACGCGGGAGCAGTCTTACGACCGTATGAAGGAAAACCTGCTCAACGAGCTTAAGAAAGCCTTCCGCCCCGAGTTTCTCAATCGAGTCGACGGCACGGTTGTGTTCCACTCTCTCACCAAGGAGCAGATACGGGAGATTGTCGACCTGATGCTGTCCACGGTGAACAAGCAGCTCAGCGAGAAGGAAATCAAGCTGGAAGTAACCGATGTCGCCAAGGACTTCCTCGGTGAAAAAGGATACGACGAGGTCTACGGGGCGAGGCCGCTGCGCCGGGTTATCCAGAACATGGTCGAAGACAAGCTGTCCGAAGCCGTGCTGCGCGAGGAATTCAAGGTCTTTGACAGGATTTTCGAGGCAGAGGCAAGTATCAATAATACGGGTATAATCGATAACGTCCTCAAAGACATTAAGGATATTCCCAACGCCTCCCCCGAACAGCCGGAAGAAGAAGCGATAACTCCTCCCGAGATTTTCCAGGCGGAGCGGAAAGGCAATACGCTCAAGGTGTTTTCCAACAAGAGCATCAAGTTCAGAATCGAGAATATCATCAAAGAGCGGCTAAAGGAAGTGAACAAGGACAAAGAGTTTAGAAAATATAAAGATTCGAACGATTTTAGAGTCGCGGAAGACTCTTACATTTCCTACGTGGTGGTCGACCTGAAAGACGATGAGATTGTCATCGAATCGAAGGACAATTTCTCCCTGCCGAACATAGCGGTCGGCGCCGCTAAATAATCGGACGTGACTTAAAATACCGACTCCTGTATAATGGGGCGGTGAGTTCAGATAGTTGAGCCCACCGCCCTTTTAAATTATGGGGCGACAACCAGAAAGGAGCTTGAGAATTGGCAAGAGAGACCGTGGAAGTTCCTATTACCGGAAAAATCATCAGCGTTGACGTTAAGGCAGGCGATGCCGTTAAAGAGGGCGATACCATCTGCGTGCTGGAGTCCATGAAAATGGAAAACCCGATTCTGGCGCCGGTGGACGGCACGGTAACCGAGGTAAATGTTGCCGTGGACCAGGTGGTCAAGCCCGGCGAGGCTATCGCCGTTATAGAATACTAAACCGAATATAGTATTATGGAATTCCATCCCTGGATATTCGCTCTGATAACCTACGGACTGGCCGCCGTTATCGCCGTGTTCGTGGCATTCATCGTTAAAATCATCGCGGCTATCGTCCAGAGAAAGAAGGCCGCTGCGGACGAAGGCCCGGCGGAGAGCAAAGGCGGTGGCGGTTAATGTTCTTCCTCGAGTTCTTCCAGGGTATCTACACCTTCTTCATCACCGAACCATCCATCGCCCTCGGCAGGCTGCTGCTGGTCGCCCTCGGGCTGGTCTTTATCTGGCTCGCCTACAAGAAAGTCCTGGAAGCCCTGATAATGCTGCCGCTGGGCATCGGTATGATTGCCGTCAACGGCGGACTGATGGTGCTGGAAGCCAGCCAGGTGGGTGGACTTATCATGACGGACGCGGGGCCCGTCGGTACGCTCTTCGTCAATCCGCTGGCGGGCAACCTGGAAGAACTCATGTACTTCCTCCAGGTGGACTTCCTGCAGCCCGTCTACACCTTCATGTTCAGCAACGGGTTAATCGCCTGCCTCGTTTTCATGGGCATCGGGGCGATAACCGACATCGATATCCTGCTTGCCCGACCCGGCATGAGCCTTTTCCTGGCGATATTCGCCGAGCTGGGGACGATACTGACGCTGCCCATCGCCATGCACATGGGCTTGCTGCCCAACGAGGCGGCGTCGATAGCCCTGGTGGGCGGGGCGGACGGCCCCATGGTGCTGTACGGCTCGCTGATGATGGCCAAAGACCTCTTCGTTCCGATTACCGTGGTGGCGTACGTGTACCTGGGCGTGTGCTACGCGGGCTTCCCGTTCCTGGTGAGGATAATCCCGCGGCGCATGCGGGAGACGGAGATGGACTGGAAAACCATACCGAAAGTGCCCGCCGGCGCCAAGTTCGCTTTCTGCATCGTCACTTTCACCCTGCTGTGCTTTCTCTTCCCGGTGGCGGCGCCGCTGTTCGCTTCCTTCTTCCTGGGACTGGCTATAAAAGAAGCGGGCATCACGCGGTTCGTGGAGTTTCTATCAGGTCCCCTGCTGTACGGCTCGACGCTGTTCCTGGGCTTCACGCTGGGCGCCCTGCTGGGCGTGGACATCATCCTTAACTCCAAGGTACTGCTGCTGCTGGCGCTGGGGGTAATCGCCCTGGTACTCTCCGGTCTGGGGGGAATCGCGGGAGGACTGATTTTCCGCAAGATTTCCAAGCAGCCGTTCAATCCCCTGCTGGGAATCGCCGCCGTTTCCTGCGTGCCCACCACCGCCAAGGTGGCGCAGAAATGCGCCATGCAGGTGAACCGGAAAGCGATGATACTCCCCTTCGCCATGGGTCCCTGCGTGGCGGGCGTAATTACCACCGCCATTATCACCGGCATCTACATCAGCGGACTTAAGTTCCTGGGGGGGTAGCTCACTCCTGTCATTGCGAGGGAGCGTAGCGACCGTGGTAATCTCGTCGATTGCCATTCTCGTGAAAACGGGAATCCAGGGGGCAGCTAGTTTATTCTTAC
>CAZPAS010000158.1:0-4051 GCA_964584575.1 uncultured Dehalococcoidaceae bacterium | reverse complement strand
CCCCCACACTGGACGGCGCGACCTTAAGAAACAGGCCATCCGGGTGCTGCACGACGACAGCTTCATTGATGACGCCACCCGCATCTGGCGCGCCGTACGCTACGAGCAGCGGCTGGGCTTCCGCATTATACTGGCGACAACTAGACTGCTGAAACGCGATATCGATTACCTCTCAACCGTCAGCGGCGACCGTATCCGCCATGAACTGGAACTCGTGCTGGAAGAAGAGGAGCCGGAGAACATCCTCAAGCGTGCCGGCAAACTGGGTGTATTGAAAGAGCTGCACCCCTCGCTAAAAGGTGACGACTGGCTGGCGGAGACTTTCGCCCTCGCCCGCGAGCGCTGTCTCCCTGACGAACCCCACCCCCACCTGTACCTGGCGCTGCTGGCTTACCGTCTCACCGCTACGGAAACGGAACAGCTTATTAGGTATCTGAGACTGACTAAAACAACGGCACAGTTAGTGAGAGACACATCGGCTATCAAGGAGAAAATCAGGGAGCTGTCCGCGCCCGGCCTGGCGCCAAGCACGGTTTATGAATACCTGCACGGTTACAGTCTGACGGCGCTGACGGCTAACGCCCTGGGAGCCGCTTCCGCCACCGCCGCCGAGCACATCGACCTGTATCTCAACGTGCTGCGACATGTTAATCCCGCCTTAAGCGGGGACGACCTCATCAAGCTGGGCGTGCCGCAGGGACCGAAAATTAAGGAGGTGCTCCAGGCCCTCCGCGCCGCCCGCCTCGACGGCCTGCTAGACAGCAAAGAGGAAGAGGTGGAGATGGTGAGGGAGTGGGGCAAAAATCCCCCTTAATCCCCTTTTTCAAAGGGGGACAATACTCTTTGAACAATGTTTCGTCTCCCTTTCATAAAGGGAGAGTGAGAGGGATTTCTTAACGGGCTAAGCCGAGAATGACTCGAGGGCGGTTTACCCGCCGAAGCTCCCGCGTAGGCGGGACTGGGTGGGAATTCTTCGACAAGCTCAGAATGAGCGGGGAATTAAGCTACGGATTGCTTCGTCGTTTCACTTCCTCGCAATGACAATCATTCCACCTTATTGAACGCGCTGACCGGTACACCGCAGACTCATTGTCATTGCGAGACCCGACGAAGTCGGATCGTGGCAATCCCTATCTAAGCCCTCTTATAATTCCCCGTATAAATCATGCCAGTCCTGATTCATTGTATTAATCAGTTTTACTTTGTTTTTCCTTGGCCAGCTCTTTATTTGCTTCTCTCTCATGATGGCATTTTCGATATCGTGATGTACTTCGTAATACACGAGTTTCTTTATGTGATACTTGGCGGTAAATCCCCCGCCTAACTTATTCTTGTGTTCGTAAATTCTTCTAAGCAGATTATTTGTAACTCCCGTATATGTAACCGTATTAGTATTGTTGGACATCATATAAACATAATACTGTTTTTCCATACGAAGAGATTGCCACGTCACTGCGTTCCTCGCAATGACGGTTACTCCACCTTCTTAAACGCCTTAACCGGCGCCCCGCATATCGGGCACTTCTCCGGCGGCTCTCCGGTAACCGTGTTCCCGCAGACCTGGCAGACGTAGTAAGTGGCGTCCTCGGGCTGCTTATTTTCCTTCACCGCCGCCAGCGCCGCCTCGAAGTAGTCGTGATGCACTTTCTCCACCTCGTTGGCCCAGTTGAAAGTGCGCAGGGCTCGGTCGTTCTTTTCCTCCGTCGCCTTCTCGATAAAAGCGGGGTACATGGAAGTGAACTCCTGGTGCTCCCCGATGACCGCCGCCAGCAGGTTGTCCTTGGTGGCGCCGATGGCGTCGATGGTAAGCAGGTGGTTCCGGGCATGCACCGTCTCCGCCTCCGCCACTGCCCGGAAGAGCTTGGCTACCTGCGGATATCCTTCCTTCTCCGCCTTCTCCGCGAAGAACGTATAACGGCGGTTCGCCATACTCTCCCCGCCGAAAGCTTCCATTATGTTATTTTCTGTTTCGTACGCCATAATAGACCCCCTGCTTATTATTAACTTACGTTATTCTAACTCATTTTTGAGTATTTCATAAAACTTGTCCCTGGCGTATTTCTCCTGCCATGGTTCGTGCCCGCATTTTTCCAGCAGGATGAACCTGAAATCCTTCAGTACGCGGGTAAGTGGCTCCCTCACCCCCTCCGCGAGACGCGGGTCGTAGTCTCCGTGGATAGCCGCTACCGGGCACTGTATTTTCTTCCCCAGTTCCAGCAGTTCGCCGCTGGCTAATAAATCGCGGACTTCCCGTCCTATCTTCTCGTTTATCTCGGGTTGATATTCCAGCACCTCTTCCTTATGAGGCAGCAGGTCGTACGAATCGGCTTTAATAAACAAGTGAAATAATCGTGCCAAAGACGCACTCTTACCTTTATCATCGTCCCCCCGGATAGATTCTTCCAGGGAAAAGACCTCGGCTCTTTCCTCTTCGGTAAGTCTTAGCAGTTCTTCATAAACTACGCTGGCTGCGTATTTCTCTTCAAAGGAGGTAGCGCCGACCAGTATCAATTTCCTGACAAGAGCAGGATATCTGGCGGTTAAAATATAGCCGAGAGTAGCCCCGTATGACCAGCCCACCAGCACGACGGGCGGATTCCCGTGTTCTTTCAGTACCTCAGCCAGCTCTTCAACTTGCCCATCGATGGAGTCTTTAGTCTGCAGGGACTCCATCACGCCGTAATCCCGCGAAAGCTCCCTGGCTACGGGTGCCATTTCCCCGGGCGCGCCGGGACCGCCGTGAACTACGGCTACCGTATAAGGCTTGTTTCCGTATAACCTGACATTCTTCATAATGTCCGCGCCAGGTATGTCTTCATCCCCTGTTTCTTGCACGAGTTGTAGAAGTCCTCTGCTGTGGACTTATCCATGAACATCGTGAACAACGTCGGACCCGACCCGGCGAGATGTATTCCCGGAGCGCCCATCTTGACGAGGTGCTCTTTATATGTCCGCAGTTCGCCACTTATAAAAGCGATATTCCCGAACGTGTTGAACAGCAGCGACGGACTGAACCCGCTGCCTTTATGTAAAGTGTCCACCAGTCTGTCCGTTATAGCACCATCGGTGAAGTACCCCGGTACAAGGCTGGCGTACATACCCGCCGTCTTGCCGGTTTCCACGGGCACGTCGGGAACGACCAGTACCACCCACGTCTCCGGCAAAGAAGGCAGCGGCGTTACCCGCTCTCCCCTCCCCTCGACCAGCGCCGTGCCGCCCTGTAAAAAGAAAAACACGTCCGACCCCAGTTGCGCCGCCAGTTCCCGCAGTTTCTCTGGCGATAGATTTAGCCGCCACAACTCATTAAGTCCGCGCAGGACAGCGGCGGCATCGCTGCTGTCGCCACCCAGCCCGGAGAGCAGCGGAATACGCTTTTCAATCGTTATGGATGCCCCTTTATCGCCGGCAGCTTCTTTCATCAGCTGCACCGCCCTGCTTACCAGGCTTGCCTCCGCCGACCATCCCTCCATGTCGCACTTAAAGGATATGCCCTCCCCAACCTCGAAATGCAGCGTATCGCACAAATCAATCGACTGCATAACGCTGCGTATCTCGTGGTAGCCGTCGTTACGTTTCCACAGGACTTCCAGCGTCAGGTTAAGCTTTGCCGGGGCTGTTATGGTTAATTCCTTACTCATGCATAACCTTCCACAGCGTTGCCCATTCCTCCAGGGTAAACGTCTCCGCCCGCCTTTGCGGGTCGATGCTCGCCTTTTCCAGTACTGCCAGCACTTCGGACTTGGGCAGTTTCAGCCCCTGCGCCAGCGAGTTGGCGACCTGCTTGCGTGACGCCGTAAAACCCGCCCTTACCAGTTTGAAAAATCCTTCTTCGTCGACATTCACCGGAGGTCTTGGATAAACGTCTATCCTCACCACCGCCGAATCCACCTCCGGTTTCGGGTAGAAAGAACTGGCGGGTACTTGCGTCACGATGCTCGGTCTGCCGTAGAACTGCACGCTTATGGACAGCACGCTGCGTTTGCCGGGCTCCGCCGTGATGGCCTCCGCCACCTCTTTCTGCACCATGACTACCATGACCTCCGGTTTTACC
>CAZPAS010000157.1:0-4062 GCA_964584575.1 uncultured Dehalococcoidaceae bacterium | reverse complement strand
GCAGGAGTAGTAGATATCCGTCGTCTCGTCGGTCATGCCTTCGATGCGCTGGTCCCTGGTCTGGTAGACCTCCCTCGCTTTCTCCAGTATCTTGTTGACGTCCTCGTCCTTGGTATAGAGCTTCACCTGTATCTTATCGAAGATACGGCCGAAGTCCTGGTGCAGCTTGGCGTGAAGGAGCTTGCCGATATCTTCCAGCTTGAATCCTTTCTCCACAGCTTGCTTGGCAACACGTATCCAGGCTATATCTCTCTGGCCGATGTGCATGACGCCCTGGGCGTAATTAATGAGGTGGTGAATCTGCCGCTCCAGGATAGGCTCGTAGTCTTCCTGCATCTCGCGGCCGGCCACCTCAACGGCTATCGCTACGGGCAGCCGGGAACCGGGTTCGACGTCGGACAACTCGGGCCCGATTACCTCCACCTTGCCATCTTCCACTTCGTCCATGTCCTTGCTGGTGACCCATTCCACCATGTGGGTGCGGCCTCCGCCGGCTTCAAGGTAGATATCGTCACCACGGACTCTCTCACCCTCGAACGCAGGCCCGAAGGCAACCGGTATGGGTACTTCCGTAACGGTAACCTTGAGTCCCCTGACCTCGATCGACTTGGATACGATTTCGTTGTGCGGGATGTTGGAGACCACGTGCTCGTAGGTGCAGACGCCGGTGGGCAGGATTTGCGGAATCGGTGTATCGGCGATGACCGGGAAGCCCCAGTTCACGGCGCCGGCGCCGTTGGCGTACCATTCATCGGTAACATCGCCCATGGTCATGGCAAAGGCGAAGACGCGGTCTTTATTATAGATAAGGATTTTACGGTAGTCACCAGCCTCGATACCTCCGAAGGACATGGCTGCCCTGGTGGCGAAGCCGATGGCGTATATCGTGGCGCTGGTTTCCGGCCCGAAGGAAACGAGTCGGGTACCCCAGCCTATCTGTACGCCGGCTTCGACCAGCTGTTCGGAGAACTTGGCTCCGTTGTGGCTGCCTGCCATGAAAACGTACAGGTTCTTCTTCTGGAGTTCCTCGGCGATATCCTTGGCTATCTCGGGAGTCGGCGCGGCGCCGAGTATGGCGGCGAAGCCGGGAGCGGTGCCGTCGACGAACTCTACGCCTCGTTTTCTCATGATGACGTCATCGGCGGCTCCGAGCCAGATATTACTATCGGTAACATCTTCTCCTCTGAGATAGAAATCCGGGTTCTCCAGGTATTTTATAGCTTCGATTAGTTCCTCTCCCCAGAAGGCAATCATGCCGGCATCCAGGGCGGGTCCCAGGTAGGGCAGGTGATGCTCTTCCTTGACCATCGGCGGCAGCAGAGCCTTGCATTTCTTCAGCACCGCCTCCATATCCCCGAGTTTTTCGACCTTCATACCTAAGATGCCGTAGATTATCGGCAGGTAATAGGCAGTGTTGGGAAAGCCGACCGGTTCACTGGCTCCCCACTTATCCATCGCCTCCTTCCACTTCTTATCAGCTTGGTCTACAATCTTGTGGGCACCTCTGATGGCTGCTGATGCTATTATCTTTGACATCCTTTAACTCCTCCTTATTACTGCGGCGATGGAAGCCTAGCCTTCCAGTTCGCGCCTCGTTTCCATGTCGTATAGTACTCTCTCCCTGGCTTTGTCGATGCCCAGGGCTTTTCGCTTTTTGTCGATGTGTGCAATCATCTTGTGAGCGGCTTCAATCGGGTCGGGCACGAAGTCCCACATGCCGCCCAGTGTCTCTTCCATATCCTTGAACAGGTAATCGGTGACTTCCTTACTGCCTTCGGTCGGCCAGGTCACGCCGAACACGGTGTATACACCCGAGGCAACGAAGTACTGACCGATGGATATAGCTTTCTCGCTCATCCACTCCGGAGCGGCGCCGGCAACAGGCAGGTCGCTGATATCGTCGCCCAGACCGCCGTCCTTGACCATGGCGGTGGCGGCTATCAGGATGCGGCTGTTATCCACGCAGGAGCCCATGTGCAGTACCGGCGGGATGCCGACCGTCTCACAGACCTCGGCAAGTCCCTCGCCGGCGTATTTCTTGGCAGCTTCGGGAACCATGAGCCCGGCTTCAGCACAGGCGATGGCATTACAGCCGGTGGTAATCACCAGTACGTCATTCTTTATCAACTCCTTGACCATGGCGACATGGCCTTCATTGTGCTTGACACGGGCATTATTGCAGCCCACGACGCCGGCTACGCCTCTAATGCGGCCGTTGATGATATTATCGTTCAGCGGCCGGTAGGAAGCCCGGAACATCCCGCCCAGCAGGTAGTTGATGGTTTCATGACTGAAACCGGCAATCTGGTCGCATTGTACATCGGGAATGAGGATGTTACCTTTCCGGTTGGGGAAGTTCTCGATAGCAGTCTTGACTATTTCACGTGCCGATTTAATGGCATCGTGCTCATCGAATTCGATGTGGGTAGCGCCGGGGATTTTGGCTTTGGGCGCGGTAGTGACGATTTTAGTATGGTAGCACTCGGCCACGGTTTGTATGGACTGCATGATACACTGGACGTCCACCACCATGGCATCCACCGCCCCGGTTACTATCGCCAGTTCCTGCTGCAGGAAGTTCCCGGCGATGGCTACGCCGTGGCGCATCAGGATTTCGTTGGCAGTGCAGCACATGCCGGAAAGATTTATGCCTTCGGCCCCCTTGGACTTGGCAAGTTCCACCATTTCCGGTTCCTGGGCTGCGGCCACAATCATCTCGGAGAGCAAAGGCTCATGACCGTGGATGATGATGTTTACTTCGTTTTCCTTGAGCACCCCAAGATTTGCCTTACCCAGTATCGGTGCCGGAGTGCCGAAAAGGATGTCCTGAAGCTCGGTAGCAATCATGCTACCGCCCCAGCCATCACCTATGGCTGCCCGGACACCCTGCTTGAGCAGGTTTTTATAGTCCTGGTCTACCCCGATATGGGTGCGGTGCATTATCTCTACAATCTCTCTGTCTATACCCCGCGGGGCTACGCCCAGCTGTCGCCACAGCTCCTGGCGCTTCAGCGGCGCTTTTCTTAAGGTAATAAGCTCACCTTCTTGATTTCCGAACTCGGCCAGCGCCTTCTCGCCGATGTCAACAGCTATCTCGTTGTTGCTGCGGTCGCCGATTTCTATATCCCAGTCCAGGGCCAGCTGCAGCAGCTTCTGTTCGTCTTTTATCTCGTAGCCCGGCGCTTCTCCACGGGCTACCGCCAGGAAAAGCTCAGCAACTCCACGTCCGTGGTCGGAGTGGGCTGATGCCCCACCGGCAACCATGCGGATGAAGTTGCGGGCGGCGATGGTCTCCGCGGTAGCTCCGCAGATACCCCGTCTCTTCTTTTTATCCTCCGGAGTTTCCTCCTTACCTTTGGGCAGGGGTACCCGGCAGGGCCCCATGCCGCAGTGCTTACAGCAACTGCCCACGGAGCCTATGGGGCATGGTTTCATGCTATCCGCCCGGTCAAAGGCGGTGTTAACTCCGTCTTTAGTCGCCTTTTCTATCAGTTCCAGGCTAGCTTGGTCGATACTTTTCTGTGTCTTTTCTTCTTCTGCCATTTATTTTTTACCTCTCTTATTTGGCGGTCAGGTCGGCCATCATTTCCCTGACCAGTTTTATCGCTTCGGGATGTCTCATGATCATTACGTCGCCTCCGGCCAGAAGCAGCACCATGGCTGACATGGCTTCCAGCAGGATGCCTCGCTTTTTCGCGTCCCCCATCTTGGGGTCTTCCGCCTCGGAAATTTTAGCTTCCTTGGACTTCCACGCCTCTTTGGCGATGTTGCAGATGATGGGGAACTGCAGTTTTTCATCCTGTTGTGTCAGCGCTGCCATCCGCATTCTTTCCATGACCGAATAGCAGTACTCGATACCGTAACCGATGCAGCTGACGGTAGGATCCATGATAAGCAAGTTATCGGGAACGCCAAGATTTCCCAGCAGGATGTTAAGCTGCTTGGCAAGGTTGATGTCTATGGGTGTCGAGGCAACTACCGTGTGCTTATAGCCTATGGCGGCGGCACCGATTTTCTTGTAGTCACCCTCTTCGAGCGGTCCCAGAATCAGGCTCTTGTCCT
>CAZPAS010000156.1:0-4068 GCA_964584575.1 uncultured Dehalococcoidaceae bacterium | reverse complement strand
GCAGGCCGCGGGTATAGCCCTGCATGGCGGCCCCTACCGTCCCGGAAATATAAACGTCCTCCCCGTAGTTGGGGCCGGGATTGATGCCGGCAACTACCATATCGGTATCCGGTACCAGCTTGCCGTGACCCAGTATCACGCAGTCGCTGGGAGTGCCGTCAACCTGGTAAGCGGTCACGTCCGGGAACGGCGAGGCGTATTCCTGCACGTGCAGGGGCTCGAACAGGCTTACCGCCGTGCCGATGGCGCTCCTCTCGCTGTCCGGGGCGACCACCGTTACGCGGGCGATTTTCTTGAGTTCTTTTACCAGAGCCCAAAGGCTCTCAGCGTTGATACCGTCGTCGTTGGTTACCAGTATGTTCATGGCGATTATGTCTGTAGTTTATCACAGCGTTAAAAGAGACGGCAAAAGTTATTGTTAAAGAATACGGAAAGTATTTGCCGTATGACCGAATATATGGTATTATCTTAGAGAATTCCTAAACAACGTCCCGCGAGCGCTTAGATACATTTAAACTGATGCTAGTAATTGCCTGCGTCAAACAAGTACCGGATACTACCCAGGTCAAGGTAGACCCGGTCACCGGTACTCTCATCAGAGAAGGTGTACCCTTCATCATGAACCCCTACGATACCCACGCCCTCGAAGAAAGCCTCCGGCTGAAAGACAAGTACGGCTTTCGCGTCGCCGTGATTTCCATGGGACCTCCCACCGCCGAGGTTACTCTCCGTAAAGCCCAGGCTCTGGGAGCCGACGAGGCTATCCTTTTAAGCGACCGCGCCTTCGGCGGCGCCGATACTCTGGCTACCAGCATGGTCCTCACCGAGGCCGTCCGCAAACTGGCGCAGCAAGAGGAACTGGCTATTATCATGTGCGGGCGCCAGACCATCGACGGGGATACCGCTCAGGTAGGCCCCGGCATCGCTTCACGACTCGGCTGCTCGCAGTTGACACTCGTCGACCGTATCGAGGAAGTGGACGTGGAGAAAAAGCTGGTCAAGGTCAGGCGCAAGCTGGAAGGCCGGCATGAAATCGTGGAGGCGCCCCTGCCTGCCATGATTGCCGTATTGAGAGAAATCAACAACCCCCGCTATCCCACCGTGCCGATGCGCCTCATGGCGGAGGACGCGGCAATTGCTCTCTGGGATAACAAAGAGATGAATATAGACGAAAACACAATCGGGCTCAAGGGGTCGGCGACGCAGGTGAGAAAGATATTCTCGCCGGAGCGCGCCAAGGGCCAGATACTCGGCAGCGAGGCTGACAAGCCGGAAGACGTTGCCCGGTTATTAATCGACGGAATGAGGGACAAGGACCTGCTGTCCCTGTAAGTAAAGGCTGTAAGGGATGACGGAAGAGCCGAAAAAGATAAAGAGACCCCGCGGCACGGCACGGCTGATACCAGGTAAGTGCATCGCCTGCGGCGCCCGCTGTGAGAGCGAATGCCCCAAGGGCGCCATTTCCATGAACGAAAAGGGCGAACCGATTATCGACCTCGAACTGTGTACGCGCTGCCGACGCTGTATCAAGATCTGTCCCGCCGAGGCAATCGAGATTGTCTATACGCCGGAAGAGCAGAAGATTCTCGACGAACTGGCGGCGCAGAAAGCCGCCGCCAAGCCCGAGGGCGAACCCGAGGAAGAGAAAAAAGACCCGCGACTTGAAAAAATTAAAGAATACAAGGGTGTCTGGGTCTTTATCGAACATACCGAGGGCAAGCCGGCGGAAGTCTCCTGGGAACTGCTGGGCGTGGGCGCCGACCTCGCCAAGACGAGGGGAGTAGAGCTGTGTTCGGTGTGTATCGGCGACAACGTAGAGCATCTGTGCCAAGAGGCATTCGCCTACGGTGCCGGGAAGGTCTATCTGGTCGACAACCCCGTTTTTCATTATTACCGCACCGAATCTTACTACAAGGCTTTTTGCTATTTAGTAGAAAAATATAAGCCGGAAATCGTGCTCATCGGCGCTACCGGCCTGGGCAGGGACCTGGCCGGCGCTATCGCCACCAGGCTCCAGACCGGGCTGACCGCCGACTGCACCGGACTGGCTATCGATGACGAGGGTTTCCTGCTTCAGACGCGTCCCGCCTTCGGCGGCAACATCATGGCGACCATTCTGACGGAGTATACCCGACCCCAGATGTCCACGGTACGACCCCACGTCATGCCTATGCCGGAGAAGGACGAGAAGCGAAAGGGAGAGATTGTCCGCGAATCCGTGCCCATCAGGGAAGAAGATATCGCCGCCAAGGTCCTGGAGGTAATCGAAGATACCAAGCTGGACAGCGTGGACGTAGCCGCCGCCGATATTCTTGTCTCCGGCGGACGCGGTATGTGCAACACGGAAAATTACAAGATATTGCAGGAACTGGCGGACGAGCTGGGTGGGGTGGTATCCTGCTCCCGCGCCGCCGTGGAAGCCGGCTGGATGCCGCTGGAACGGCAGGTGGGGCAGACGGGCAAGACGGTCCGACCCAAGATTTATATCGCCTGCGGCATCAGCGGCGCCATTCAGCACCTGGTCGGCATGCAGGACTCGGACGTGATTATTGCCATAAACCGCGATAAGAACGCACCGATATTTGAAGTAGCCACTTTCGGAATCGTCGGCGACCTTTTCCAGGTAATACCGGCGATTACGAATTATGTTAGAGAACTAAAAGCTAAAAAGGCGGGAGCCGCCAAGTAAGAACGAAGAGGAATAGAGTATTTTGACAGCCAATGTTATAGCATTTATCATCGTCTTTGTCCTGGCGATACTTTTCTTCGCCTGGAGCTGCTATAAGCGATTCGGCCTCGTCCTCAAGGGCAGACCGGACAATCGGTTCAATGCCGTTCACAAGCGATTCTGGAACATGCTTTTCTATGCTTTCGGGCAGCGGCGGGTGGTCAGCAAGCCCTTCGGCATCAACCACTTCGTCCTTTTCTGGGCTTTCATGGTGCTGCTCATCGCCAACACCGAGTTCCTCCTCAACGGACTGGCGCCGGATGTTATCAGCTTCTCCCGCCTGCCGGACGGCGCCTACTTCACACTGGCCTGTATTTTCGATATCGTGTCGGTGCTGGCATTACTCTCGGTAATCGTCGCCGTTATCCGCCGACTGGCTTTCCCGCCGCCCCACATCGAAGCCAGGAGCCGCGACGCCTTTGCTATCCTGGGCATGGTGGGAGTGTTGATGATTGCCTTCTTCGGCATGCACGCCAGCGAAATCGCCCGCGGCACCGAGAGGGCGGCGGACTACATGTTCATCTCGAATTTCGGCGCGTCCATTATACCGTCCGGCTCCACGGCGGCGAGCCTGGAAACGGCGGCGAGTGTCTTCTGGTGGATTCACGCCGTCGTCCTGCTTTCTTTCCTCAACTACCTGCCTTACAGCAAGCACATGCATGTCCTGGCATCCATACCCAACTGCTTCTTCAAAAGCCTGGAAAAGGTCAAGACGCAGAACCGGGAAGAGTTCGTCAAGGACAATGACTTCGGTGTCGGGCAGGTGGAACAGTTCCCCTGGAAGGGGCTTTTCGATTCCTACGCCTGCACCGAGTGCGGGCGCTGCTCGGATATCTGTCCGGCGACATTTACCGGCAAGCCGCTGGAACCGCGACTCGTCATCCACGACATCAAGGTCAACCTGCTGAAAAACGGACCTGAAGGTACCACGGAGTTGCCGCTGATAGGCGGTGAAGGGGAGGGGAGCGTATCCGAGTCGGTCATCTGGGAATGCACCACCTGCGGCGCCTGCATGGAGGTCTGCCCGGTATTCATCGAGCACGTGCCCAGAATCGTCGACATGCGCCGTTACCTGGTGGAAATGAAGGCGAAGTTCCCCGAGGAACTGCTGACACTCTTCGAGAACATGGAGCAGCGCAGCAATCCCTGGGGCATCGCCCCCGCCGAGCGTACCAAGTGGGCGGCGGATATCGAGGTACAGCCCTTCGAGGCGGGCAAGACCGAGTACCTGTTCTATACCGGCTGCGCCGGAGCCCTGGACGCGCGGAACCGCCATACTACGCTTTCCGTGGCGAAAATCCTCGATGCCGCCGGGGTTTCCTGGGGCACGCTGGGCAGGG
>CAZPAS010000155.1:0-4070 GCA_964584575.1 uncultured Dehalococcoidaceae bacterium | reverse complement strand
TATAAGTGTTCTTGTGGTGGTGAGTTTTGGCCAGCTACTTAATAACAATTCTTAAACCAGCAACTCTCTAATCGTCTCCGCGTTCTTCAGGGCGTAACCCCCGATATCGTTGTTGAAATAGATATATACCGCATTTAAACCCTTCGCCATTTCCCTTATCCTGCCTGCCCAATCCGACATTTCTTCATCGGAATAGCAGCTTGAGTACAGGCTATCCTTGCCGTGAAACCTGATATAGGCGAAGTCCGCCGTCGCCAGCAGGGGACATGCCAGTTTCGGCATATCGAAGACGCAGAAACCGACTTTATACCGACGCAGGATTTCAAAGACTTCTTCCACCAGCCAGGACTCGTGCCGGAACTCGATGACATGCTTCAACCCTCGCGGAAGTTTATCCAGAAAGTCAGACAGCAAGGTATCATCCCGGTGCAAGCCCGGGGGCAACTGGTAGAGGAGGGGACCCAGCTTGTCTTTCAGCAGGGCACTTCTTGACATAAAGTTAATAAGGGCTTCATCGCAGTCTTTCAGTCGCTTGATATGCGTGATAAAACGGCTTACCTTTACCGCGAATAAAAATTCCGGCGGGGACGAACCATACCATTTCTTGAAGGCATCCCCGGACGGCAGGCGATAAAAAGTGTTGTTCAGTTCCAGCGTGCCGTAGTGTTGCGCATAGAACTCCAGCCACCTGGTTTTGGGCAGCTTTTCCGGATAGAAAAGCCCCTTCCAGTCGTCGTAGTGCCAGCCGGACGTGCCGATGTAATACCGGGTCAACTCGATACCTCCCGCGCCCATTCTAACATCGGGACTTTACTTTGCCAATTCTTCCGGGATATCTTTTCCCACCTTCATCCTTCACCTGTGAAGGACAGGCCGTCCGGTATCATTTCCAGCTTAGCCCGAAGACTCTAATAATCCCTTGTTTCCCCGTCTCCCTCCTTTCGTAAAGGAGGGAGATACAGAGGGTGGATTTCAATACCCCAACCAAACGTACCCGAGCTTGACCGTCTCAGTCATAATCCGATATATTGAAGACGTAAAGTCTTTCTATCAAGGAGTCCCGTAATTCATGAAAATCGCTATTCAAATCGACTTCGACGGCACTATAACCGAGGAGGACGTAAGTTTTCTCCTGCTGGATACGTACGTCGGTCCCGGGTGGCGGGAATATCTCAAGGAATACACATCAGGCAAGATATCGGTCGGCACGTTCAATAAAAGGGTATTCGCCCTGATGAAAGCCGACCGCCCGACCATGACCGAACTAGTCCTCACCAGCGACCGTGTGAAAGTCCGTCCGGGCTTCCGGGAAATGGTTGATTACTGCAAGCAAAAAGGATTTCATACCGGCATCGTCAGCAACGGGCTGACCTTCTACATCGAGGCGATACTTAACAAACTGGGCGTAGACGGACTGGAGATACATGCCGCGGAGAATGAATTCTACCCCGGCGGTATGAAGGTAAGATACGTGGGGCCTGACGGCAACGAGATAGAAGTCGGTTACAAGGAAGCCCATACCGAGGCGTTGCGGGAAAAGGGCTACGAAATTATATATATGGGCAACGGCAGGTCGGACATTTACCCGGCACGCCAGTCGATTCATGTCTTCGCCACCGGCGACCTGCTGCAGAAGTGCCGTGAAGAAAACCTGGAATGCATCCCGTTCGACGATTTCTACGAAGTAATCGAAGCCCTGAAGAACCTTAAACTGGACTAGGCAATCTTCAGGACGATGCCCACCGGGCAGTGGTCGGAACCCATGACATCGGGCATGATAAAGGCACCCGCCAGCGCCGGCAGTAAGTCCTCGCTGATGAAGAAGTAGTCCAGCCTCCAGCCCACGTTCCTCTCCCGTGCCCTGGTCTTCATATCCCACCACGTATACTGGTTCGGTTCGTTGTTAAAGTGGCGAAAGGTGTCCACGTATCCGTGGTCGAGGAACTTGTCTATCCACGCCCTCTCCTCGGGGAGAAAGCCGGAAATTTTACCGTTCTCCTTCGGTCGGGCGAGGTCTATCTCGTTATGGGCGGTATTGACATCGCCGCAGATAACCAGCTTCTTACCGGCTTTTTTCAGAGAGTCGGCGTATGTCAGGAATGTCTCGTAGAAAGTCATCTTGTAGGCGAGACGTTCGGGACCTGACTTACCGTTGGGATAATAAATGTCACAGAGCGTAAATTCGGGGTATTCGGCGATAATTACCCGTCCCTCGACTTCCAGTCCGCTGCCGGTGAAGTCGTACCGTACGTCAGCAGGCTCCTCTTTCGTAAATACCGCCACGCCGCTGTAGCCCTTTCTCTCCGGGTAGTTCCAGTAAGTACGATAGCCCGGCGGCTCGGTAAGTTCGGCGTCCAGCTGCTCGGGTCGGGCTTTGGTCTCCTGTACACAGAGGATGTCCGGCGACTCCCTGGATATCCACTCCAGGAATCCCTTGTTCTTAATAGCCCTGATACCGTTTACGTTCCAGCTGAGCAGTTTTATCTCTTTCATCACAAAGTTCCCCGTTTGATATCAGCCATATTATAATTTATACTTTTAATGTACCAAAATACAATTCTTAGAAGGGTAGTACTCCATTTTGGATAAAATTTTCACTAACCTGACCAATGGCGGCCCCGTACAGGTCTACGTACGGGACGGCAGGATAATACGCGTACGCCCGCTGGTGCTGACAGACGACGATGCCCCCTCGTGGATAATCGACGCGGGCGGACAGCAATTCACGCCGCTGCGGAAAGCCTGCGTATCTCCGTTCACTGCGGTAGAAAAGGCGCGGATATACTCGGACGCCCGTATCAAGTACCCGCTTATCAGAAAGGACTTCAACCCCGACGGTAAGCGCAATCCGGAAAACAGGGGCAAATCGGAATACAGGCGTATCAGCTGGGACACGGCATTGGATATAGTCGCCGGGGAGATGAAGAGAATCCGTGAGACTTACGGACCGGAAGCCGTCATGTCCCGCGCTTCTTCGCACCATAACTGGGGCAACGTGGGCTACCGCACTTCGACCTGGGCTAGGTTCTTCAATATGATAGGTTTTACCGATATCCTGGACAACCCGGACAGCTGGGAGGGCTGGCACTGGGGCGCCACCCATGCCTACGGGTTCTTCTGGCGACTCGGCATGCCGGAACAGTACGACCTGCTGGAAGACGCCCTGAAGAATACCGACCTCGTCATCCACTGGGGCAACGACCCCGATTCTACGCGCGGTATCTACGGCGGACAGGAATCGGCGGTGTGGCGTATCTGGCTGCGGGAACTTGGCAAGAAGCAGATATTCATCGACCCGTTCTGCAACTATACCGCCACGATTCTAGGAGACAAGTGGATAACGCCCCGCCCCGGCACCGATGCCGCCATGGCGGAAGCAATCGCTTACGTGTGGTTGACGGAAGGCACTTACGACAAAGAATACGTCGCCACGCATACGGTGGGCTTTGAGGAATTTAAAGCACACATCCTCGGAGATAATTGCACGCCGGAGTGGGCGGCGGAAATCTGCGACGTGCCCGCCCATACCATCAAGAGTCTGGCAAGGGAATGGGCGGCGAGCCGTACCATGCTGGCGGGAGGTTCGCGGGGCGGCGAGTCCGGCGCCTGCCGGCAGGCGTACGGCACGGAATGGGCACGCCTGATGGTGCTTTTACAGGCGATGCAGGGACTTGGTAAGCCGGGCGTTAACATCTGGGGCACCACCATGGGCACTCCCTACAACGCCGATTTTGATTTCCCCGGCTACAGTTCCTTCGGGCCCAATTTCCTGAACCAGTTTGCGGAAAACCAGGCGGAGAATCCGGTGGAACAGCGTGTCTACCGTCTCCTCATGCCGGAGGCTATCCTCAATCCCCCTATCAAGTGGCTGGGGCAGACCTTCTGCGGGGAATCGCTCGAGCAGCAGTTCGCGCCATATATCTATCCCGCCCCCGGCTATTCGGAAGTAAAGATGTTCTATCGTTACGGCGGCTCGTTCATCGGGACGATGACCGGCACCAACCGCTTCGTGCGGATGTACCAGAGTCCCAAGCTGGAGTTCGTCGTCAACCAGGACTGCTGGTGGTGCA
>CAZPAS010000154.1:0-4077 GCA_964584575.1 uncultured Dehalococcoidaceae bacterium | reverse complement strand
CGTTCCAGCCGCCCTGGTATATCGAGCCGATGAACCTGCCCGGGTCGGCTACATCAACTTCAGCTTCGATACCTACGTCTGCCAGACTTGCCTGTATCGAGGTTGCCATATCCTGCTGGGCACCCTGCATGACGAGAATGGTGGTCTTAAAGCCGTTGGGGTAACCGGCTTCCGCCAGCAGCTCTTTTGCCTTATCCGGATTGTACTCGCGTACACTGAAGTTCGGATTGTAACCCTGGCTGGTGTCCGGACCGCCAGCCTGTTTCACGGGATTCAGTTTGCCGTACCCCAAACCCGTCGCCATACCGTCACGGTCGATGGCATACTCCAGCGCCTCGCGGACTTTCTGGTCCTTGTAGACAGAGCCTTCGGTTACATTATCCGGGATAAGTTCCGAATAAAAACCGCCGACTCCAATTATCAGCTTAAAGCCCATTGCTTCCAGGTCGGTCGCCTCTTTCAGCGGGGGTCCACCCCAGGCGTCCGCTTCTCCGGCCTGCATCTTGGCCGCGGCAATGGTTGGGTCGGCGACGAAGATAAACTCAATAGCATCTAGGTAGGGATATTCCTTCCCGCGCCAGTAGTCGTCGTTCCTTACTATTCTCATTCCGACGTCCTGTTCCCAGCTCTCGAACTTGAATGCCGCCGTGCTGACGAAGTGGGAGACTGCCCAGTCTCTGCCGCCGTTCTTCTCGAAAGCGCTGGGAGAAAATTGGGTATGAAGGTTATAACCGTAGGAGTGCAGCATAATGGACGGGGTCATCACCGCGTTGAGGTTATAACGGAAGGTATATTCATCGACGACCTCGATTGAGTCCACGTACTGGCCGTTGGCCAGTCTTTTACTGTCTATCAGGTTCTGTACGTTCCACTTGACGGCCTCGGCATTAAAGGGGGTGCCGTCATGGAACTTGACGCCCTCTTGCAGGTGGAAGGTGAGGGTCTTGTTGGCCTCATCAATCTCCCAGGACTTGGCGAGTTCCGGCTTGAAATCGCCCGAACCGGAATAATACACGAGGGTCTCCGCATAGGCTTTGGCCAGGGTTTCATCGGTCATGCCTTGTTCCGCGACCCAACTCAAGTTGCTGATACCGGTTTGCCAGATAACTCTCAGCGTGCCGCCGGTCTTCGGCGCGCCGGGCACCGGGGTTTCTTCATCCGGTGTGGGTGTGGGTGTAGGTGTAGGTGTCGGTTCCGGCGTGGGTTCTTCCGGTTCACCGCAACCGGCGAGAGGGATGCTTACTAGCAAGACAATCGCTAGCACCAGAATTAATAGCTTCTTCATTGTTTTATTTTACGACCTCCTTCGTTAGTTTGCTGTATGTCAGCTATTCTTAAAGGTATCTTGCTCATGTCATTTGTATCTCCTTCCTGGCTTTTCTAACTGATGCTCCGCCAGCCGTGTTATTCTATATTCATTGGATTCTATCGTATTAGCTAATTATTAGCATTAGCATATATTTTGTCAATAGTCAAATATGCCGTGATTCTGTTAATATTTAGTAGAGGGAGAAATATCTCATGAATAAGGTTTTTACTCTCTTCAATGCGAGAGATGACGCATTATTCAACCCCGGATTTCAGATTGACAACCAAAAATTAATTAAAGTAATATTTAGTAACTTTGAGCGCTCCTGTGACCCGCTCGCCGAATAGAATAGTAAACGAACCGTATATACATGACATGGCTATAGCACTTTCCGGCTTAAGGTTATATTTGGTGTGGTTGACGCAGCGTGAATTTCCGAGGTAGAGAATGACGGCATATATTATCCGGCGATTGTTATGGGCACTGATTATTATCATCATGCTGACCCTGGTAGTATTTTTTGCCATGCGGCTCCTGCCCGGCGACCCGCTGATGATATACATTGCCCAGAGCCAGATATCAAATATAGGTCCCGAAGCGCTTGAGCAACTCCGCGCCGAGCACGGACTGGACAAACCGATAATGGTGCAATATTTTAACTGGGCAGGCGGAGTTTTACGGGGTGACCTGGGAAGGTCGGTGTTTTTCAATGAAGATGTCGGGGCTTTAATCGCCAAGCGTCTTCCTATCACAGCACACCTCGGAGTACTGGCATTCATCATCGCGACCATTCTGGGGACGTTATCGGGTCTCCTGGCGGGGTTAAGGCGGGGTAAGTTAGCCGACCAGATTGTGACGCCGCTGGCTTACGTGGGAATAACCGTGCCCATTTTCTGGCTGGGTATTCTACTTATCTACGTCTTCGGTCTTCGACTTGGCTGGTTGCCTATCGGGGGGTATACGTCGCCGTTCGTAGATTTCTGGCTGAATACACGGCAACTGGTTATGCCCGTAGCTTGTGAGTGCGTCCTCGGTCTGGCTTCGATGTCGCGGCAAATGCGGTCGAGCGTGCTTGAAGTATCCAGGCAGGACTATGTCCGCACGGCATGGGCAAAAGGGCTACGGGAGCGTGTTATCGTATTTAAGCACGTACTCAAAAACAGTCTGATTCCGGTAATTACCCTGATGGGTTTTGCCGTGGGCATGATTTTCGGCGGCTCCGTGTTTATTGAGACAGTCTTTAACATTCCGGGCATGGGCAGGTTGATGGTAAGTTCCATTTTCAACCAGGACTACGTCGTCGTGCAGGCTACCACGCTCATATTCGGCGTAATTGTCCTGCTGGTGAATTTAGTAGTGGATATTTCTTACGGCTGGCTTGACCCCAGGATACGATATAGCTAGTGAAGTCTGAAATGGCGAAGGAAAAAGGTAATAACGATAAGGATTTTGCGGAAGTCCCGCCGCGCGTAAACGAGTGGAAGCGCTTCAGCAGGGTATTTTTTGCCCGGAGACTGGTTATCTTCGGGCTCCTGGTGCTGTTCCTCCTGGTGTTTACGGCAATATTCGCGCACCTGCTGGCGCCTTATGACCCCTACAAGCAGGATATGCAGAGCACCTTACAGCAGCCGAGCTCGGAACATTTACTGGGTACCGACTCGCTGGGGAGGGATACCCTGAGTCGTCTTATCTACGGTTCGAGAACGACGCTTCTGGTAGGCTTTGCCACCACGGGATTTGCCGCGGTAGTCGGCATAATGCTGGGGTTAATCGCCGGGTACTTTACTAATAAAATAGTCAACATGGTTATTATGAGAGTTATGGACCTGCTGATATCTTTCCCAAATATCATTCTTGCCCTGTTCATGGCTGCCCTGCTCGGAGGTGGTATCCAGAACGTGATTATCGCCCTCGCCATCAGCACGCTGCCCGGATATGCCAGGGTGATGCACGGACTGACTTTGAGTACCAAAGAAAATGACTATGTCCTTGCCGAGCGTGCCATGGGCTCCAGCGACGGACGTATCATGCTTTCTCACATCCTGCCGAACGCCTTGCCGCCGATGATTGTGCTCATCACATTACAGCTGGGGACCATTATCCTTGCCGAAGCCGGGCTTAGTTTCCTCGGCATCGGCATAAAACCGCCGGGGGCGGCCTGGGGCGCTATGGTCAATGACGGTTACCGGTATCTGATTACCAATCCCATGCTATCGTTTGCACCCGGCATCGCTATTATGCTGGTGGTCTTCGCATTTAACATGGTGGGGGACGGCTTGAGGGATGCCCTTGACCCCAGGCTCAGGGGATTGCTCTAGTAATCAAAGGAAGGTTGCGGAATTCCGGTATTCAAATGCTCCTCCCGCTTGCCCCCCTGACTTCAAAAGGCACAGCTAAACGATTTGACGAAGCCAGGTGGGTAAGGCATATAATAATAGTATCTATTCTTTAATTAATATTACTTAATATAAAAGGAGGGATATGATTAAACAGGGAACCAGAGTAAAAATCAAGAGTGGCGAATCTGCCGGAAAAATCGGGGTATGCGTGGCTAAGGCGCCGGGCACCGAGACGGCTTGGAATGTGGCCCTCCCGGGTAAGGGACAGGTCCGGGTAGATGAAAAAGATATGGAATTAGCCCCGGCGGAATAACTGCACTAAAATATCAGCAAAACAGAAAAATCCCCCGGATTTCCGGGGGATTATCATTTACTTGGTAGCGGGGGTTGGATTTGAACCAACGACCTCCGGGTTATGAGCCCGACGAG
>CAZPAS010000153.1:0-4162 GCA_964584575.1 uncultured Dehalococcoidaceae bacterium | reverse complement strand
GGCATTTCGTCCGGCACTTCCTTTTTCTGGACGACCCTGGCAAAATGATTTTCCGCCTCGCTGGCTTCCTTCTGGCTGTAAAGCTGGGTCACGATATCCCTGGCAAGTCGTTTTTTCAGGTCCATAGGATTGGCGCCGCCAGCCAGTTCCTTTTTCATCTCCGCCAGCTCTGCGTCGGGGACATCGGTCAGTAGCTCGAAATACGTCATTATATAATCGTCCCGGATGGACATCGTCTTGCCGTAGATATCCTCCGGCGGCTCGTCGACGCAGATATAGTTGCCCAGGCTCTTGCTCATCTTCTGGACGCCGTCCGTCCCCACCAGCAGGGGAGTCATGAAGCACTGCTGGGATGTCTGTCCCATCATCGCCTGGAGTTCCCGCCCGACTAAAAAGTTGAACTTCTGGTCGGTGCCGCCGAATTCGACATCCGACTGTATCGCCACGGAGTCGTAAGCCTGCATAAGGGGGTAGAGCAGTTCCGTGATGGCGATAGGCCGTCCCTCGCTGTACCTTTTACTGAAATCGTCCCTCGCCAGGAACTGGGCGACGGTAAACTTGCTGGTCAGGCGGATAACATCGGCAAGGTCGAACTTGCCGAACCACTCGCTCTGCCACCTGACCTCGGTCTTATCCTTATCGACGATTTTAAAAAACTGCTTCATATATGTCTCGGCGTTGGCTTTCACTTCCTCCGCGGAGAGCATGGGACGCGTTACCGACGCCCCGCTGGGGTCGCCTATCTGCGCCGTCCAGTCGCCGACGATAAGCACGACCTGGTGCCCGAGTTCCTGGAACTGGCGCAGCTTTCTCAATCCGACGACGTGTCCCAGGTGAATATCGGGCGCGCTGGGGTCGAGTCCTTCCTTAAGGCGCAGCTTCGTGCCGGACTTCAGCAGCTTTACCATCTCATCTTCGATGATAATTTCGGCTACCGCCCGCCTGAGCAGGCGATTCAAATCTTTTTCGTTAAACGATTTACCCGCCGTACTCATGATTAGTTCACACTCATTGATTCAAGTATGCTTTTACCCCGTCTGATATCTTCGTTAACCTGCTTTTGCAGGTCCTCCGGACCGGCGAACTTCTTCTCGTCACGCAGCTTGGCGACGAAGTCCACTCTAAGCTCATGTCCGTAAAGGTCGCCGCTGTAATCGAGTAAATACGACTCGATAGTACGCTCATTGCGCCCGAATGTCGGGTCCTTGCCGACATTGGTCATCGCCTGGTAGGTCCTGCCGTTGATACGGGCGATGCCGGCATAGACGCCATCCGGGGGCAGCGCCTGCCCGGAATTAACTTCCAGGTTGGCGGTGGGGAACCCGAGTCCTTCGCCACGTCCCGCGCCGGTTACCACCTTGCCGTGCAGGCTGAAATATCTCCCCGTAAGCCGGTGCACTTTCTTCATGTCGCCCTCTACCATGGCTTTCCTGATGGTGGTGCTGCTGACGACTTCCCCGTCGATTTTCAGCGGCGGCACCACGGTAACCCCGAATCCCTTTTCCTCGCCAAGTCGTTGCAGGGCATCCGTATCGCCTTTTCTCCCTTTACCCAGGGCAAAATCGGAACCGATTACCAGCCCGTGCATCCTGAGGTATTTTTGAAGCAGCCCCACGAATACCCCGGCATCCAGCCCTGCCAGCTCACTATCAAAGGTTAAAGGAACGATGATATCGACGCCCTCGTTCTGGAGGAGCCTCACCCTGGTTTGAATATCGGTCAGGTAGGGCAGCTGCTTCTTCGATGACAGCAGGTCTTCCGGATGCTGGCGGAACGTCACCACCGCGGCAAGCATGCCCTTTTCTCCGGCTTGCTGCAATACCTCGGAGATAAGTTCTTTATGCCCCAGATGTACACCATCGAAGACACCAACGGTCACGATGGTATCTTTTTCAGGTGAAAAACTGGCTAACTCTTCCTCGACCAGCACGTCTCCTTCTCCTCTAACTGAAATCAGCCTGATTACTTTATATTATACTATACCAGCCTGCCCGTGCGCCACGTACGGCTAACTAATTTACGGGGAAAATCCGGGAAGCCCCTATTTGCCGAACCGGTACAGTACCAGACCAGCGGGGGTCTTGGGATAAAAGTAGGTGGATTTCCTGGGCATGCGGTCGCCGCTGTCGGCGATAGCTTTGATAACCTCCGGCTTGACCGGACTCACGATTACCGCCAGCTGGTATTCCTTTTCCGTGACGCTGCGCACAGCCGCGACGGCGTCATTGGTGTATTCGATGAACGTCTTGATATTATCGGGGGGCAGCCCGAGCAGTTCCTCCAGGATAACATGGTCGACGATGCTTACGTCCAGCTTCTGATAGAGTTCCGAGTGGAAGTAGGGAATCATCGTACCGATAATATCTAAATTCTTCAGTCGGAGGAGCAGCAGTTCCTCACGACTCAACCCGTAGAGCACCAGCTTTATCTCGTCTTTCTCTGAGGAAAGCAGGGAGTTTATCTGCGCTAACGTATCGTTACTGTCCAGGGGATAACTCTCGACATCGAAGCAGGTATCTAAACCCGCCTTCAGACTATCGAGAGCCGACTTCGACAGGCCCCTGACCAGCCGGTGCGACGGCAGGATAACAAGTCCGGGGTCGGCAAAATCCACCAGCGTCATCATAACGAAGTCGAACGGCTCTTCCTCCTCAACGGGCAAGGTAGTGGTGCGTCTTTCACGCCGGTAGGTAAGGGCGCTTTCGTAACGGTGGTGCCCATCGGCAATATAAAGTGGCTGTGCCTCCAGGCAGTCATGTATTTGCCCGATTATGTCTTTATCGTTTACAGCCCATAACTTATGGCTCTCCCCGTTAACGTTGTCAGTCTGGAGCAAAGGGTTACCAGAGGTCTTCCCGTCTAACAGTGAAGAAATCATCCTTTTATTACTATCATCATACAGCGCCATAATAGGGCTGGTATCGGCCTGTAGCGACCATAATAGATGCAATCTATCACTCTTAGAGTGGGTAAAAGTACCTTCGTGTGGACGGATTATCGTACTGTCCCATTCCTCCAACTTAACCAGACAATATATATTGCGCCGACAGTATTTTTCCTCATGTAATAAGAAATGATGGTCGTGGATGTATATCGCAGGTTCTGCATCCTTTTTCAGGATGTCTTTTTCCAGCCAGTTTTCAAAGAAGGCGGAAGCACGGGTATATCGGTTGTTCTGCTCTTTATCCTGAGGAAATTCACGCCCAAATTCAATCCGAATATAGTTATATTCGTTTCTTTGATAAAGCTGCTGCTGTAGCTGCGGCGAGATGATATCGTGAGGGGGGCAGAGGACCTTCGACAGGTCTTTCACCAGCGCCGGATTGTAATGTACACCGCAAAACGGGCGTATATCCGCCAAACTCAGCTCCCTGTCCGGTTGATATATGATGGGGCTATCATTAACAGTTTAACGCATCACGTGAAAACCGCGCAAGGGGGATAAGTATCAAGTAACAAGTAGCAAGTGACAAGCAAGGGATTTGATACTTGTCAATTGATATTTGCTACTTAACCTGTTTTCACTATACTATTAAGTGTAAACAGGTTATACGGAGGATGTATTGATAATCAGGAAACTCGTCGTGGGACCGTATGCCAGCAACTGCTATATCGTGGGCTCGGAAGCGACCAAAGAGGGCATGATAATCGACCCCGGGGCACAGGCCGAAGATATCCTGCGGGCGGTGGACAAGCTGGGACTGACGATTAAGCTTATCGTCCTGACCCACCGCCACCCGGACCACGTCGGCGCGGCGGCGCAGGTCAAGGAAGCCACCGGCGCCGAGATGGCCTGTCACGCCGAGTGCGCCCGGTACCTGCCGCAGTCGTCGAGCTACGTTTACGAAGATTCTTTCGAAGGCGTTCCCGGAGCCGAGCGTATCCTCAAGGAAGGCGACCGCATAGACATCGGCGACCTTCATTTCACCGTCCTGCATACTCCCGGACATACCCCATGCGGCATCAGCATCTACGGTGAGGGGCACGTCTTTACGGGGGACACACTTTTCAACTACGGCATCGGGCGGTATGACCTTATTGACAGCGACGGCGAGGCCCTTATCAACGGCATTAAGACCAAGCTGCTTACGCTGCCGCCGGAGACCATCGTTCATCCCGGTCATGGACCGGACTCGCTGATAACCACGGAGAAACGGGCTAA
>CAZPAS010000152.1:0-4193 GCA_964584575.1 uncultured Dehalococcoidaceae bacterium | reverse complement strand
CGTACTGGAAGCACCCCACCTTAGCCCGCACGTAGGCGCGGTAGCATTTATAAAAACTTAACAGTTCCTTGAGTTCCTCGTCACCGCTCTCCCTGACGTAAGAATCGATAAAGCTGTACGAAAGGTCGGAACGGCCGTAATGGTCGAGGTCCATGGCCAGAAACGCCACTTCGGCGGCGACATCGGTATAGCGGAGAGAGTCGTTAAACTCTATACAATCGTAAATGCAGATGCCGTCAGTGAAACAAATATGGGCGGCATGGAGGTCACCGTGGCAGTCCCGTATGCGGCCATCGGCAACCCGCTTCTGAAAAAGGGGGGCGTTTTTCTCAAGGAAATTGCCGGTGCGTTCCTTGAGATAGTTGTATTTATCCGGTGGAATAACAGTGCCGACGTATTTTGCCGTCTGGCCGAAATTATCTTCCAGTGTAATCCTGGTGACTGCTTCAAGGGTCCCAAAATCGCTGATAATCTCGCCGGTAGCCGTACTCTGGTGGAAGACCGCCAGCTTTTTCGCCACCCGGGCGAGCATGTCCGGCGTTACCTTGTTCTGCGGCAGGAGATAGTCCATCATGGCTTCCTGGGGCAGGCGGCGCATCTTCACGGCATATTCCTTGACGTCGCCCCTGCCGTCCATGACGATTTTACCGCCCTCGCTGGTGACCGGCACGACTTCCAGATACGCGTCCGGGCAGAGCCGACGGTTAAGCTCCAGTTCCTTGATACAGAGGGTGAGGCGTTTTTCCAGCGTGGAGTAGTCCAGGAAACCCATGTCCACCGGCTTCTTAACCTTGTAAACGAGGTCGCCGGCGATGAAGACGTAGGATATCTGGGTCTGTATAAGTTCCACCCGCTTCGGAGGCTCGGGGTAGGACTGCGGGTCGAGCAGGGCTTGAATCAGTTCCGGTAGTTCCGACATATAGATGCCCCTAAACAATATCGACGGGCGCGGGCGAAATCAGCAACCTGCGTCGCTCCGAAAGGTGTTATAAACAGCGCTATTTCGCGGTCTTTGCCTGTTCTTTTCTCTTTTCCCTGGCTTTCTTCGCCGCTCTCAGGTGCTTGTGCCAGGCGTTTCTTCTCGATTTATTCATCACTAATAATATAGCTTAAATCAGCTTTTACCGCCACCTTTCTCCTGTACCCACTCTGCAAAGCGTGCGAACGAGCGGTCGTAGGTGCGTTCTATCTCCGGAGGAAAGACGCAGGCGGGCAGTTCGTCCATTTTCAGGTGGTAGCTGATGCACTCGCAGCACTTTCCCTTGCGGGAGCACGGCTCGTAGGTGCAGTTGCATTTAGCTTTGTTCGCTTCGATATTACATTCCATAATAATTCCCCTGTATAAGTTATTACTGCAAGGGCCAGATAAGCGGGATTAAGAGCACGGCTATGCCCCAGAAAATGAGGTTGAGGGGCACGCCGACCCTGGTAAAGTCCGTAAAACGGTAGCCGCCGGGCGAATATATCATAGTGTTGGTCTTATAGCCGATGGGGGTGGCGAAGCTCGTGGAGGCGGCGAAGGTAATGGCGACGAGGAGCGGGCGGGGGTCTATGTTCAGGGACGCGGCGGTGGTAAAGGCGATTGGCGCCAGTATGGCGGCGGCGGCGTTGTTGGACATGGCCTCGGTAAGCACGGCGGTGATGATATAGAACGCCGCCAGCAGCATGACCGGCCCATTGCCCGCCAGCGGCTCCAGAACATGGTCAGCCAGCCATAACGTGGCGCCGCTCTGCTCCAGCGCCAAACCCAGCGGCAGCACGCCGGCAAGCAGGAAGATGATTTTCCAGTCGATGGATTGATAGGCTTCCTCGATGTTCAGGCACTGCGTCACCACCATGGCTACAGCGCCCAGGATGGCTGCCAGCATGATAGGCATTATATTCAACGTGGTAAGGACTACCACGGCCAGCAGGACGACCAGCGCGATTATGGCGCGGTTCTTTCTAAGGTAAAGGTCGGTCAATTCGTTGGTGACGATGGCATTGGGGGAGTTCATAATATGGGCGATGTCGTCCTTGTGTCCCTGGAGCAACACCGTATCGTTTTCCTTGAGCTTGATATCGGCGAGGCGTTCCCGCAGCGTGCGACCGCGCCGCTGAATCGCCAGGACGGTCAATTTATGGCGGCGGAAGAATGCGGCATCCGCCAGAGAGCGCCCGATAAGGTTAGAGTCCGGAGGTATTAAAACCTCGCTTATTTTCATGTTATGAGTACTGAGTTCCTGGTCTTTTACCCTGGCATTCTTGAGTATTTTCAAGCCGTACTTGGATTCCATCTCTATTATTTGTTCCACGTTGCCGTGAAGCAGGAGTATGTCATCGGCTTTTATCTTGGTGTTGACGGGTCTGGAGACGGTTTTGGCACCTCGGAGCAGATTAGCCAGATCCACTTTAGTCTCGTCACCAACCTTGCTCTCCTCCCAGGTCTTGCCGATTAAAGAGGACCTCTCGTCTACCTGCAACTCGGCAAGGTAATCGACGAGCCGGTATTTATCGACCTGCTCGGCTTCGCCCTTACGCACCGGCAGCAGCCAGTGCCCGACGGCGGCGAGGTATATCATGCCCGCGCCCACCATGGCGATTCCCAGGGGGAGGAATTCGAAGAAACCGAACGGCTCCATGCCGCGGCTGACGGCGTAGGAGTTGACGATGAGGTTGGTGGACGTACCGACGAGGGTGCAGACGCCGCCGAACTGGCTGGCGAACGACAGCGGTATGAGGATGCGTGAGGAGGCTATTTTACGGCTCCTGGCGAGCACCATCGCCACGGGGATGAATATAGCCACGATGGCGGCGTTGATGATGAACGCCGATAGGAAGGCGGCGGTAAGGCTGATTATCAGCATCAGGCGGAGTTCCGTCTTCCCGGCGATGCGGTCGAGCTGGCGGGCAGCCCACTCGACGAGTCCGGTGCGCACCAGTCCGGCGCTGAGGATGAACATGGCGGCGATGGTGACAGTCGCCTGATTGGCGAGTCCGTAAAGTACCTGCTCCGGTTCGATTAAGTCCAGGACGAAAAGCAGCACCAGCACGCACAGGGCGACGATGTCGATGCGCACTTTACCCGAGGCGAACACTGCCGTCGCCGCCACGACGATGATGCCGACGAGTATCATATCCAGGTTGGGCATGACATTATTATACCGTGAGAGTAAAGGGTAAGGCTATACCGCGCCGGCGAGGATTTTTGTCATGGTGAAGTAACGGATTATTCTCTCTTTATCAGAAGGAGCATAGCGTTCTTCTTCGACCGTGAAGCCTCGCGATTCCCAGAAAGTACGGGAACCGACGGCCGCAGCGAGGTCGAGTGTCATGATATTTTCGGCCAATGCTTTTTTCTCGAGTTCATCAGCAATGAGGGTGCCGATGCCCTGGCGCTGATGCTGCGGACTTATGAAAACACGGCGAATATGCGCCCCTTGCAGGGTGCCGGTGCCAACTATTTCGCCGTTGATTACAGCTACCACGGTATGATAATTACTGGCGTTTTCCAGGATGATTTGACGAGAATGGAATATTTTAAACAGCCGGATAGCTTCGTCCGAGTAGTCGGCGCGGTAGGAAACATCTATGGCGTTAAGGACAAGCTCATAGACAGAATCAAGGTCGCGGTACTGAAAGGAGCGAATCACGACATTATCTGTCATTGTCAGAAATATTTCTTTCGCATCTCGTCGGATAGTCCGGTGAGGAGCTCCAGGGCTTTTTCGGCGCCTTCCTCGGTGAGAGATGCCAGGCTGCAGGAGGGCGTGAGCAGACTATGGGTGATGATGTCTTTAAAAGGCAAGCCGTCACGGGTAAAAGGGGCTACCGCTTCTTCCAGACGGTCACGCAGGCTGGCAATTGTTTCCTTGTCCACGGAGGTGACGTCGTTGGGGACGATGCCCCAGGCGATGCAGCCGCCCCGCGCCAGGAATTTATTTATTTCCTGCGGGTAGAGTCCGACCGATTCCGCGTAGTTGTACGTGTCGAAGTTGAGGATATCGAGCCTGGTTTTCAGCAGCACCGACCAGTCCGTATTGCCGCAGCAGTGCAGCCCCTTGAGTCCGCTGATGCCGGCGAATACCTCGTCTATCATCCCGGCGACCTTTTCCGGCGAGGAGAAGGGGCCGGCGGCGACCGACGACCCGTAGGATGCCATGTACGGCTCGTCGACGAAGATAATGGTGTTTTTCGAGAGCTTTTGCAGTTCT
>CAZPAS010000151.1:0-4196 GCA_964584575.1 uncultured Dehalococcoidaceae bacterium | reverse complement strand
AGGGGGACAACATAATTAATAATAAGTTAGCCGATTATGATTGTCAAACCTGCACGATGAGTTTGCCGGGATTTCACCCGATGAAACAAAACGGGAGAAACAGCTACTCCGTACTTGACATGAGTGAGGCAGTGGTGTAGATTTTTCTAGGTTGTCTGTTCCCAGCCGATTTTCATGGCTATCTTTCAATTGATTAATCCAGCATGGCGTTCAGGCAGCCAATAAAGAGAATTGAGAGACGCGGACTGGTAAATTATGGTTCAGGTTGTCAAGACGCGACAGGAGATAATACAAAAAACCGCAGAGCTGGCTGTAGAGTATGAAAAAAAATACAGCGGTTGTACTCAGTGTGTCTTCCTGGCTATAGTTGATGCTTTGAGATGGGGTGGCGTGGAAATCACCACGGAAGAAACGGAAGACAGGCTTTTCCCCGGCTTATGTCTTCTCACCGGTGGGGTAGGTGTTACCATTACCGGTACCTGCGGAGCGATCATCGGGAGCGTGCTGGCTATAGGCGTGGCTATGGGAATTACGCGGAATATCAAGGGGAGGGATATGAGTTTCTTCGGGGATGGGCTGTCTCTCGTCTGGTGGTATGTCATGGATAAATGTGAAGAACAATATCAATCGCAACTATGCAAGGATATACAGATTAAACACTATGGAAAATATTGGGATTTCAGAGAGCCCGGTATGACGGATGAATACTTTAAGATATCAGACGGTTGTGAGATAACGAAGATTGCGGTATGGGGTATGGAAGCCATACTGGATGATTTCAAGCAGAATAAACTGATATAGGATGTATCAGCGTCCATTCTTTCATACATAATGGAATAAAACGTCTATTTTTTATATAATGTATCCGGTTTTTGAAAACGGAAAACAACAAAGGAGGTAGATATGTCACCAGTACTAAAGGACAAGGTAGCCATCATCACCGGGGCCAGCCGCGGCATCGGGAAGGCGTTTGCCTTAAGATTCGCCGAGGAGGGTGCCAAACTGCTGTTAACTACCACTAATATTAAAAGGGCTGGAGGCACGGTCGAAGAGGTAAAAGCCAAGGGCGCGGAAGTGGCCCTGGTTGAGGCCGATATTTCGCAGGTGGACCAGCCCCAGAAGATAGCTGATGCGGTTATGAAGGAGTACGGCAGGGTGGATGTTCTCCTCAATAACGCTGCCGTATGGGGCGGCCTTAACGCCAAACCGTGGAACCTCTGGGAGCCGCAGGACTGGGACCGGATCTTAACGGTTAATGTTCGGGGAACCTGGCTGGTCTGCAAGGCGATAGCTCCCCTGATGGAAAAAGCGGGCAAGGGTAAGATTATCAATGTGGCCTCGAACGTCGCCCGGGTACCCGCGGCTTCGTTCTTCTTGCCGTATTCCTGCAGCAAAGGGGCCGTTTACACGTTGACTCACGCCCTGGCGCACGCCCTGGGCGAACATAACATCAATGTCAACGCTATCGCGCCGGGATATACGGCTTCCGAGGCCAGCCTGGCACAGGATGGCAGCGACCAGACCTTCGAGTTGGCTACTTCGGAGCAGTCTATGCATCGGCGTGAGCAGCCGGGCGACCTGGTGGGGGCGGCCGTATTCCTGGCGTCGGATGATTCCGATTTCATATCCGGTCAGGTGCTCTATGTCGACGGCGGAACGGTGATGCTTTAGGGTCGAGCTTTCCCGGTTAACCTCGCAGCACGGTGTAGGGGCAGGTCTCCCGGAGATTGCAGCGGGCGCAGATTTCCTCCTGCGTCCAGGTCTGCATCCCCGGTCCGACGGCGATTATCATGGAAGTGGACTTGCGGGGGACCATGATGCCCGAGGATGTCAGGCTGACGCCGATATCGGCGGCATGGGCGAGCTGCAGCAGACTTTGCTGCTCCGTGATAGGCAAGCCGGGCATGCCCGGATTAACGGGGCTGCTCGCCTGTAAACCGCGCTTCGACGCCTCTCCGGTGAAATAACGGCAGGCTTCCTGCGCCAGGATGTCCACGGCGGCGCTGCCGATGCCGTCCAGCAGCATGGCGCGCAGGGTTTCGCCTTCCCGACTGTACGCCGTTACCTGTTGTTCCAGTCCCGGTCCCACGGTGCAGACTATCGCCGCCAGTTGTTTAGCCTCCGGGAAGGTTTCAGGTACCAGCGAGCCGTTGACTGCCGCATCCCCTTCCAGTAATACCCTTTCCGACTCCATGGATATTACCGGGTAGATTTCGTATGAGGTGACCGGCTCCAGCAGGCGGGTGCTCTCCGTACTTTCAAGCAGTTCCGTGACCAGGGTCTTGATTTCCGGCCTGATTCTGGTATATCCCTTGAATCCCTCCCGCCTCAAGATGTCGTTGATTTTCAGGTCCAGGCGGATGTCGCTGATTACAGGCATATCTTATACCTCGGGAAAGTAATAATATAGAGGGTGTGCCGGTAGTGTCAGCCCCGGTTCACACCCTCTTACCTGCTGTTTTTTCTGTTTTTCCTAGTAAACGCCGTATTCCTTGGTGGCGTCAATCATCGCCTTGATATTGTCCGGCGGTACGTCTTCAATTACTGCCCCGTTCATCATGATATAACCACCGCCCTTGGCGCAGGTATCGATGAGTTTTTTAACGTTTGCCTTAACGTCGTCCGGCGTTCCCAGGGACAGCAAAGCGATTGGTACATTGCCGGTAATGCAGCAAACATCGCCGAGTACTTTCTTCGCCTCGGCCATGTCCGTGAGGTCAAACCCCCAGATAGCCTTAGCCTTGGGGAAGTCGCGGATGACTTTCAGACGGGTATTATAGCCGCCTTCCGCCCAGGGGAATGGTATGCAGCCCTCTTCTATCAGGCCCAGCATTGTTTCTTTGAAGGAAGGCCAGTAGAACTTCTTGAATTGTTCGTCGGAAAGGAAGCCGTCGGCGCCTTTATGCAGCGGCATGAAAACAATCGGGCATCCATTCTGGCGGGCCATGTCCGCGCCCATCTTTATCATTATCGGCGTAAGTTGTTCCAACGCCTTTAGCAGTTTATCCGGCTGGCGGTACATGTCCACCATGATTCCCCGCGTGCCCCTGATAGTATCGCCGAGAGTATCGAACGGGGCTTTGCAGCCGCCGCCGAAGAAGCCGGGAAAACCGGCCACCGACATTTCCACGCCGAAGCCGCCGGCGAACTGTATCCACTTCAGGGCTTCTTCGCCGGCCTGCATGAGCTTTTTCAGTCCTTCCTGTACGGGGGGCAGGCCGTACGGAATCAGGGCGGCGCCGGTGAAGCCACCGTACATCTCGGTCATGTTGGTGAGTGGTGAAATCATCTTGAAGCCGTCCAGGGCCCCGAAGATGCGTGGCAGGAATTTGCTGATGAAGAAATAGGTGGGGTCGGCGATGAGTTCGTCGTATTCATCCGCCTGCATGTATTCACCCTCGATGCACTGGTAGGAGTGTTCCTTGGCTACACCGTGGCCCGGCCAGGCGTATAATTTATAGTCGAGGATATCAAAGGACGGTCCCGGGGGTGCCACGACGACACCGCCGTGAGCGTCCGGTTGAAGTTCCAGGACATATCTTTTACCTGAACTGACGAGTTTCTCATAGTCGTACATGACATCATAGGGTGTAAAGCCGCCGTAGTAAGCCGGGAAGAAGCCAGTCATGGGGACTACCGGAACTCTGTCCGGCTGTTTCATTTCCGCTGCGTCTTTTAGTCGCTGGACTCTTGCCTTATATTCCTTCTCCGCTTCGGGACTGGCGAACTCCACACCATCTGGTGACATCCATTTGTTCATAAGTTCGTTAAGCTTATCGTTTGCTGTCATCTCTTCCCGTTCCTTTCCTTTTTATTTCCTCTGGCATGTGATGTGGCGAGGATTATTAGCTGGCGCCCGACCATTTCTTGGCAAGCGAAACGCCGACCACAGCGTCTTTGCCGTAGGCGTCAGCGCCGGTATACTTTAATACTTCATCGGTAATCTGTCCGCCGCCAATCATAATCTTGGTCTTTTCCCTCAGGCCGGCGGATTTTATAGCTTCAACGGTCTGTTTCATGGCGTCGTAGGCGAGGGTCAGGAATCCGCTCAACCCCACGACGGGGGCGTTGGATTCCTTAATCGTGTCCACGAATTTTTTAGCCGGAACGTCCACACCGAGGTCGATGACGTCGAAGCCACTGACATCGAGCATGAAGACGACGATGTCCTTGCCGATGTCATGTATGTCACCGGC
>CAZPAS010000150.1:0-4200 GCA_964584575.1 uncultured Dehalococcoidaceae bacterium | reverse complement strand
CACCAGTTCCGCCAGGACTACGGCCTGCCCGTCCTGAACGTGGTGGTGGAGGGGACGAAAGACCCGGGAGAATCGATACGCTTCGAGGCGTTTATACATCAGGCGCGGGAGCACATGCTACAGAAGCAAAGGTAAGGTCAAACCTCAAAACCCCACCCTACCAGATGTCATTTTGGACAAGAAACAAGCCGTAGATAATCAGCTTTGATTCGTTCTGTAAAAAAGGCTTTTTTTATTTTTTTATTTCAGCTTCAGAATTTGAAAAACGATTAATTTTCAGCTTCGATTCGTTTTGTCATTTTCAGGCGTTTTTCCGCGATTCAGCTACGATTCGTTCCGTCAATTTTCCTTATTTCTGATTCTTTTTCTGTTTTTTCGTTAAGGTGCAAGGGGCTTCATAATCAGCAGGTTTATCTATAGAATAGAGGGTGTAAAGGAAAACGTAAAGGGGATTTTGTCATATATAACCTCACCGCCTGTTATATTAGTTGAACCTATCCCCCTAACCCCCTTCTCCCGGGATTTGGTGAAGGGAAGGGGATTAAGTAACTACGGCATAAGCAGTGAGTGGTGCGAGGGCGGTTCGGGTGGGTAAAGATAACAGCGAGGGGGCGAGGTGGGGTAGCTGGATTCCCGCCTGCGCGGGAATGGCATGGGGACGGATTGCTTCGCTACGCTCGCAATGACGGACGTTACTCTACCGTAGATTCTCTGCCGTAAAAACGCTTCTTCCAGCTGACTCCGGCGCCGACCAGCCGCTTGCCGCCGGCGAAGAGGGCGCTGGCGACCAGGAAAGCGAAACCGAAGGGGTGGAGTATGGCGGAGATAATCGGCTCCTTAAAGCGTATATCGATGAGTCCCCGCATCAGCAGGATAACCCCCACCTGGAACAGCAGCATGTTCCGCCAGACGGAAGGCGCCATCAGCGTGATATACTCATTCCAGAGCCAGTAAAACGGTGCCAGGAAGAAGAAGTAGCCCGCTACGATCAACGCGAAAAGTCCCAGCCGGGACATCGCTGCTACCGAATATGTCCACTTGATAAACCCCTCCCACATCGCCCCGATGTTCCGGTACATGTTGCACGAGACCACCGGCGAAAGGTCGATAGCCACGTGACGGCCTCCCCGGCGTGTGGTCTCTATTCCCAGCCATACGTCCTCCAGAATCCTCGCCTTGACAGCTTCATGCCCGCCCATCTTCCAGTACGCCTCCCGGGGAAAGAGCAGGAACTGCCCGATGGCCAGCGAAGGCCTGGGTGTCCGGGAACGGTGCAGCCACCATAGTGGTACCCAGCTCAAGATAACGAAATAGAGCACCGGTATGGCAATCCTCTGGGGAAGGGAGGAGGCTAACTGGCGGGGAAAGCCGGAAAGCAGCGACGTGTTGTGTTTTACCGCCAGCGAGAGCACGCTGCGCAGCATGTGGGGAGCATGGGTGGTATCGGCGTCAACGAACAGAAACCAGTCGCCCCGGGCGTGCTGTGCCAGCTGATAGCAGGCATGGGGCTTGCCCGCCCAGTCGTCGGGAAGGGGCTTGCCCCGGAAGAGTCGAATACGCCTGTCTTCGGCCGCGATATTACTGACAATCTCCGAGGTGTTATCCCCTGAATTATCGTCGAGCACCAGTATCTCATAATTAGGGTAGTCCTGCTTCTGCAGCGACTCCAGACAGTTCCCGATATTCGCCGCCTCGTCCCGTGCCGGTATCATGACGGAAATCAGCGGTGCCCCGGCAGGCACCCGGCTGGTGCGCCTGGGAGTCTTGAGATTCCGCAGGTTGAGTATGAGGTTAATCAGGAAGGTAACCAGCCCCGCAGTTATGATGACCTGATATAACATACCCCAGCCTTTCTAAATAATGGTTAGAGTGCCCCGGATAAGCGACTGCAGCCAGCGCACGAGCCTGCCGTGGAATCCGGGGAAAACACGCAGCGAATCGAAGTGTTTAATGGCGAATACCACCAGTATGCACAGCATCAGCAGGGTTTCCCAGGAACTTCCCCGGGTGAGGGCGATATAAGCCAGCGTGCCGCCCGCGCCGAACATGACCGTCCAGGCATCTACTTCTATAAAGAGGGCGCCGATAACCATGCAGGCGATGAAAGCCAGCAGCATTTCGTGCTCGGGCAGCGCCAGGAGCACCCCGAAGGTAACCGCCACCGCCTTGCCGCCGTGCCAGCGCAGGAAAGGCGAGAAGGCATGCCCGAGTATGGCGCACATACCCACTACGACAATCGCGATATCGGACAGGCCGAAGACCGAGTGCGCCAGAAAGACGAAAGGCACACCCTTGGCGACGTCCAGGAAGATAGCCAGGTAGCCCGTTTTCTGTCCCCCCGCCCGGAAGACGTTAAAGGCGCCGGGATTGCCGTCCCCGTAGCCCCTGATATCGTCGCGGAGGAACAGCCGGCCGACAATTATAGAGAAGGGGATAGCCCCCACCCCGAAGGCAGCCACGGACAGCAGCGCTATTTTAAGATTTTCTATCAATTATCACTCTCGTGAGAAGAGGATACCTTGAGTATCTTGGTATAAAATACACAAAAATGTGGCGGCCGTCAAGTGCTGCTTTTATCCCCGCGTTTACGCGGTCCCGCCAGTCGTGAAACACCCAGCCAGATGCTCCCCACCAGTCCGATTACAACATTCACGGGGGTAAACAGCAGGATAATATTGGAGATTATTACGTGAAAAATACGCCAGGGCACGCTCTGCGAGGCGTCGGCGCCCCATATCCACTCGGCCAGAGGCAGGGCTACCTCCATGTACAGGAAAGACAAAAACATAACGCCCAGCACGGAAATCACCAGCAGGGCGATAAAATACCAGATTTTCTGCCAGTTGCGCACCACCGCCGTTACCAGAAACGTGGTGGCAAACCAGCCGATGATAATACCGGTGGCATTGTCCAGTCCGACAAATACCACGCAGATAATCAGCGCCGCGAACAACCCGAGTAAGACGCGGGTCGTCAACCGCGAATCTTTCAGCACCAGGATTCTATGCTTGATTTTCATACGGCGGGTCCTGACCGGCAGGGTCAATATTAATCCTAACCCCTGGGAGGGGTTTTCGCAAGGCGAAAGCGGAAAACAATATAATCTGCTGGCGGTACAGGGTCAAATGAGGTATAATTGTGCAGAAGCCGAGGAATAATCCCGATGAGAACATTTTTTCGTGAAATCCTGATAACCATCGCCCTGGCACTGGCGATATTCTTCGTGGCGCGGGGAACCATCCAGACCTACGAGGTGTTCATGACCAGCATGGAGCCCAGTTTTTACGAAGGTCAGCGGGTCGTCGTCAATAAAGCCGCTTACTGGGACTGGATAGGAGAACCGGAGAGGGGCGATGTAATTATCTTCAACGCGCCCGACAGCAGTGACGAGGACTTTATCAAGCGGGTTATCGGACTGCCCGGCGACACGGTGGAAATCAAGGACAGGACGGTCTATGTCAACGACGTGGCGCTGGACGAGCCTTACATCATGAGCAAACCCTCATACAACATGTCGCAAATAACGGTTCCGGAAGGACATTACTTCGTCCTCGGCGATAACAGAAATCGCAGCAACGACTCGCATAACGGCTGGTTAGTGGAACGGCCGGAAATCCACGGCAAAGCCTGGCTTTCCACCTGGCCGCCGGAACTGTGGGGAGTCATCCCCGAATACCCCCTCGGCAACCAGATTGCCAGTGCCCAGAGTTAGTATGAAACAGTGCGGAGCACATACATGACTGACAGCGTCGAGCGAATGTTCGAGAAGTCGGGAGCACTACTCAAGGGTCACTTCCTGCTGACTTCCGGCCTGCACTCGCCCGTCTACTGGGAAAAAGCCCGCGTCCTGCAGTTCCCCGAATACACGGAGAAGCTCTGCGCCATGATTGCCGACCACTACCGCGGTCAGGACATCAACGTCGTGGCGGGACCCACCACCCCCGGCATCATACTGGCGTACGAGACCGCCCGTCAGCTCGGGGTGCGCAGTATCTTCGCCGAGAAAGACGATTCCGGCAACCGCGTGTTCCGTCGCGGCTTTAAAATCGACCCCGGTGAAAAAGTGCTGGTGGTCGACGATATCCTCACCACGGGTGGCTCGGTGCGGGGCGTGCTGGCGGCGGTCGAACAAACGGGTGGCATCGTGGCAGGAATCGGAATACTCGTCGACCGCTCCGACGGTAAAACGGACTTCAGCGT
>CAZPAS010000149.1:0-4206 GCA_964584575.1 uncultured Dehalococcoidaceae bacterium | reverse complement strand
GATAAAGAAGGATTACGGACTGGAAGCGTGGGTTTTCCATGCTTCCAGTTATTTTTTCTCCCCTACCCCTTCGCCAACCTCCCCTTGAGGTAGTTAATGACCTCGACAGGAGATGGGTCTACACCATAGAGAATAGCAAGATAGTAGCTGGTAAAGTCGCCCATCATTACCAGGCTCATCATCTGGCATAGCGCGCTCTTACCCTCCCCGTCCACGAACTCGTACACCACGTCGGAACGCTTTAAAAGCTCGCAGGTAACGTCGTAGCGTAGCTTGACACGGTCGTTGAACAACGGCGACCGCAGCAGGATGACCCTTATTTTCTGCGATACTTCTTTCGGGAAAGGATATCCGACCGTGGCATTGTGATTGAGTTCCGGGAATACCTCGTAAAAGCCCCACGCCTTGCTGTTTTCGTTGACCTGGGTCTTCCAGCGGTGCGCGGCTTCGGCGGCGATACCCGCGCCGTATATTACCGGCAAATGTCCGTAGAGACGCTGCGCCAGCTGCTTGGCGGGATTACTCTTAAGCGGCGATTTCTCGTCGAGTCGTGCGGAAAGCGCTCCCAGCACCTTTACCGTCTCGGCGACGTCCGCCGACTTGTCTTTCACCAGTCCCAGGTTCTGGAGCACGCCGAGCGTGGGCAGGAAGCTGAAGCCAAGGGCGGCGCGGGGCTGCGCCTTGTAATTAATCTTGAAAACCGGCACATTATTCGCTTTCGCCAGTTCCTCTACCTTACCTCCGGTGGTCATTGCCAGCTTTTTGGCTTTAGTTTTCAGCGCCGGTTCGAAGCCGGAAAGTGTTTCCTCCGTATTTCCGGAGTAGCTGGAGGCGATTACCAGCGTCGTTTCATCGACGAAAGCCGGCAGTCCGTAGTCGCGGTGAACGATAACGGGGATTTTCGACTCTTCCAGCACCAGACTGCGGACAAGGTCGCCGCCTATTGCTGAGCCGCCCATCCCCAGTATTATTACTTTATCGATATCTTTATAGTCCGCGGGCAGCTTGAAGTCCATGGCGGCCTGCCACGCCTGCTGGCACTGCATGGGAAGCTCTTTAATACGCGCCAGCATGCCGTCAGGGTCCTGCTGTTGATATAATTTAAGGTCGTCAAGGTTTGTTTGATCCATATTACTCACCTCTCTTAGTGGAGAAAAATGATTTGTAACCTATCCCCCTGACCCCCTTCCCTTGTGTATTTATAAAGGGAAGGGGGAATTATTATTTCGAAGGGGCTGACGCCCCTTCGAGCTTCCCCACTTCTTTATATCGGTGCTTCGCCCCTCTTTGACTCCCGATGTTTTATACTCCGGCTATCTCCCGGCCGATTTTCAGGAGGCGTTCCACGCGCTCCGGCGAGTCTGTTTCCGTGTAGATGCGCAGCAGGGGCTCGGTGCCGGAAAACCTGATAAGCAGCCAGGTATTGTCCGCCAGGTTAAACCGGAAACCGTCGGTCGTGTCTATTTTCAGTACCTTTACATTATCGATAGTCTCGGGCGTAAAGTTCCTGACGCGGTCGATAATAGCCTCGCGCTTGCCTGGCTCGAACTTTATGTCAACACGTCGGTAGTGATGCGGACCCACCTTGCTGTAAAGGTACTCGATAAGCTCGGACGGTTTTTTGCCCGTCTTTACCATGAAATCCAGGAAACAGAGATTGGCGAGGATGCCGTCACGCTCGGCGACATGCCCGCGGAAGCCGTAGCCCCCACTCTCTTCCCCGCCGAATATGGCGTTTTCCTTCATCATCATGGGCGCTACGTACTTGAACCCCACCGGAGTCTCGTACACCGGCACGTTAAAAAGTTCACCGAGGCGGTACGTCATGCTGGTAGTAGTCAGCGTTTTAATGATGGGACCGCGTTCGCCGCGCACTTCCAGCAGGTAGAGGCAGAGCAGTGCGAACACCTGCAGCTGGGTGATGAATTTCCCGTTCTCATCGACGATTCCCATGCGGTCGGCATCGCCGTCGGTAGCCAGACCGGCGTCCGCTTTCATCTCCCTGACCGCCGCCGCCAGCCCGTCCAGATTGGGGGGAATCGGCTCCGGCCGGATGCCGGGGAAAAGAGGATTACGCTCGGCATTTATTTCGATACACTCGTTATTACCGCCCGCCAGCGCCTTCGCCAGGTAGCCGGTGCCGGCGCCGTACATGGGGTCGATTACCAGCTTCAGCCCGGCTTTGCGCAGGCTTTCTAGGTCGACGAGCTTCGCAATCTGCTGGAAGTAGACCGGCTCGAGGTCGGTTTCCAGCACCAGTCCCTGCTTCTTAGCATTGGCAAGGGGCATCCGGTTGAACTTCCCGGCATCGTACGACTTCGAGATATTGTCCACTATCTTAGAAGTTATCTCGTCGGAGGCGCTGGAGCCGTGCTCGTCCTTGTACTTAAAGCCGTTCCAGATGCCCGGGTTATGGCTGGCGGTGATGATGATGGCGCCGCCGGCTTCCTTCGCCAGCACGCCGTAGCTGATAACGGGTGTCGGAGCGGCTCTGGGGCAGAGGTAAGATTTGATGCCGTTGCCGGCAAGCACCTCGGCGGCGGCGGCGGCGAAGTCCTCGGAGGCAAAGCGCGTGTCGTAGCCGATGACCAATCCGCGTCCCGCAAGTTTGGCTTCCTTGAGGTAGTCCGCCACGCCCTGAGCGCAGTGACGGACGTTATCGAAGGTAAATTCCTCGCCGATAATCGCCCGCCAGCCGTCGGTGCCGAACTTTATGGGGTTTGATTTGCTGCCTATTTTACCTCACCCCCATGATATTTTACATCCACTATATCATATCTCTATGGGTGGTGGGTGGGAAGAGGTATGAGGGAATACCACCAAATTACTATTTGTTTTTACGTAGCCTCTCCGCTTCCTTTTCTATCTCCCGCTGTTCCCAATCGGTCTGTCTATTGAAAACGAAGACACCCAGACCGTGGAATATTAAGCCGATGCCCCAGCCGCACAGCGGGAAGAGAAACCAGGCGAACCCGCCCCCGGCGGCAAACGCCCATGTTAGTATAATAATGATATTTACGACGATGTATACGGCGAGGTGTACGAAAAACCCCTTCTTTTCCTCGACCCTCTTCCTGGCAACCTGATAGATTTCTTCTTCAGACATATGGGACGCCATAAAAAACCCCCCTCGTAATAGTCTATTATTACGGGATATTCTACGACTTTGCGTTAAGGATGTCTATTTTTCTCCCCTCTGTCATTCTGGCCTGCGCCAGAATCCAGCCTCCCCACCCCTCGGTTGTTATCTATTCCCACCCTGCCACCCTCGTATCTCCCGCGGCTTATTCCGGAGTATCTTCTTTCTTTTCTTCTTTATCCGGTTTGGCCGCGTGTTCCGCGTAGTATTTCAGCCCGGCACCGATAACATCAGCTATAACTACGCCGGATCCTTTAGCGTTTTTCTTTTCAATCTCTTCTTTTATTTCTTCCAGTTTTGTGATTATTTCCCGGTGCTTTTTCTCATTCTCTTTCTTATCCTCTTTCTTCTCCTGACCTTGTCTCAGCTGTGCTATTCCTGAAACGATTAATCCCGCCGCAGCTATTAAAAGAGCAATCTGCAGTTCTAAGTTTTTAACAAAAAATGATAATATAAAAACCGCAATACCGGTACCAATTATGAATACTCCGATTGCTATACTATAATTCGTTTTCATTTCGCCCCACTCCAAAATCTCTCTTTTCCTCTCCCTTTACGAAAGGGATAGGATGACCGTGTAAACCGTATAATTATTATTCTATGCGAATCTGTCTCCCTCCTTCGTAAGGAGGGAATAAGGGAGAATTAAGTTTCCCCCTTTGTAAAAGGGGGATTAAGGGGGTTTAGGCCTCCTACTTCCCCAGTCCCTCTTTCTTCAGAATCTCCGCCTTGTCCGTCTTTTCCCAGGGGAGGTCGATATCCGTGCGGCCGAAGTGCCCGTAAGTGGCGGTCTGGCGGTAGATGGGGCGCCGCAGCTTGAAGTCCCGGATAATCGCCCCGGGCCGCAGGTCGAAGTGCCTGCTGATAAGGTCCTTAATCACCTGGTTTTCCACCTTACCGGTGCCGAAAGTCTCGATGGATACGGAAAGCGGGTGGGCTTTGCCGATGACGTAGGCTACCTGTATTTCGAGTCGGTCCGCCAGTCCGGCGGCGACCACGTTCTTGGCGATGTACCGCGCCATGTAAGACGCCGAGCGGTCTACCTTGGTGCAGTCCTTGCCGGAGAA
>CAZPAS010000148.1:0-4312 GCA_964584575.1 uncultured Dehalococcoidaceae bacterium | reverse complement strand
TGATAAACTATACCCCAGTAGGGTATCTTCGGCTTAGCTACCCTAATGCTCCAATGAGTTGCCCGACCATTTCTTCGGTCGGGTAATTCATTTTATAGAGTGAATATCCAATTTTTTACGCACTTTTACAATCAATACCCGCATTTTTTTCAAATATTTACGTTTTTCAAGCTATTTAAAGGATCTTATGGTTGACAATTATCTTTAGGTGGCATATATTATATTAAATTCACTTTATAATTTAGCCTATATCTTTGCACGTTTCAGAATCTGGGCAGTTCTGTGCGTTTTCATACAGTGAAATAGGCAGACCCAAAATTAACAAAAGAGGAGGGGTGTATTATAAGAAAATTGAGTCAAATAAAGGTAATATCAAAAATATACAAGGAGGTAACAATGAAGAAATTTCTCCTAATCCCGTTAATCATTATCCTGGCACTGGCTATGGTAATCGGCAGTTGTGCCGAACCCGAGCCGGAACCAACGCCGGCCCCTACACCGGCCCCAACGCCGGAACCAACGCCGGCCCCTACGCCGGAACCAACGCCGGCCCCTACGCCGGAACCGGAACCAACCGGCCCCTACGGCACGATCACTTCCGCCAACCCTGATTTTGGCTGGGAATCAATGGAACCAGTCTACTACGAGACTTTCTGGGGCTGGGCCATGTATGATGTCCTGCTTAGCTATGATTATGAAGGGAATGTTGTTCCTGCAATAGCTGAAAGCTACGAACTTAGCGAAGACGGTCTAACCTGGACGTTCCATATCCGCAAGGGTGTCACCTTCCACAACGGCGACCCGCTGACCGCCGAGGATGTAAAATTCTCCGTCGACCGTTTCGGCGACATGAGCGTTTCGACGAATCCGTGGTCCTTCTACATCAGCGAAGCGTACAATAAAGCCGACTCTATCGTCGTCGATGATTATACCTATCAGTTCGTAAGCGACCATCCCGAGCCGGCGCAGATCGTGGTCTTCCAGTGGACGCGTATCCTGCCCAAGAAATACTTTGAGGAAGTAGGACAGGACGAATTCCGCCTGCACCCGGTTGGCTCGGGGCCCTGGAAGTTCGTCGAGCACATCCCCGAGACAAGCGTAACGCTGGAAGCCAACACGGATTACTGGGGTGAAATACCCAAGTACCAGTACTACAAAGACATCCAGGTGCCGGAAGAAGCGACCCGAATCGCCATGCTCAAGAATGGCGAGGTCGATATCGCCTACGGCATTACCTATGACAGGATACCCGAACTGGTTGATGAAGGATTCGCAACGGTTAAAATCGGCTTCGACCTGATGAACAACTTCACCTTCCAGGGTACCTGGCTACCGGACGCCGGTGCGACAGGTGACATCCGCGTCCGCCAGGCGATGTCTTACGCCCTCAACCGCCAGGAGATAGTGGATACCTGGTATCAGGGTTACGGCAAACCCGGAGGTCACTGGTTCATACACGAGGGAGGCTACGGATGGAGCGACGCATTACAGCCTGACCCGTACGACCCGGAGAAAGCCAAAGCACTGCTGGCTGAAGCCGGTTATCCGGACGCCTGGGAAGACCCGACCATCCATTTCTACACCACTGCTCCCGGCCAGGACTTCATCCTGCTGCTCATAGACTACTGGACACAGGTCGGCCTTGATGTTCAGCTGGAGGTCGTCGATTCCACGGTGAACGGCGCCTACTTCTTCAGCTTCACCAGGCTAGAGGAAGGTGCTCCGAACGTAGGCTGGTTGTTTAACTGGTATTACGGCAGTACGTATAACTCCACCTACCAGTCAACCAATATGTTCTGCAGTTGGGGTGTCCATAACGCCGGTTACTCCCCGGATGTCGACGCGGTATACCTCAAATACGCCGCTGAAACCGACCCCGTATTAGCCGAGCAATACTACGCGGACTTCCATGCGGCAGCACGCGAGATGTACGTCAATGTCGGCATTTGTCAGGTAGACCCCCTAACACTCTACAACCCGGAGACTATTGGCTCGTTTGGCGGCCCGACCTGGGTAAGCCTTATGGACTGCTTGAACTACGTCGAGCACCCTTAGTAATAAGGTAGTGCTACACTGACTATCGGGTGTAGTTAATACGCAACGAGGACCCGGGGGGTGGCCCTACACTCCCCGGGTTCTAAGTGTAAATCAGAATCCCGGGCTTAATCCGGTGATATCTTGTCCCCTTTTTCAACCGGCTGGTCACTGGTTACTGACAAACCAAATACACACCCAATACAGGCATAAGGTTGTTTGACATCTATCACAATCTGACTGTAATATGAATAAGTTTAAAAAAATGCTTGATACTGTATATTAACGATTACACTGATGTTCCTCATATGAGCTGGGACAATGGTTAGCATATAGTACCAGAGTATACGAGGACCATCTGAAACCGTTCCGACTACCCGGGAAAAGGATTAAATGACACGTTTTATCATTATACGACTGATACAGGCAATCATAGCTATTTTAGGAATTACCATACTGGTCTTTTTCCTGGTCCGCGCCGCCGGAGACCCCCTGGACCTGCTGAAGAACCCCAATATGACAGAGGCACAATTTGAAACACTAAAGGTCCGGCTGGGACTGGACAGGTCATACACCGAGCAATTCGTGGTATACATGGGCGACCTGGCCCAGGGCGACCTGGGTACCTCACTCCTCAAACAACGACCGATAGTTGATATGATTGGGGAATCGCTGCCCAACACCCTTAAACTAACCATTCCGTCGTTTGTCATCGGTATGACACTTGCTGTCTTTCTGGGTATGATGGCGGCAACCCGCCGTGATTCGCTATGGGACCAGGGGGTGAAATTTATAGCCGTCCTAGGGCAGGCACTGCCTGCCTTCTGGGTAGCTATCATGGCTATGCTTATTTTTGCCGTGTACCTGAAGTGGCTGCCGGTCGCGGGCATGGATACCCCGGCCCACTATGTGCTGCCGATTGTTACCATGCTTTTCTTCATGCTGCCGGGCATGATGCGCCTGGTACGCTCCAATATGCTGGACGTGCTCGATAGCGAATACATCAAACTGGCGAGAATCAAGGGACTCCCCGAAAGGACCGTTATCTGGAAACACGCCTTCAGAAACGCGCTGATAACGCCGCTGACGACGCTCGGCCTGCTGATACCCCAGCTGGTCCTCGGAGCGGTAATCACGGAGACCATTTTCAACTGGCCCGGCATGGGGAGAATGATAGTAGAATCGACGTTTGCACGCGACTTCACCGTAGTCCAGGCTATTACCATAATAACGGCGATTATCGTACTCGGGGCAAATCTCCTGGTGGACATTTCCTACGCTTATGTCGACCCGCAAATCAGGTTCCAGAGGTCATAGAAGTATAATATTATGTTGAACGTAATGCCGGGTGTAGAAGTCAAGGACAAGCCCAAATATTCGGGCCTTTCCAGGAGCGCGCGGATTCTCCGGGCTCTATCACTGTGGGTCCCGGCAACGGTAATGACCCTGCTGGTAATAGTGGCGATATTCGGCAACCTGGGCTGGATGGGTCTTCCCGATGTCGGTATAGCACCCCATGACCCTGATAAAAACCATATGGTAGACAGGCTCCTCCCGCCCGCCTTCATGGAAGGCGGCAAGATCGACTATCTCCTAGGAACCGATAGACTCGGACGGGATATTCTGAGCCGCGTTATTTTCGGAGCCAGGATTTCTCTCAGCGTATCGCTGCTGGTTATACTCATTACCGCCTTTATCGGAACGATACTGGGCATAACCGCCGGCTACATGGGAGGACGTACCGACGGCTTTATCATGAGGGTGGTCGACGTAGCTTTATCATTTCCCGGTCTGATTCTGGCTTTGCTGCTGGCGACCATCATCGGTCCGGGTTACCTTACCGTGGTGATTGCTTTGTCAGTACTCGGCTGGGCAGGCTACGCGCGCATGGTCAGGGGAGAATCCCTGAGAATACGCGAGTCGGACTTCGTGGCGCAGGCAAGGGTTAACGGTGCCTCAACATTCAGAATAATGCTCAAGCACGTTTTCCCCAACGTACTCAACTCACTGATAGTCATCATGACATTGATGGTCGGTGCCATGATCCTGGCAGAATCCATGTTAAGCTACCTTGGCATCGGTATTTCCGCACCAACCCCGTCATGGGGTTCCATGGTAGCTGACGGCAGAAATGAACTCGACAGGGCCTGGTGGATTGCCGCATTCCCCGGCATTGCCATCGCCCTGGTAGTGATGTCCGGCAACTTCCTCGGTGACTGGATTCGCGATAAACTGGACCCGAGATTGAGGCAATTATGAGCAATATCATCCTGCAGGT
>CAZPAS010000147.1:0-4372 GCA_964584575.1 uncultured Dehalococcoidaceae bacterium | reverse complement strand
TTGGCGCTGGAATGGAACGCCTTGGAGAACTTTGCCTCTGATTCCCGTATTGCTTTATTTATCCGTTTACGTCGCGTAATATCATGCAAGGAAGCCAGGTAAGCCGGGCTGCCTTCCCAGTCGATTTCCACGACGTTGACCTCGGCGATGGTCGTAGCGTCGGGCTTTTCGATTTCTATTTCCGTGGTCTTTTTTACATCCAGAGGGAAATCGAAGCTCCTGTCCAGGAGGTATTTGCCTTTATGACCCAGCATGGCTTCTGCCGCCGGGTTGGTAAAGAGGATTTTCTTATCCTCGCCGACGACGATAATAGCATCCGCGTTTTTCTCCAGGATTTTAAAAAGGTTAGATTGAATGGATACAATTTCCTGTGTGTGCTGCTCCAGCTCCCCCTGCAATCTTGCCCGTTCGATTGCGTAGGAGAGGGAGCGTTCTATCTGTGTGTCTTCCAGTTTTCCTTTCACCAGGTAGTCCTGCGCTCCTGCCTGTACCGCCTTTATCGCTATAGCTTCATCGTCGAACCCGCTGAGTATAATCAGGGGTATATGTGGCGCTTCACACAGTATCTTGGTAACGGTATCAAGTCCATGGCTATCCGGAAGACCGAGGTCGGATAAAATCAGGTCGGTTTCATTGTAAGAAAGGTATTCAAGCGCATCATTGAGATTTTTCGCCGGCGTTACGGTAAAGAGGACGTTGGCGGACCGGCTCAGTTTTCTTGTTATCAACTCGGTATCATCCGCGCTATCTTCAATGAGCAGCACTTTTATCGTTTTATCTGTCATATTTCCGCACCTGTTCAATCGTTATCACGGGGTCTGTGAGGGGTAATTTACTGCTGGGTAGGGTACTCGTTTATCAGCAGCCAGTAGAGGCCGATATGGCGCACGGCTTCGACGAACTGGTTGAAGTCCACCGGCTTGCGAACGTAGCTGTTAGCTCCGTTTTTATAACCGCTGATAAGGTCTTGCTCTTCTTTTGACGAGGTAAGGATGACCACCGGAACGAGCCTGGTGCGCTCATCGGCGCGCAGGCGTTCCAGTACCTGAAGTCCGTCCAGCTTGGGTAATTTCAAATCGAGCAGGATGAGTCTTGGCTGATCTTCATCACCACGGTCGGTAAAGGCTCCCCGGCAGAAGAGGTAGTCCAGGGCTTCCACGCCGTCGCGGGCTACCACCACGTTATTGGCGATTTTATTCTTATGGAACGCTCGCATCGTTAGCTTTACGTCATCGGGATTATCTTCTACGAGCAATATTGTTTCGTCTTTCATATTCATGTCAGTACTCCTTTAGTCCAGGGTAAAGTAGAAGGTGGCGCCTTTACCCGGCGTTCCTTCGGCGCGGATAGTACCGCCGTGGCGGTTGATGATGCGTTGCACCGTTGCCAGACCGATGCCGGTGCCGGGGAAATCGGTACTATCGTGCAGGCGCTGGAAGGCACCGAACAGTTTGTCCGAATACATCATGTCAAATCCCGCACCGTTATCTTTCACAAAGTAGGTTTTCTTGCCGTTGTTTTTCACCGCACCGAACTTGATTTTTGCCTCAGGTTTCTTACGCGTAAATTTCCAGGCGTTACTGAGCAGATTTTCCAGGAGAACTCTCAGTAATTGGGGGTCGCCGTTGACGGAAAGCCCTTTATCGATTGAGAATTTGGCATGGCGTCCCTGGCGCGTTTCCTGGAGTCGGGAGGTAATATCTTCGGCGAGGGAGCTCAGGTCAACGGACTCCCGGTGCATTTCGCTACGCGTCAGCCGGGATAGCTTAAGCAAACCGTCTATGAGCTCGCCCATTTTCTGGCTGGCATTACGCAAACGCTCCAGGAAATCTTTGCCGGTTTCATCGAATTTATCTCCGTAATCTTCCAGCAGCGCCTGGCTGAATCCGTCGATGCTTCTGAGCGGCGACCTCAGGTCATGCGAGACCGAGTAGCTGAAAGCCTCCAGCTCTTTATTGGTAGCCGCGAGTTGAGCGTTGGAACGTTCCAGTTCTGCCAGTGCCTTTCTTAGCTTTTCCTCCGCCTGCTTGCGCTGGGTAATATCGGAAGCGAGCATCACCCGCCCGTAGTGTTTTTCGCTGTCTGCGATGTCCTGTAAATGTACGTCTACCCAGATATCTCCCTTGGGGGTATGGTACAGGCGTTGATCTTCCCAGTGACCTGCTTCATTAATTGCTGCAATCCTGTCCTCTGATTCACCGGGGTAGTCCTCTGCTATATCGATAACATTAAGGAATTTTTTACCTGTGGCATCCTCCGCTTTTATACCGAACATCTGCTCGCTAATTTCGTTCCAGTGAGTGATGTATCCGTCAAGGTCGGTAACGATAACGCTCTCGTGGATGGACTTGAATGCGGCGTCGGAAAGACGCAACGCTTCCTCCGCTTTCTTTCGTTCGGTGATGTCTGTGAGTAGTGAAAGCATACATTCGTCACCGCTGATATTCACCATCTCGACGGAAAGAAGGTCGATATGGATTTCGCCCGACTTTTTACGAAATTGAAATTCTTCATTTACGATGCGTCCCTGCTCATTCAATAAGCGCATCATTCTATCGCGGTCTTCCGGGTTGACCCAGACATCAAGAACCTCCGCGGAACACCCGACCGTCTCTTCCCGGGTGAACCCGGTAGAACGGATGAAGCTGTCATTAACGTCAAGGGTTATTCCGTCCTTAATTCTGGTGATGATGACCTGCTGCGGACTGGAGCGGAACGCCTTGGAGAACTTCTCCTCCGATTCTTTCAACGCTTGTTCCGCCCGTTTACGTTCAATGGCGATGGCGGCGGTTCGCGCCGACCACTCCAGTATGATGAGATTGATGGGTTCCGGCTCGCCTTTCTTGGTACTGTAATTGGCGATGGTGCCCAGCAGGTCGCCGTTGGACGCCAGGATGGGCTGTGACCAGCAGGCGAGGAGTCCGTCTTTGGTTAACTGTTGAACGACATCAGTAAATGGTGCAAAGAGGGGACTGGTCTCGATATCCTGGATAATTACTCGTTCTTTTTTATAAGCTGCGGTTCCGCAGGAGCCTGCAATCGGTCCGATGGGCACCCCGTTATTCATCATTTCCTTATAGTCAGGGGGTAAATTCGGGCCGGCTGCCTGAAGCAGCATTTCTTTGGAGGGGTCGAAGAGGAGTATCGAGCCTTTGATTGCCGGGTCATGGGTTTCACCCATACGCACGATGGCGTCCAGCAGCTCATCCTGTTCGGCTCCCTGCCCGAGGAGCGTAAGTACGTGGTTTTCATCTTTCTGTAGTTGTTCTCCCCGCTTGCGTCCCGTGATGTCGGTAGCTGCGGCAAGCATGCAGGATACACCGCCGAGGGTGATTAATTCTATCGAACATAACCAGGTGAGTATCTCGCCGGACTTCATGCGGAATCTGAACTCCTCGCCGGTTACTTTTCCCTGTTCCTCCAGTAACCGGTTCATTTTAGCTTCATCTTCTTCTGTCAATATAACAAGCTCTTCGATTTTTTTGCCTATTATTTCGTCGCGGGAGTAACCTGTAATTTTAAGAAAGCTGTCATTAACATCAATGTACTGTCCATTTTCCTGGTCAATGATGACCATTATTTCCGGGCTGGAGAAGAAGGCTCTGGAGAATTTTTCCTCAGATTCCTTTAGTGCTTGTTCCGCCTGGATATTTTCGGTGATATCCGTATCCACGCCCCGGTACCCGGTCCAATTATTATCTTCGTCAAACACGGGGACCCCGCTCGTCATGAGGTAGACCGTGCGACCGTCCTTGCGTATGTTTTTATTAATGAAATTCTTAATAGGTTGTTTTTGGGCAAACGCCTCGAACGCTGCTTTCTTTAGCTCTTCTCTCTCTTCCGGGATGAAGAGGTCATAAAAATACTTTTTAAGCATTTCCTTCTGCTTATATCCCAGGATTTGTTCCACGACAGGGCTGGAGTAAACATACTTGCCATTGACATCGACCTCCCATATCCACTCCAGGGCATTTTCCACGATATCGCTGAACCTTTTCTCTCGCTCTTTCAGGGCTTCCTCTATTCTCTTACGTTCGGTAATGTCCACGCTGACTGCCAGCATGCAGGGTTCACCTTTAATCTGGATATATTCGCTGGAAAACAACATGGTGCGCATTTCTCCGGATTTGGAACGGAATGAATATTCTTCGTTGTGCATTCTAATGCGTTTGGATATTTTCTTAAGCATAATTTCCTGTTGTCCGGGATCCGCCCAGATGCCCAGTGCGGTCGCATTTTCCCCTATTAGTTCTTCCCGGGAATACCCCAGTATGCGCGTATAACTGTCATTAACCTCCAGGAACGAGCCGTCACTGAGAGTGGAAATGGAGATGGCGTCCGGGCTGGCGTGAAATGCCTTGGAAAATTTTTC
>CAZPAS010000146.1:0-4433 GCA_964584575.1 uncultured Dehalococcoidaceae bacterium | reverse complement strand
TATCTCACGATTTCGCAGTTCCTTCAGCCAGCGCTGCCTGCCCCGTGGTTCGTCGTAGAGGCACTGCGGGAAAGGACACTCCAGGCAGGACTCGGCGTATTCGCAGCCTTCGTCACGGTAGTGGCAGTATTCCGGTGGTAAATCCCTTGAATCGTCGCTGGTCTCTTCGTTCTCTTCCGTTTCAGCTCCGCCATTCTCGCGTGTCACCAGGAACATATCTCACCTCTTAAAACCAAACAGCGCTAGAATAGCACAAATGTTCTATTTACGTCAATGGTATTTTGTCGTTTTTTTAGCGCATATACTTGACAAATGTATTCACCGTTGTTATAATTGTTTTGACAAAGCAATATTAAAGGAGTCACTGAGAGAGAACATGCCTGTCTGGGATAATTATCTTAACGTAATCGAAGCCAGCCGCCGACTTAAAATCCATCCGGAAACAGTCAAGCGGCTTTGCCGCCAGGGTGACCTCCCCGCCCATAAAATCCACAATACCTGGCTTATTAACAAGGATACTCTGGATAATTTCGCCGGGACATACAATCCCAGTCGCGGCGCCCGGAAAAGACTGGTCAAGTGAAAGGAGACGTTACGCACCCTCCTCGAGGAGGATAAAATGAAAACTATATATTACTCTGTAAGATACCGCAAACGTCTGCTTTCGCTGATGGTGATTCTACCCCTGCTTGCCGTGTTAGTGATAAGCTCCCCTGCCCTCGCGGCTCCCGTCGTTACCCTCACCCCTTCTGCCGGAGTGCCCGGGACGGAAGTAACGATTACCGGCACCGTCTTCGATTCCTATAAAGGCGATACCATTCATATCTTCTTTGACGACGATGAAATTTCCGGCAGCCCCATGGAAGTACCCCAGACGGGTGAGTTCACCGTTCCGTTTACCATCCCCGCTGATACCTCCCCGGGCCGTCACTGGATTCGTGTCAAAAGCGAGGCGGGTTCCACCTCTTTCCTGGCGGAAACCTTTTTCATCATAGAAGACGCCTATATATCCCTTAACACCATCGATGGACCCGTCGGCACGCAGGTTACCATCAGCGGACGGGGCTTCTATGCCGGGAGGACCGTCGAGCTGTTATATTACAATGTCGTCGGCGACCCCATAGCCTCCGTTACCGCTTCTTCGGACGGCAAGTTCAGCCATAACTACGTGATACCCGCCAGCACCGGCGGCGTCCACCAGATTACCGCTTCCAACGCCGAGGGCAATTATGCCGAGGCGGAGTTCGAGGTAGTCCCCGAACTGACCCTCAATCTGGCTTCTGCAGGTCCTCTCGAACTACTGACCGCCAGGGGTACCGGCTTCGGTTACCGCACCAAGGTCGATATCATCATCAATGCCATCACCGCCGCTACCGCCAAGACGGGCGATTACGGATACTTTGAAACCGTGTTCAACGTACCGGATATCCCGCCCGCCACTTACGACGTTAAGGCACGGGACGGAGAGGGCAACATCGATATCGCCAAGTTCACCGTAACCGCCGGGGTTCATCTAAGTGAAACGACCGAGGCAATCGGCAGCCAGCTTACCATCAAGGGCACCGGCTTCACCCCCAACGGGACTGTTAATGTCACCTATGATGACCAGGTCGTCGCCACCGCCTCCACCGATAATAACGGCAGCTTCACGGCTACCTTCGATGTGCCTCCCAGCGAGAGCGGTAATCATACCGTTACCGTCACCGACGGTACCACCACCAAGCAGCTTCTCTTTACCGTGGAAAACGACTCGCCGCCTGTGCCCACACTCGTTCAGCCCTCTGATAACACCGATACCAGGGCTTCGGCGCACTTCGACTGGTATGAAGTCACCGACCCCTCCCTGCCCGTGGTCTACGACCTCCAGATAGCCACGGATGAAGCATTCCTGATTCTGGTTATCTCCAAGCAGGGCATAACCGAATCGGAGTATTATCTTGAGTCGGACGAGATACTCTTTACCATCGCCGAGTCCGCCACCTATTACTGGCGGGTAAGAGCCATCGACGGCGCCGGCAATAAAGGCCAGTGGTCTGAATCGTGGACGTTCCACGTAAATCCCCCCCAGACCCCCATGCTCCTGATGCCCCTGTCCGACAGCAAGCTGGATATGCCGGTGCAGTTCAACTGGCAGGCGGTGACCAGTTTGAGTATGCCCGTTGTTTACACATTACAGATTGCCGACGGTCTGGAATTTAAAGATGTCATCCTTGAGGAAACCTTGCTTGATTCATCCGACTTTGCCCTGAATAAGGATGATGGACCGGAGCTTGAGCGTGACGTAGCCTACTACTGGAGGGTAAAAGCCACAGACAATGACAATAACGAAAGCGCCTGGTCGGAGACCGGCTCGTTTTATATCTCCCCGTCGTTCCACTTCCCCGGCTGGGCAACATATACGCTTATCGGTATCGTGGTTGTTATTGCCATATTCCTTGCTTTCCGGGTGGGCAGGCGTACTGCCTACAAGCCGCCGGAATAACTTTATTACAGATTGAACGTTATATATGAAGGGAGCATTCAAGACCGTAATAAATTCTTAACATTATTTTCATAAAATATAGGGAATGTATCATCTTTCTAAAATACTTTATTCAGGAGGCTGAAATGAAACGCACAGGAATTATCAGAATACTCGTGGTGACGCTCATCTTATCTATGTTAATGATGGTTATACCGGTACTCCCGGCATACGCCACTAACGATATCACGATATCACCGAGTTCCGGAAAGGTCGGTGACACCGTTACCGTCACCGGTACCAACTTCACCCCGAGCACCGCTACCAGTGAAAAGTGGGCGAGGGTTATCTTCTCCCAGGACAATGCCCTTGTGGGCAATTACGTCGACACCAACGTAACCAGGTACAAGACGGTCGCCAATGGCCTTATCGGCGAAGAATACTCTTCCACCGAGGGTGATTTCAGCGTGTCCTTTTCCATCCCGTCGACGCTTAACGATGGCACCGTAGTCGGTACTGTTACCTCCGGTACTTACTATATTTACGTTACTCTGCTGGGAGCCACCCTTATCAAATCTAAAGCCACTTTCACCATAACTGCGGGTGCCATGACCATTACTCCCACGAGCGGCCCCGTGGATACCGCCATCAGGCTTAGCGGCACCGGATTTCTTCCCAGTACCGCCATCAGTGTCCAGTTTGACGGCAATGCGGTCACCATCGGCAGCGGCAGCACCACGACCGCGGCTACCGGCACCCTCGATTCCTATATTTACGCCCCGGAAAGTATCTCCGGGGCCCACACCATAACCGTTACCGTCGGAGCCAGTTCCGTTACCGCCACCTTCACCGTTACCCCGGATATTCTCATCACGCCGCAATCGGGAGAGGCCGGGGCGACCGTGCTGCTTAGTTGTACCGGCTTCGCCAGGAGGGCCGTGCCGACGATTTACTTTAACGGGTTGCCGGTGGAAACGCTGGCGCCTGTTATAGCTGATACTTCGGGTACTTTCTCGGCTTCTTTCCTCGTGCCCGCCGGACTGGCTGCGGGTGTATATCAGGTGGAAGCTGATGACGGTATCAATCTTGCCGTCGCCAGTTTCACCCTGAACGTACCCGCTCAACCTGCGCCTGAACCGGAACCCGAGCCCGAACCTGAACCGGAACCCGGCCCCGGACCCGGACCTGATGTCCCGGCCCCGTCGGTCCCGGTACTTACCATTAACTCGAGCGGTGATACCGTCGGTTCTAATATCGGTATCGGCGGTGCTGGCTTTACCCCCAACGCCGAGGTTATTGTTAAGTACGACGATATAGAAATCGACACGGTAACCGCCGATGCTGGCGGCGTCGTTATGTCCCTCTTCTCTGCCCCGCCCAGCACTCACGGCGACCATATTATCACCTTGACCGATGGTACGCATACCAATACGGTTACCTATACCGTGGAATCCGTAGCCCCGGAGATACCCCCGCCATTGCTGCCTGAGATGGGAGTCAAGCTGAAATCACCCGGTATTTTCGACTGGGAAGACGTTACCGATGCCAGCATGCCGGTAACCTATGACTTCCAGATTGCTACTAATGATGGTTTTTCGGAAGCCTCACTCGTCCTCGATATCACCGGTATAGAGCTTTCCACTTACACCCTGACCGAAGCCGAGGAACTTAAGCTCGCCGCCAGTAATGAAGCCTTTTACTGGAGAGTACGCGCCGTAGATGCCGCTTCCAACCCGAGTGACTGGACCGGCGCCGGCGAATTCTATTCCAGCGGCGGTTCCGGTTCCTTCCCCAGCTGGGCTCTTTATACCCTGCTGGGAATCGGGGCAGTGCTAATCTTCGGTATCGGCTACTGGCTCGGTAGGAGGACCGCCTTCTACTATTAAAAACCCAATATGTTGCATTCCCTTACCCCACCCCCCTTTGCTGCCCCCTCTCCTTCGGACCCTGCCTCCCGGAGGAGAGGGGGTTA
>CAZPAS010000145.1:2660-4500 GCA_964584575.1 uncultured Dehalococcoidaceae bacterium | reverse complement strand
GCCGGACAGCGAGAACCAGGGCATGAGGGCGAGGGAAACCGCGATGGTGATTATGGTGGCGGCGGTAAACTGCGGCCAGCGGGTCGCCTGCTTGAAAGCCGTCCCCAGTCCCGACGGGCGGGCGTAGCGAAATACGTAAATGGCGTAGACCATTGCCCAGCGGCTGACCACGGGCATCGTAATGAGTATCACCGTCATAAAGACCGGCGGGATATTATCCAGGGTGACGTATTTCACCAGCAGCACCACGACGATTCCCACCACCCCGAAAGCCCCCGTCCGGCTGTCCCGCATGACCTGCCATCTTTCCCCGGTCGTCTTGTGCCCCGCGATGCCGTCGCAGGTATCCGCCAGACCGTCCAGGTGCATGGCTCCGGTGAGTATCACCAGGGCTGCGATGAGCAGGGCGTTGACCACCGCCGCCGGCAGGATAAAGAGCAGCAGCCAGTTCAGGGCGGCTAATATCAGCCCGATGATGAGGCCCACCACCGGGAAATACGCCGTGGCGCGCCCCAGCGTCTCCGGGCTGAGCTCGTGCTTTCCCGTGATGGGGATGCTTGTTAAAAACTGTATAGCGGCAAGAAAACTCACTTTTACGTCTCGTCTCCTTCAGATACTCCGGCTTCGGCGAAGGTAGCCATCTCGTTGAGCGTCCTCGCGGCTGCCTCCGCGATGAATATCCCCAGCGCCGCGCCGGTGCCCTCGCCGAGTCGCATATCGAGGCTCAACAGCGGCTTTAGTCCCATGTATTCCAGCATCGCCGGGTGCCCGGCTTCCGCCGAGACATGGGCGGCGATAAGATAATCTTTGAGTCGCGGTGCAAGTGCCGTGGCGACGAGCGCCGCCGCCCCCGAGATGAATCCGTCGATGACCACCGGGATACGTCTTGCCGCCGCCCCCAGCATGACCCCCGCCAGACCGCCGATTTCAAAACCGCCGACCTTCGCCAGTACATCGAGGGGACTGGAGGCGTCCGGTTTATTGACTTCCAGCGCCCGCCGGATGACGTCTATCTTGTGGGCAAGCTGCTCGTCGGTCAGTCCGGTGCCCCGTCCGGTAACTTCATTTGCGGGTTTGCCGGTCAGTGCCGCAAAGACGGCGCTGCTGGAGGTGGTATTGCCGATGCCCATATCGCCGGTGCCGACGATATCCAGTCCTTTATCCGCTTCCTCGTTGATGATGGTTATCCCGGCTTCCAGCGCCCGTACCGCCTGCTCCCCGGTCATGGCGGGGCCGAGGCACATATTCCGCGTGCCGTAATCGATTTTTCTGACGATAAGCTGAGGGTCGGGCTTGAGGTCGCTGGCGACGCCGATGTCCACGAAGACTATCCGGGCGCCCACTTGGTGTGCCAGCACGTTGATACCCGCTCCGCCCCGCAGGAAGTTCTCCACCATCTGGGCGGTGACCTCCCGGGGCCAGTTGCCCACCTTTTCGTCAACAACGCCGTGGTCGCTCGCCATGGTTATCATGGCTTTCTTCTCGACTGCCGGCGAGGCTTTGCCCTGGACGCCAGCCAGCTGAATCGACAGTTCTTCAAGCCTGCCCAGGCTGCCCGCAGGCTTGGTCAGGGTGTCCTGGCGGGTGCGCGCTTTTTCCATCGCGGTTTTATCTGGCGATTTGATTCCTTCGATGGTTTTCTTAAGTAAATCCATAATTCTCCTCTGGACTACGTGCTAATTATATACTCATGTGGTCGTTATATCATCCCGGATTTCTTCAAATCGCCGATAGTCGAAATCAGCCTCTCGCACTCGGGCATGGTGCGCGGGGAAATGCGCACGTATTCCGGCAGGCCGAAGGACGTACAGTCGCGTACCAGGATGCGCTCTTTAAGGAG
>CAZPAS010000145.1:0-2560 GCA_964584575.1 uncultured Dehalococcoidaceae bacterium | reverse complement strand
CTGGCAACGGCATAGCCGAGACGTAAGCCGGGCAGTCCGTAGTTCTTGGTCATGGAGCGCAGGACGACAACATTGCCTTTTTTAATCAGTTCGAGCGAATTCCACGTCTTTTCCACGAAGTCGATATATGCCTCGTCGAGTGCGAGCAGTCCGTCGCCCATAACGTCCATGACCTGCTCGATGTCGTCCCGCGAGAGGTATTTACCCGTGGGGTTGTCGGGATTGCAGATGAAGACGGCTTGCGGGTGGTGTGTGCGGATAAGCTCGACGACCTCGTTTATCTTCGGTGAGAATTTGTTTCTTTCCACGGCGCGGTACTTAATCAAGCTTACCCCGGCAAGTCGGCTGGCGACCTCATACTCGCCGTAGGTGGGTTCGAGGAGCAGCACGGTATCTCTATGCCGGAAATAGGTGAGGGCGACGAGCCGTATCAACTCGGTGGTGCCGCTGCCGACCAGTATATTTTCTGCGGATATACCCAGTCTCGCGGAAAGGCGTTCCAGCAGTTCCGTCGACCGTGAATCGGGGTAGCGCTCGATGGGTATCGCGCCCAGTATTTTCTTTATTCCCGGCGGCGGCATGAACGGATTGGTGCAGACACTGAAGTCGAGTATGTCGTCGGGGTCTATCCCCAGCGCCTTTAGCTCGGCATGGTCGATGCCTCCGTGCACGCATATTTCGAGTCCGGCTATCGCCTTTCTAGGTCGCAACGGCAATTTCTATACCTCCCACAATCAAGCATATCACTATCCAGGCGGACGTGGTTATCCAGAACAGTGAGACGGCGTTATTGATTGTTTCCGGCACCAGGGGATTTCGCGCTTCGCCCAGTCGGTACTGTCCCGGCTTTTCCAGTCGTACGTTCAGGGCGCCCGCCATGGCTGCCATCGGCCAGCCGGCATTGGGGCTGGCAGTCTTTCTGTGCTCCTTTAGCGCCGTCCGCCAGGCCTGCTTGCCGTTTCTCTTCACGATAGCGGCAAGGACGAGCAGCAATGCCGCTATCCTGGCGGGTATGAAGTTGAGGATGTCGTCCAGAATCGCCGGGAATTTGCCGAGGTGCTCATACTTACCACGATAGCCTATCATGGAATCGATGGTGTTGACCACCCGGTAGGCGATAGCCCCCGGAAGACCGAAAATCAGGAAATAAAACAGCGGTGCCACCAGGCTGTCGCCGGTGCCCTCCGCCACCGATTCCACCGCCGCGGATACCAGCAGGGGTTCGGGCAGGTCTTTCGTGTCACGGCTGACCAGCGCCCGCAGTTCGTGGCGCGTCTCCTTCAGCTTGCCGCCCTTGAGAAGGTCCCTGATTTTCAACGCCGTTCGCCGCAGTCCCCTGATGGAGAACGTGCTCTTAAGTATCAGCGCCCCCAGGATTATTGCAGCTATCAGGCTGAGACGCCCGATGTAGAAGAATATGAAATAAACGGGGACGGTGAATAGCGCCATGGTGAACAGGGTCAGGCCCATGCCGTAAAAGAACTGGGCGGTCGGACTAAATTTCAGTCCCGCCTTTTCCAGGAGGGAAATTACTTTACCCATCCAGGCGACCGGGTGAAAGGCGTCCGGCGGGTCGCCGAAAGCCAGGTCGGCGGCTACGGCAAGGATTATTATCAATATCGTTTCCATGATTATGATTCATTCGTCCTGTTGATGTTGGCGCCCAGCAGCACGGTAGGGAGTCCGTTGACCGGGTGCGTATAGACGCAGTTCTCGGCGCCGTACACCTCTTTGATATTCCGGTCGGTAATGACCTCCCGCGGCGTGCCCTCGGCGTGGATGTGCCTCTCGTTAATCAGGAGCAGACGGTCGCAGTACTGCGCTGCCAGGTTGAGGTCGTGGACGGCTGCCAGCACCGCCAGCTTGTTCCGTACGCAGAGATTCTTTATCAGACCGAGTATATCGCCCTGTCTGCCGATATCCAGGTTGGCGGTCGGCTCGTCGAGTAGGATGGCACTGGTCTCCTGCACCAGCACGCGGGCAATCAGCAGGCACTGGATTTCCCCGCCGGAAAGCTCGTTGACGTAACGGCTGGCGAGTTCCTCCGTGCCGGTCTGTTCCATGGCACGCCGGGCAATTGACCAGTCGCGTTTACTCTCGGACTGGAACAGGCCCAGGTGAGGGTTCCTGCCCATGAGCACAATCTCGAAGGCGGTGAAAGTGCTGGGCAGCAGCGGCAGCTGCGGCACCACGCCCACCATGCAGGCAAGTTCGCGTCTCGGTATAGCCGTAATGTCCCTTCCGCCCACCAGCACCTTCCCCAACTCCACACTGATGACGTGGCTCAATGCCTTGATGATGGTGGATTTTCCGGAGCCGTTGGGACCGATGAGTCCTACCAGTTCCCCCGGCGATACCTTGAGGGTTATGTCCTCCAGCACCGGATGATGGTTATATCCCAGCGTTACCCGCTGCATTTCCAGTTCAATCATATTATGCCTCAAAAAGCTGCCCCACGAGTCTTATTCTACCTCACCCCTCGAAGAGTCTTCGACCTGTATCCCCCTCTCCTTCAAAGGAAAGGGGGAAGTTTTTTATAAGAGGGGCTGCGCCCCTCTTG
>CAZPAS010000144.1:0-4517 GCA_964584575.1 uncultured Dehalococcoidaceae bacterium | reverse complement strand
CCTTTAGTCCCCCTTTTCCAAAGGGGGAAACTGCGTGGGGAACCCTGCGGGTTAAGCAGAGAATGATACGAGGGCGGTTTACCCGCTGATGCTCCCGCCGGCCATAGCTCAGGAGGAGCGGCGGGCAGGTTAGCGTAAGCGGGCCCGGGTGGGAAAAGATAACTTACGAGGGGCAGGGAGGTGGTCTGGATTCCGGCTGGAGTTTACCCTTCAGTCGAAGGACCGGAATGACATAGAGACGGATTGCTTTGTCCTTCAGTAGAAGGACTCGCAATGACGTTAAGTCCGCCCGAACTCCCGCTCCAGCTGACCGGCCGTCAGCCGTATGATGGTAGGCCTGCCGTGCGGGCAGGTGTGGGGATTGGCGGTCTGTTCCAGTTGCCGTACCAGCGCCCGCATCTCGTCGTCGGATAATGCCTGCCCCGCCTTGATAGCCCCGTGACAGGCAATCGACGCCACCATCCGCTCCTCCCAGCGACTCTTCGACTCGCCGGAAAGCTCGTCGAGCAGTTCCCGCAGCATTGAGGACCAGTCGTCCCCTACCAGCAACGCCGGCACCGTCCTTACCAGATAGGTGCGCTCGCCGAACTCTTCGATGTTAAACCCGAACTCCGCCAGACTATCGAGACACTCCTTCATAATCGGGTCCTGTCGCGGCGTCACCTCGAACGTCGCCGGTTCCAGCAGTCCCTGCACCTCGGGCTGGCTGCTTTCACGCTGTTCCCGTACCTTATCGAACCTCACCCGCTCGTGGGCGGCATGCTGGTCGATTACGTAGAGTCCGTCGGGCCCCTCGGCGACGATATAGCTGTTCATGACCTGTCCCACCACCCGCAGCACCGGCAGCGACGCCAGCAACGGTTGCGTCGACTCTACCGGCGATACCCGCTGTTCTTCACCCGCCGCGGGTGCCCATCGCTGCTGGAGTCCGGTCGGCGGCGCTTTAAAAGCGGTCGCTACCTCTTCGATTTTCGGTACGGGCATCTGCGCCACGAGCGACCGGCGTACCGCCCGCTGCACGGCGCGGAAGACTTCCGACTCGTTCCGGAACTTCACCTCGCTCTTGGCGGGATGGATATTAACGTCGATTTCCTCGGGCGGGATGTTAATATCAAGCACGGCCACCGGGTGCCTGCCGGTCATGAGCAGTCCTGAATACGCTTCCTCGACCGCGTAGGACAACAGCCGACTGCTCACCCAGCGTCGATTTATAAAAAAGCTCATGTAGCCCCGACCGGCCCGACCCAGTTCCGGGGAGCCGACCATGCCGGCGACCTCAATATTAGGCCTTGACCGACCGCTCGACCACTCCCCTTCCGGGGGATTGACCGGCAGCATCTTACCCGCGAGTTCCGTGCCGTAGACCTCGATAATACTGTCCAGCAGCCTGCCCCGTCCCGACGTACGCAGCTTCTCCTTGGAGTCGACTATTAGCGTGAAACTGACCTCGGGATAAGCCAGGGCGTACTGGCTGACGATATTGGCAACGCGACCGCTTTCCGTGGGCAGCGACTTCAGGAATTTCAATCTTGCCGGCACCCGGCGGAACAGGTTTTTCACGGTTATGGTGGTGCCCCTATTGCGCGCCTGCCCTTTCTTTTGAGTCACTGCGCCGCCTTCCAGCACGATATGACTCCCCGACCATTCGCCTTCGGCACAGGTCAGCAGTTCGACGTCCGCCACGGCGGCGACGCTGGGGAGGGCCTCGCCGCGAAATCCCAGGCTGCCGATATTAAACAAATCGTCGGACGCCTCAATCTTGCTCGTGGCATTTCGCTCGAAGGCAAGTTCGACCTCGTCCACCGGTATCCCGGTACCGTCGTCGGTCACGTGTATATAGCTGATACCACCGCCCCTTATCTCCACCTCTACCCTGCTCGGTCCCGCGTCCAGGGCGTTCTCCACCAGTTCCTTCACCACCGACGCCGGCCTCTCGATAACCTCGCCGGCGGCAATCCGGGCAATCGTCTCTTTATCGAGGACTTTGATGGTCATCTCCGCTCTAATCTTACACGTTTCCGTGTACGTTGTCAAGTTTCTCTTACCCCAATTTTAACCCTTTAAAGATGGCGAGTCAAAGGAATTTAGTTCCACCTCACCCCCCTGTTTCTATGGTGAACCTATCCCCCTGCATCCCCCTTCCCTTGGTTATTTATGAATGGAAGGGGGATTTTTTTTGGAGAGGGGTTTCACCCCTCTTAGACGCCCCCCGTTCTTACGTCATTCCCGTGAAAACGGGAATCCAGCCCCTCTTCCTCCTGTCTTACGGGCTAAGCCAAGAATGATACTGGGCGGTTCACCCACCGAAGCTCACGCCTGCCATAGCTCAGGAGGAGCGGCGGGCAGGTTAGCGCAGGTGGGATTGGGTGGGAATAGATAAGATAGGAGGGGTGGGGGAAATACGGATTTCTTCGCTACGCTCGCAATGACGGAAGCGGCTAGCGGTTGCTCCGGGTCCTGCCGCGGGGGGTGCGCTTGCGACCGTGGGTGGCGTCGCCGCGAAAGTCCGGCGCCATGATGAAGAAGGGCACGCTGACGTTCTTGTCCACCAGCCGCGAACTCACCGAGCTGTCGAACTGCTCGATTATCTCGTCGAACGAATAGCGGGTGGTAATCACCGTGGGCAGCTGGGCGTTGTAGCGGTAGTTCAACACCTGATAGAGCTTCTCCTTAGCCCAGGGGGTGGTGGACTGCTCTCCGAAATCGTCCAGGACGAGCAGGGGCGCCGACTTTACACTCTCGAACAGCTTGTCGTACGACACCTTGCTCTCCGGCGAAAAGGCGGAGCGGAGGTGGTCGAGAAAGTCCGGCACGACCACGAAAAGCGCCGGCTTGCCCGCCTCGTAACGGAAGTTCACGATTGCCGCCGCCAGGTGCGTCTTGCCGCAGCCGGTCTCCCCCATGAAGACCAGCCAGCCTTCCGGGTTCTTGGCGAAGTCGAAGGCGATGCGGTACGCCTCGTCCATGTTGTCCTGCTGCTCCATGGACAGGTCGTTACGGCGCTTGAAATTGATGAAGGTCATCTTTTTCTGGAGCTCGAACTCGTGACTCCAGCCGTATTCGGAGGTCGGCTGTTCCTCTTCAAGTATAAAAACACGGCAGAGTTGCTCGTCGGTCAGGCGGGTGCGGAGTCGGTCGTCCATCTGGTCGATTGGCGTGATGGCGACGATGACCGTGGGCAGCTCGGCGTTGAAACGCGACGTCAGCAGCTGGTCGAGCTTTTCCTTGGCAAAGGGAGTACCGGACTGCGCCCCTAGGTCGTCCAGCACCAGCAGCGGGGCGCTGCGTACCTGTTCGAAGAACTCGCTGTAAGGCACCTCGCTGTCCGGCTCGAAGGACGAACGCAGGTGGTCGAGGAGGTCGGGGGCGGTGACATACAAAGCGGGATAGCCGTTCTTGATACGCTCGTTGACGATTGCCGCCGCCAGGTGCGTCTTGCCGCTGCCGCTGGTGCCACCCAGCACCAGCCAGCCCTCGGGCTGGGCGGCGAAAGCCCTGGCGGCTTCATAGGCATGACTGAACCGCTCCTGGCTGGCTTTATTGCCGCTCCTGCCCTTCGGTTCCAGGGTATCGAAGGTGAAGCGCGTCAGCGCGCCCAGGTTGCTGTACCGCGTGAGACGCGTCAGGCGCTCACTGTCCTGCTCCTTGCGGGTACATTTACAGGGAACGACGCGGCTGTAGTCCGGCTGTCCCGAGGGCAGCCGGGGATGAACGATACCCGCGCCTTTGCACACGGGGCAGTCCGGACTTACCGGCAACTCGTCGTCAGCGTCGGACCATGTGTCCGTACTTGCCCTTGAGGTACCTGTCCGGGCCTGTTTTTTTAGAATCTCGCTGATATGTTCCATCGCTCCTGCCTTCTACCGACCAGTTTTCCAGGACTTTCGCGATATATTTTATACTGCGCTTATTATGGAGGGCGGCTTCTTTGATGGCGTCCCGAATCCACTCCTGCGGGTAATTCTTCTCGGCGTCGCGGAGTTCATCGGCAATCATGGGGGTCAGCATGCCGATGTTCTGCTCGTAGAGGGTGAAAATATCCGGCAGTTCTTCGGTCGCCACGTAAGCCTTCGCCGAGGGCTTCAGTCCCGCCAGCGTAAGCTCGCCGCCTTCGATTTTTGCCACCGCTTGACGGTCGGAAGCGGTGTTCAGGAAATAGATATCCTCCGACGCGCCGTCCTTCTCCACCGCCAGGTGAAGCAGCGTGCCCCGCTCCACCGCCATCTTTAGAGCGTCAAGCAGTATCTCTTCGGGCTTCCCTTTATTTACCTTGAGTCCGTCCATCAGGGCGGCGTCCGCCAGAAGCTCGCCATAACTCACGTAGCGGGGGCTCCCCTTCTTGCGATACAACGCGGCGATGACGTGGAGGGTGGTCTTCAGTTCAGCCATGTCCGTTATTTGAGGCAGCAGGCTGCTGAAAAAGACGTTGGGGACGGAGGTAAACTCCATCCTGGCGGGGAATCCCTGAAAGTCCTTCATAGCATCGTCGGCTCCACGCTGCCGAGGCTCTCGAACCT
>CAZPAS010000143.1:0-4534 GCA_964584575.1 uncultured Dehalococcoidaceae bacterium | reverse complement strand
AAGGTCAGGGAAATCGTCAAGGTATCGCAGCTGCCCATATCCCTGGAATCGCCCATCGGCGAGGAAGAAGACAGCCCGCTGGGCAACTCAATCGAGGACAGGAACGCCCTGCCGCCGGTGGACATCGCCTCCAAGCAGCTCCTCAAGGAGCAAATCGAAGACGTCCTGGGCACGCTGACTCCCCGCGAGCAGCGCGTCCTCCAGTTGAGATTCGGACTGGAAGACGGGCGTTCCCGTACGCTTGAGGAAGTGGGCGTGGAGTTCAACGTCACCCGCGAAAGAATCCGCCAGATTGAGGCTAAAGCATTGAGAAAGCTGCGCCATCCGAGCCGCAGCCGCAAGCTCAAGGACTACCTGGAGTAGGAATTGTCATTGCGAGGAGCGAAGTGACGTGGCAATCCTTATCTTTGGCTTAACCTGTTATTGAGATTGCCACGCCCAGATTCGTAAGAGCTAGGGTCTCATCTGGGCTCGCAATGACAGTGGAATAAAGCAGCCGCAAGCTTAAGGACTACCTGGAGTAGGATTTTTCAGTCAAAACCGAAGGGCGGGCCTCATAACCCGCCCTTTTTTCATTCCCTCTTGACAAAATAGATTAAATAGTCTATAAATAAATCGTATAATCTATTTATTGGGAGGCTGCCATGTCACCTAAAGTCCCCGAAGCCTATCTGGAAGCTCGGCGCGCTGAGATTCTGGAAGCCGCGACCAAATGCTTCATGGAAAAAGGGTTTCACAATACCACCATGCAGGATATTTATGACGCTGCCAATCTGAGTCCCGGAGCCGTTTACAACTATTTCTCCAGTAAGGAAGATATTATAATTGCCGCTGTAAAGGACTTTAACGAATGGTCAATTTCTTCGTTAACATCAGTGATTTCCGACAATCCCAACGAATCACTTATTAATATTATTCGATTCTGGCTTTCCCTCGTTAAACAATATGAAATGAGCAAGAGTATCAGCGTTCAACTTGATTTATATTCGGAGGCTACCCGAAATAGCGGTGTTCGTGAAGCCGTGCTCAAAAATCAGGATAACACCCATGCCCTACTTATTGAATTTATAAGGCAAAATCAACAAGCGGGGATAATCAATGCCGGTCTTGATTCTCTGGCAATCGCCCGCGCCATTATGGGCATGGTGTTCGGGATTACAATGCATAAATCGCTGGAACCGGAAGTAGACCTGGATGCCTTTGGTGAAGTTTGCGAAGCGATGTTCAAGGGTACTTTCTCCAGCCCGCCGGAAGGCGCAGGTTAACAAACCAACCCGAGTCACAACCCTCTCAGCAGAAAAAGGAACGACTTGAATAGAGGGGTAACATATTGAAAAAATTCTTCGTCCTGTGGTCCAGCCAGGCGGCCTCGTTGTTCGGCAGCGCCGTGGTGAACTTTGCGCTGGCATGGTACCTGACCCGCGAAACCGGTTCCGCCACGATACTCGCCACCGCGCTGATGGTAGCCATCATTCCGCAAATCGTCCTGGGGCCGTTCGTCGGGCCGCTGGTCGACCGCTGGGACCGTAAAAAGATAATGATTTTCGCCGACCTTTACGTCATGCTGCTGACGTTAGTGCTGGTCGTCCTTTTTTATACAGGCAATATCCAGATATGGCACATTTACCTGATTATGATAGGCAGGGCAATCGGCGAGTCTTTCCAGTTCCCCGCCCTGGGAGCCTCCATCCCTATGATTGTGCCGGAAGAACACCTGGTACGGGCTAACGGACTCTTTCAGATGTTGCAGAGCGCCATCAAGATTGTCGCTCCGCCCGCCGGCGCTTTTCTCATGGAGGCGCTGCCCATGCAGGGAGTGCTTTCCGTGGATATCATCACGGCTATAATCGCAGTCGCCTGCCTGCTGCCACTGGTGATACCGCAGCCGCCGCGTACTACACTGGCGGTCAAGCCCGACTACTTCGGTGACATGAAGCAGGGCTTCCGTTATATCTGGTCAAGGCCGGGGCTGGTCATGCTGATAAGCATGGTAGCGTTACTCATATTCTTTGTCGCGCCAGCGTCCAGCCTGATACCAATACTGGTGAATGAATACCTGGGAGGAGATGTAGTTAAACTGGGCTGGCTGGGTTCTGCTAACGGAATCGGCGGTATTTTAGGGGGTCTGGCATTGGGGGTATGGGGCGGTTTCAAAAAGCGTATGTGGACGGCTTTCCTGGGATTTTTGATAATGATTCCATGCAGCGTAGGACTGGGGCTTACATCGCCAGATATATTCTATGCTACCACCGTTCCCGCCATGCTGTTCATGGGAGCGGGTCTCACTCTGGTCAACGCGCCGCTTGGGGCAATATTGAATTCGGTCGTAGCCAAGGATATGCAGGGGCGAGTATTCGCTTTATACGGCTCGATAATCACGGCGGCAGTACCGCTCGGGCTGGTGATAGGCGGACCGGTGGCGGACTGGCTCGGCATACGTTCGCTCTATTTCATCGCCTCCGGGGCATGGCTGGTTATCATCTGCTTATTCAGTCTCAGCAAGTCGCTGATGGACCTGGAAAACCAGAAGGTCGAGGAGCAGCCCGCCGTAGAAAGCTGACAACTGCTTCAATATCCCCTATTTCTTTGGCGAGGCGGGTTTCTTCTTGCCTATCCGGGTGTATAGTTCTTCCGGTATGTCCGCGGGGTCTTTATAAAAGGCGAACCGGCAGGACTCGTTGTATATCGGCTCGGTCACCAGGTGGACAAACCCGAAATTGCCGGTCCTTTCTATGTCCATCGCCTCCATTATCGGACAGTGCACGCAGTAGATGGGGAAATCTTTCATGCCCCAGGTAATGCGGTGGGGCTCCTTGACCCTCGCCAGTCCGACCTCCGGCTTGTAACCGCCTTTCTGGATTATCCTCTCCCCGGAACCGCACGGCTGCATGGTGATACTCACCTTCTCGTCGTCTTCTTCGATCTTAATCGGCTGCAGGTGACCCCGCAGTCCCCCCACCATGTTTATTACCCGGGCGCGAAAATCAGTCTCCCTGGAAGGGATAAAGGCAATCTTCGATTCGATGGTATGCGCCTGCCGTTCCGCTTCTTCAACGGCGTCGACGCCGTAATTTTCGTAGATATACGTCTGCAGGCCGGTAACCCAGGTCATGTAGCCGTCGTGGAGGTGGTTGAACTCCCGGTACATCCGTTCGGCAAGCTCTTTAGCCTTCTTCTTATCTCCGGCGTCGATTGTTTCCAGCAACACGTCCAGCGTCCGTGTTCCCATTTCCTTGAGTTCCTCGTCGGTAAATACTCTTTTACCTTTCATGGACATTCGTATCTCCTTTACGTTACTTGAACATCCCCATGATGTTCTTCGGCAACTTGCCCCTGGCGCCCAGCTTCATGAACTTCTGCATCTGCTGAAACTGCCCGAGCAGCTGATTGACGTCACTGGTGCGCGTGCCGCTGCCGCTGGCGATGCGCCGCCTTCGACTCCCCCCGATAATCGCCGGATTCTGCCTTTCCTGCGGGGTCATCGAGAGGATGATAGCTTCTACCTTTTTAAGCTGTGCTTCCTGGGCACCGTCGGGCAGCCGGCTCGCAATCTTGGACATCCCCGGCAGCATGTCGGCAAGCTGGGCTATGGGCCCCATGCTTTTAATGGCTTTAAGCTGCTCCAGGAAATCCTCAAGATCGAATGTAGCCGTTTTGACCTTCCGCTGGAGTTCCTGCGCCTTCTTTTCGTCGATGGTCTTTTCCGCCTTCTCGATGAACGTCAGGACGTCGCCCATGCCCAGTATCCTCGATGCCAGCCTGTCGGGGTAGTAAGGCTCCAGGGCGTCCACCTTTTCCCCGATGCCGATGAACTTAATCGGCACGCCGCTTACCCACCGTATGGACAAAGCCGCCCCGCCCCGCGCGTCGCCGTCCATCTTGGTCAGCACGAGTCCGGTTACGTCCACCCTCTCGTGGAACTCCTCCGCCACCCGCACGGCGTCCTGCCCGGTCATGGCATCCACGACGAGCAGCACCTCATCGGGTTTCAGTACCTTTTTAACCTGCTCCAGTTCCTTCATCATTTCATCATCGATATGCAGTCGACCCGCCGTATCGACGATTACATGGGTAGCCGCCATCTTTTTAGCCTGGGACATGCCGTGAGTGCAGATGTCCTTGCTGGACGTCCTGGGGTCTTCACTGTGCACCGGCACGTCCAGCTGTTTGCCCAGCGCAACGAGTTGCTCGATGGCGGCGGGACGGCGGTTGTCCGCGGCAACCAGCAGGGGTTTCTGTCCGGCGTGCTTGAGGTGAAGGGCAAGCTTGGCGGCGGTGGTCGTCTTGCCGCTGCCCTGCAAGCCCACCATCATGATAACAGAGGGGGGCTGTGAGGCGGCAGCCAGCCGGCTGCCTTCGCCGTCGCCGAGGGTGGCGATTAGCTCTTCGTTGACTATCTTGATAATCTGCTGGGCGGGGGTAAGGCTCTCCATGACCTCCTTGCCGACGGAACGCTCCTTGACGCGACCGGTAAAGTCCTTGACCACCTTGAAATTGACGTCTGCCTCCAGGAGCGCCAGCCGTACCTGGCGGA
>CAZPAS010000142.1:0-4565 GCA_964584575.1 uncultured Dehalococcoidaceae bacterium | reverse complement strand
TGTCCATGGAAGCCCCCAGCAGGTAGCCGTGAGCCTGGACGATGGTTATCTTGGGAAAGTACAATAGCTTCAGCATGCCCTCGTAAAAGACCCTGCGGTCGAACTTCAGCCTGTTCCTGATGGCTGTCCGGGGGGCTCTTTCGCCGTGCTTGGGCTCCTTCCACCCGTAGACGAACCCCACCTCGTTCAGTGGCGCCCCGGCGGCGAGAGCCCGTCCCGCCCCCTTGATAATCAGCACTTTGATATCGTCGGCTTCTTCCACCACCGCCAGCGCCTTATTGAAGTCCTTGACACCGGTATTCATCGTCTTCGGACTGTTCAGCGTAATGCGGGCTACATAGCCGCTTCTTTCGTAAATAACGTCATCGTATTCGCCCGCTTTTTCAAACTTTAACATCGTTTACCTCCAGTAACGTATTATTCGAAGACACCCTTCTGCATAAGGTCGATAAATTCTTCGTCGGACATTCCCAATATTTTTGTGCAAACATATTCTGTGTGTTCACCCAGGAGCGGACTCGGCGAGTATGCTTTCGAGGGTGTTTTTGAAAGCCGGAAGCTCTGCCCCAGGTGGGTGAACATGCCCATCTCGCTGTGTTCCATGGGCCAGTACATATTACGTTCATTCAGCTGCGGGTCGTTGAAAACGTCCTCGGTATTTCCCACGACTCCTGCCGGCACGCCGGCGGATTGCAGCCTTTCCATCACGTCTTCGGCTTTTTGTTGGGAAGTCCACTCACCGATTATGCTATTCAGCTCATCCTCGTTCTGTTTCCTGTCGGTGAACGTTTTAAATCGCGGGTCTTTAGTAAGCCCGGGCTTGCCCATTTCCCGGCACAGGCTCGCCCACTCCTCGTCGTCATTCACGGCGATGGTGCACCAGCGGTCGTCGCCTTTACACGGATATACACCGTGCGGGGCGGCGTACGGGGAGGCGTTGCCGATTCTTTCCGGCTCGCGACCGTTCACCGCGTAATCGAGAATAGCCGGCGAGATGAAATACAGGGCCGTTTCAAACTGCGAGAGGTCAAGAAGCTGGCCTTTCCCCGTCCTCTTGCGGTAGTCCAGCGCGGCAATCAGAGCCGCCGTGGCGAACCGCGGACTGATGCAGTCCGTATATGCGGAAACACCGACCGGCAGCGGCTCTTTGCCCGGCCAGCCGATGAAGTTGGGCAGTCCCGCGATTGGTACCAGCACCATCCCGAAAGCCGGCAGGTTCTTGTACGGTCCCCACGAGCCGTAGCCGCTCTGCCGCAGCATGATGATGTCCGGTCGGAGCTTCTTCAGCTCCTCGTAGCTCAAGCCCCATTTCTCCATGTTGCCCGGCGTATAGTTCTCCATGAATACGTCGCACTCCACCGCCAGCCTCTTCGCTATCTCGCGGGCTTCCGGCAGCTGCATATTCAGGGACAGACTTAAGATATTGGAGTTGTAGTAGTTAAAATAGCCGCCCTTGTTAAAATTCGGTATATTGTCCTTATATGGTGCCGACGACCTCATGGTGCAGGGACGTTTGCTCGTCTCCACCCGGATGACCGTGGCACCGTGGTCGGCGAAGAACTTCATCGTCAGCGGGCCCACCACCGCCCAGCAGAACGCCAGTATCGTCAACCCGCTGAATACGCCGTCGCGCTCTTCTATCTCCAACTCCATTCTCTCCCTAGATAATCCCGGACTCTCTCAGTGTCGCCAGTTCCTGATTAGACAGCCCCAGTTCTTTATAAATCTCCGCGTTATGCTCCCCGATGAGCGGGGCGCGAAACCGCGTGGAGCAGTCCACTTCCGTGGACTTCACGAACTCGCGGGGATAGGTGATGCTCGTCCCGAGCTCGGGGTGTTCTATCTCTTTCCAGAAGTTGCGTTCCCGGAGGCACTCGTCATTTAGCAGGTCTTCCATGCTGGACAGCGGCCCGATGGATACCCCCCGCGGCACCGCCCCCGCCAGCAGTTCCTTGCGTGTATGTCTCCTGAAAAACTCACCCACCGGATTTGATATCGCGTCCATCTCTTCTCTGGTGACCGTGAACATGTCGAAGTTGTCCCAGTCCATGTTGTTGAGATGGTCGGTGGACATGTCCTCTTCGTTCATCCAGTCCACCAGCGCGCTCAACGACTTCGCCCCCGTCCTCCCGCCGATGACGTTGAAGAACACGTAGCCGTCCTTGCATTGCCAGACCTGCCGCTGCCCGACGTCCTTGCTCATGCCGGCGCGGAAAGCCCCGGACCGCTTGAGAACCCTCTGGAGAAGCTCCCAGGTGGGGACGGCATTCGCCTGGAACCACGCCGCGCTCTGCTGCATGGATACGTCCACGTGCTGCCCCTCCCCGGAAATCTCCCGGTGGTAATACGCCATCATGCACCCAACGGCGGCGTCCGCCCCGGCGTGCAGGCAGGCCTGCGGCATGCTGATATGCACCGGCGGACCGTCCGTCTCGCCGGTCTGGTACAGCGTCCCGCTCATGCCCATCACCACGATATCCGAGTCTTTATAGTTACGGTATGGCTCCTCCGTGCCGAAGGGCGTGATGGATGCCATGATAATGCCCTTGTTAATTTTACTGAGTTCGCTATAATCCAGTCCCAGTTTTTCCATGTAACCCACCGGGAACGACTCGATAACGAAGTCGGCGCCCTTGACCAGCTTCCTGAATATTTCGCGTCCTTCCGCCGACTCTATATCCAGCGTGATGCCGCGCTTGTTGGAGTTGTAAGCGAACCAGTACAGGCTTTTCTCGGGTTCGGTGGTATCGTGCCAGAACCCCCCGATTTTTCGCGCGGGGTCGCCGCCCGGTCTCTCGACTTTTATAACATCGACTCCCAGGTCGGCGAGTGTCTTGCCGCACAGGAAACCTTTATCGTCGGTCAGGTCCAGCGCCCGCAGGTGTTCTAACATTGTCCCTCTTTACTTATATACGTTTCAGGTACTTCCTGGCAAGACTCAATGCCTTTTCCGGCTCCACCTGGCTGAGCAGCCCCACCGCGTAGAGCAGGTACTGTTCATCAACATAATAGACGGGATTCTTAGGTTTGAGACTGAATGGATTGTCTTCCCGGAACAGCGTGTTTTCAAGAATCTCCCGCCATTTGCCGGAAAAGATAATGGGTCCCCCCGTGCCGATGACCGTCTTGATGCCGGTCAGGTCTTTGCCGTACTGGACCAGTCGCTCGCCGGTGGGTCCGTAGACCACCTCAATCCGTCCGGCATGGCGCGTCATGGCGACTTCCACCGTGAGACAGGTCAGCAGCCGGTGGCAGGTTTTCTCCGCTTCCGTTTCCGGCAGCCTGCCCTCGTGAAACCCCCTAACGATAGCATCGAAATTATCCGGTGTTTCCCTCTCTTTTACCAGTTCCAGCAGCCTGTCCAGGTTGTATTTCAGGCCGAGGTCTCCCTCCACCGTCCGTTTTTCGTACGGCTCGGGCAGTCCTGCCATAATCGTGTCCGCCTTGGCGGGCTTGCCCTGGGCGATTGAATGGACGTCGGTGGTCGCCCCGCCGACGTCGATAACGATAACCTCCCCGAACCCCCCCTTGCCTTCGTACCCGTCCGCTATCAACTTCGCCGCTTCCAGCACGGCGGAAGGAGTCGGCATAATGACATCTTTAATCATCGTCTTGGCGCGCGCGATGCCTTTAGCCTCGATGATGTTCTTCATAAAAAGGTCGCGTATTTCCCGATTGCACGGAGCCACGTCCAGCACGCCTATCTCCGGCATGACGTTTTTCGTGTATAATACATTTTTACTATTGTCCAAGAAGATATCTTTTATCTCGTCGTAAGCCGTCTTGTTGCCGGCGATGATGATATTGGTTATCCCGTCGCCGGTGCGGGCGAGCATTCCGGCGTTGTGAATGATGACCTTCTCGTCGCCGCCGTCCGTGCCGCCGGAGAGCAGGACGATGTCCGGGGCGGCGGATTCTATCTCCTGCATTTCCTGCTGGGTCAGCTTGTAGGAATAGCAGCCGATTACCTTGGCGCCCGCCCCCAGCGCGGCGTGGTTCGCCGCCTTGCTGGTAAGTTCCGGCACGAAACCCGCGCAGACCATGCGCAGGCCCCCGGCGGCGCTGCTGCACGCCAGGGCTTCCCTCTCCTGGAGGCCGCCGATGCCGGTATGTGCCTCGATTTTCTTTAGCGCTTCCCCCAGTCCCACCGTGATATCCGTTTCCACGGTCGAGGGCACCCGCGCCGTCGCGACCACCTCCACTTTATCGAGGTCCACCGCGACGACCTTGGTAAACGTGCTTCCGAAATCTATGAGCAGCCTGATGTCATTCATGATGTATCAAATCGACTACATCTTGCCTTTTGCTTTCAGGTCTTTCTTGAGGTCGGTCTTGATGACTTCAACGATATCCGTCTCCGGCGGGTATACACGGTCGAATCCCAGAGCCTTGAATCTCGGCTCGACCTCTTTTGGGTCGTACCTGCCTATCACCAGGTTGCCGCCGATATAGAGGAGTATGTCCCCCAGTCCCGCCTCCCGGCGCTTCTCGTCGAATCCCTTAAGGTCCAGCTCAGACATGCCGTAAAGCGACGTCATCAGGATGGCGTCCGCGTTCGTTTCCTG
>CAZPAS010000141.1:2500-4635 GCA_964584575.1 uncultured Dehalococcoidaceae bacterium | reverse complement strand
CTGGCCGGACATCGTTGTCCTGCCGCAGTCGCCGGAAGAACTGCGCGCCGTTATCACGCTGGCGAACAAAGAGAAAATCCCCGTTATCCCCTACGTCGCCGGCGGCAACGTGGGCGGACTCACCATCCCCCTCGAAGGCGGCATCGTCCTCGACCTGAAGAGGATGAACCGCATCATCGAGGTCAACGAGACGGACATGTATGCCGTCGTCGAGCCCGGCGTAACCTTCGGTCGGATGAAGGCTTACCTGGAGAAAAACCATCCCACCTTGAGATATACCTACGCCTTTTCTCCCCCCTCCACCGGCGTTATGACCAACGCCCTCGTGCAGGGACTCGATAACCTGTCATTCCGGTACGGGGACGCCTCGCACTGGGTAAGCGGGCTGGAAGTCATGCTGACAAGCGGCGAGTTGATAAAAATCGGCTCCTGCGCGGCAAGCAAGACCTGGCAGGCATTCTCCCCCTTCCCGGAAACGCAGGGCCTCTTCCTGGGCTGGCAGGGCACCACCGGCGTCATTACCAAGATGGCGGTAAGCCTCTGGCCCAATCCGCCGCACAACACGGCGGTGACGTACATGGCGATGGACCTGGAAAGCGCCGATAAAATTCTCAAGGCAATAATCCGGACCAGGATTCCGGACGACCTTATCGGTACGTCCTACGCCCTGAACAAGGTCGGCATGGCAGCTTACGCCCATGAAAAGGCGCCCCTGCACCCGGCGATTTACCGTGAGGGGGACGAACCGGAGTTCGTTATCACCGCTGAGCTTACCGGCAATACCGAGAACGAGCTCAACGCCAAGATAGAAGCGATGAGCCAGGCTGTCGCGGCAAAATGCCAGGGATGCAATTTCACCGGGCCGGATACCGTGCCCAGCACCACCGCGTCATTCCCCATGCAGGCGCTGGGCGTGCTCAGCTCCGGGGGAGGCTTGATGTGGGTGGGGACCTACGGACCGATGAGCCGCTGGCTGGAGACCGCGAAAAGGGGTTGCGAGCTGCAGGACAAGTACGATATTTCACGCACCCTCTATACCCGCATCATGAACGAGGGACACTTCGTCGGACTGCGCTGGATGCTCCCCTATGATAAGGGCGACCCCGACCTGGTACAGCGAATCAATGACCTGTGCGCGGAACAGCTCGACCTGGTACTGGAAACGGGCTACATACCCTACAAGACGCCGGTCTGGGCGGTGAGAAGGCTGGAGGAACTGGCGGGGCCGGACTGGCTTAAGCTGCATCGCCGGATTAAAGAAGTGATGGACCCCAATAACATCATGAATCCCGGCAGGTGGGGCAAGCCCGAATAATATCGGTGTCATTCCGGCGAAAGCCGGAATCCAGTTCCCCCTGTCATTCTGAGTGAAGCGAATAATCTCGGTGGGGAAGGGAGGGCTGGATTCTCGGGTCAAGACCGAGAATGACGTTAGTTTAAGCGATATCGGAGGCAGCGATGGTCCTTGACGAACTGAAGGAATGGCTTTACGGATGCACCCACTGCGGCACGTGTAAAAGTGTCCTGGAAATATTTACGCCCGCCTGCCCCGCCGGGGAAAAGTACCGGCTGGAGTCTTACTATCCCTCCGGGAAGATGCTGATTGCCCGGGGCATCGTCAACGGCGAACTGGACCTCGACGACGAAGATATCCGCGAAAGGATATACGCCTGCACCGGCTGTCTTTCCTGCGAGCAGCAATGCGGCGTCTACCATCGCCAGCACATCTTCGATACCGTCCAGGCGCTGCGGACGGAAGCGGTGACGCGCGGCAACCTTAACCCCGCCTACATGATTATGGTGGACAGCCTGAAACGCGACGATAATGTTTTCGGTAAACCGAAAGCGGAGCGGGGCGACTGGGCAAAGGGCATGGATATCAAGAACGCCGCCGGCGACAAAGTAGAGGTAGCCTACCATGCCGGCTGCATGCTATCCTTCGAGCCGGAACTGTGGGAAGTGCCCCGCAGTGCCGTCGGCCTCCTCAAAGCCGCCGGAATAGACGTGGGTATCATGGGCGCGGAGGAGTCCTGCTGCGGCGGACGCGCTTATGAAATCGGCTACCTGGGCGAATTCACCAAGTACGCCGAGCATTTTATAGATACCTTTAATTCGCTGGGCGTCAGGCGGGTCGT
>CAZPAS010000141.1:0-2400 GCA_964584575.1 uncultured Dehalococcoidaceae bacterium | reverse complement strand
AAGATGAGAATTACCGATGAAGAATGAAAATTCTTAAAGGAGAGTGATATGTCAGCAGAAAAGATGGAATGGATGGTAAGCGGGGACTGCACCGAGGCCTGCACATCGCCGCCGGTATGCCCCTACTACTGGGGGTCCAGCACCCCGACCGACCTCCACGACGGCGTCAACCAGTGCGAGGGCGCCTTTTCCTTCCACATCAAGGAAGGCTACTACCAGGACGTAGACCTCGCCGGCCTGAACGTGGGCTTCGGCTTCAATTCGCCCGTGGGCGGCATCACCGCGCAGGCACCCTGGAAAACCATACTCTATATCGACTCAAAGGCGGACGCCAAACAGGCGGAGGCGCTGGAAAAGATATTCACCGCCGCCTGGTCGAACCAGGGAGATGTGCTCAAGGTAAAACGCGCCCCGATGACCTTCAAGAAAGAGCCGGTGGGCACGGCGTCGCCGCCCGGCTACAAACACGCGGTGGAATGGCAGGGCGCCTACAGCATGAAAGCCGAACCTATTATGACCATGAACGGACTCCCCAGGTATATCAGCGGGATGATGGGCGGACCCATTTACGTGGGCAAGTCCACGGAAAACAGGTTCAGCGACCCCCACCTGCCGCGTGGTAAGTGGGACCGACCGGAAATGAGTAACACGTACTACGATTTCGCACTCAATCCGGGGCAGTTGCAGTGGATGCCGTAGCAGATAAACCTGCGATGGATGTCATTGAGAGATAGCCTGCCTACCGTTTCTCTTTTACGGCGGCGCGGGTGGTGGGCTTATTCGGGCTTGACTCGCAGGCTTCCCTGACCAGAGAGATGAACTTCTCCGCCATGGGGTGTTCCGGGGCATCGGCGCGCAGTACTGCGTCCACTCCCACGAAGATATCGCCGGTAAGCGGCAGTACCTTGAGCCGCCCGTCGGCAATTGCCCTTTCCACGCCCATGATATGGTGTAAACCGACCCCCTCGCCGTTTTCCACCAGGTTGATGCCCCACTCGGAGCTGTTTACCTCGACGATTATCGGAGAGGGCATGGCGCAGCCGCCTACCCTGATTCTCTTCAGAATAATCTGACGTGTCGCCGAGGTCTCCGGGCCCAGAATCAGGGGATAACCACAGAGGTTTACGTAATCCAGCCGTTCTCGTTGCGCGATGGAACTGGACGGCGAGGCGACGAGCACCAGCTTCTGGCTGTCGGAAAGGGTAATCGACTTCAGTTTGGGGTTGCCGTAGTCCATACTGACCACAATCCCCAGGTCCACCTGTGAATTGAGGACTTCATCGACGATGTCGAACGAGGATGAACTCCGGATGACAAGCCGGACATTGGGATAGAGTTTCTCGAAAGCGGAGGCCGCCGAGGCAACACACGTGCTGAAGGTGGTGGCGATTCCTACCCGCAGGCTATCCTGTTTCAGGTTTTCCAGATACTTCTCGGCACTGGTCATCTGGTGGTATATCTCTTTCACATACTGAAAGAGTCCGGCACCCGCCTGGGTCAGGAATATCTTCTGCCTCTTGATATCGAGTAGTTTGAGCCCGACGTTCTTTTCCAGCGACCTGATATGGTAAGTGACGGTGGGCTGCGTAAGACATAACTTGTCAGCGGCGGCAGTTATACTTTCTTCACTGGCAACGTAGTAGAAAACTATGAGACTATGCAGATCTAACTTTGAAGGAGCCATGCCCACCTGCCTGTTCAGTGCGGAATCGGGTGTACCTCCTGCACTCATGAAAAGAAACCACCCCGGTGATATGCAGGAGCGTTATCTATAATATCATAGAATACTTTGTATTGCAATCAAGCTACGGCTATGTTAAATTGCAGAGTAACCGATGCACACATTATGTTCAATTTGCCTTTTTTCGAGGCGGTCTTCATACTATCACCCTTGAGGTATCTTGAATTTTCACTTGTAAGTAGTTAATATATGTTGGTAAACTGACATAAGACATCATTCGAGAATAACAGGTACAATACAGGTTAAGGAGGACAAATCACATGGCAAAAGACTTATGCAAAGCACTTTCCGACTTGAAGGAAGATGAGGCGCTGGCCATCGTCGAGGAAAAGCTGAATGCGGGCGCCGACCCCATGGGTATCCTGGCGGACGCCAGCCGGGCGATGGAAATTGTGGGCACTCGTTTCTCTAAAAGCGAGTATTTTATCCCCGACCTGGTATATTCCGGCGAGATACTGAAGAAAATCAACGCACTTGTCAAGCCGAAGCTGAAGTCGGAAGGCGCCGCCAAGACGGGAGGCAAGGTCATTATCGGCACCGTAGCCGGTGATATACATGACATCGGCAAGGACATCGTCGTCTTCATGCTCGATGTTAACGGCTTTGAGGTTCATGACCTCGGCGTGGATATCCCAGCGCAAAAGTTTGTTGAGAAGATA